>DSBG01000091.1 GCA_011046135.1 Deltaproteobacteria bacterium
ACTTGATATCGTATACTGTGTGGCTCGACTTCCGGTAGTGCTCCATACCGCAAGCCTACTAAAGTCTTCGCCTGAAGGCGAGGGTTTTTCTCCCATTCCCCGAAGGGGACAATAAAAGGAGACGACAGGGTATGAAGAAATTCTCTCCACCGTTGCGACCACTGGCACTGATAAATTTCAAGAACATCGACAGCGCTCTTTCACATATTGTCGCTAATTTCTGGAAACTTGTTTGGGGCAGCAACAATCCGGCCATTGATCAGAGAACAAAATACCTGCTGTCTCTCTCAAACACTGTTGGCGCCGGTCGAATCAGACAAGCGACAAGAGAACTGATCAAAGCGTATGCAGCCGGCACAACTGTTTCAGAGTTGGATGAGCTGTTCACTCTGTTTGTATGGAACCAGGGTGCAGGGTATTTTGCTTCGGAGATTGGACCTTCACCACTTTTTGCCGCCTATCAGTCCATCAAATCACAGGAAAATACTTCTCTTCCAAAAGAAGAAGTAGTAAAGAGCCTGCTGCGGGATTTTGGCGAAGACAATCCCGATTGCGGAGTCAGATCCTGAATTTTGAATTCAACTCCCCGATTGTCTGTACATTCTCTTCTCCGATAATAACGGAAAGCAACAAGAGAATCTTACCTTGCCCATATAACTGGAGTTTACCGAGATTTCACCTTGATTTGGAACTGCCTGAACACGCAACATCTTGTTCCCAGATATGATGCCATGGAGTGGCCTTATATCTTAGTGCCGGGATCGGATGACCGGATGATTCCCTCCACGCAGACCAATCAGGACGAGAACGATGCCCGACAGAAGGGCAAGGGCAAGAGAGACAGCAAGGATGCCGATGATCATCTCCTGGACACGTGTTCCCATCTGGCCCATGGAGGCAATGGGCATCATGGAACCTCCTGCAGCCCATACAGCGGCAATGAGCGTCATGACCCAGTTGGCATAGGCCCCAAAGACGAGAAGCCAGCCAGCAGTCTTGATGGCTCGATCAGGCAGGCGAAGCCTGGACCAGATGAGACCCATGATGATGAGCAGCATTCCATTCATTACCCCCTCAACATGGCTCGAAAGGCCCATCCTGGGATTTGCAAGACTGGGAACAAGCAGGCCCGTGAACAGACCCAGCAGGAACAAAAAAACGCCCATACGGATCAGGATCAGAGAATATTGTTCTGTCACAGACACTGTACTCATGGCCACCTCCAGAGGGAACCTTAGTCGGGCCTCGCCTTTATACTCCCCCGTTTTACCAGAGTATCATCCTTTCAGATAATTACCTTGGGCTGTTACATACATTTCCCTGCTGTCAGCAAGACGCAACCAGCCCTTGACAATGCGATAGATAATCCAAATTGCATTAGCGATGAGAACATAGTAGCCGACAATCATGAAGACTGTTAATAATCCAAAGACAGACCAGAGGAATCCAAACCAGAATGTGCGTATCTGCCAAAGGAAATGTGATTCAAGCCACGTGCCCTGCACATCGGACTTTTTAACATAGTTGATGATGACTGCGACGATGAAGGTAATGCCCAGCAGAAAAGATGCTGCCTGAAGTGCATAGACAACGGTTGTGATGGTTTTCAAGGATCTTGCCTTTTCGTCATCCATAATGGGTGCCCCCTGGTTCATACCTGTTGTGACATGATCGCTCATACCACTCTCCTTTTTCGGGTTTCCTGTCGAAGGCGGGATGAAGCATCTTCTTTCAATGGGATGCAGCTGGTCAAACCATTCAAGCAGAAATACCTTCCCATCCAGCCGACACCGTACGAACGCCCAACGTCAGCGTGCGCTTCAGTAATTGGATGGCCCTGTAACGTCAGTGAAAAACAATGCAATGATTTCTATGATAAGGATGTTACCGGAAAAGTCAAAGGTTCAGGCCGTGGTTCTTTTGTGGATCGTTCGGTGGAAACTATGTGGAGTTGAACTCGGTTTCCCTTACCTGGTATCCGCCTGTTCAGGGAGGTTGATCGTGCGTCCGATAAACCGGAACGTGATGGCGAGGAATGCGGCTATGCCTGTTGTCGTTAATATGAAGGCTGTCACGGCTTACGCCCTCTTCGCCTTTCTCTCGATGACCACCTCTTGGATGAATCCCTTGAACCCGAGAGCGATGCCAGCAACCAGTCCCACCAGCATGAAGTTGGGGGTCATGTTCAGGGCCTTGTCGAGTTCCATACCGCCGTAGAGCCCGAGGAAGGTCATGGTCACGAGCACAAGGCTGTAGCTGCTGATCCTGCATACCCGGTTCCTGTCTTCACGGTTGATGACGTCTCGTATTGTGCGCTTCATGACCGTTCCTCCTTTCATGGGTTCTCTGTCCTATCTAGAAAAGAGTCATGAGGAGCTGGCGTGCCGGGGCGGTGTTGATGCCCACCAGGGCGGTAACCAGGACGAACACTGCAGTGGCTTCTGCCGGGGTGAGCCCCAGTACCCTGTAGGTGAACCTGATCCCGATTCCTACCATGAACAGTGCACCGATTACGATCCAGAGTGTCATCATTGGTCTTTCCTCCTTCGAGGTGTGTTTTTTCTTTCTGTCTTGTATAAGGCAAGGCGCGTGCCAGGATGCGCTCGTTTCTAACTAGCTGATATCATTATTATATAAATATTCTGAAGAGCTCGTTTGTGACAGATTGTCACAAATGCCCGAGAAGCGAGTCTTGTCTGGTACATTTTGTCAAAACGAATGACCTTGCGGATGGATCGCATTGACAGAATGACAACTCAAGTATGAGCTCTTTTCTGCATCCCTCCCATCGAGGCGCTCTTCCAGATCACATACTCTGGCAGGAAAACGCTCATGGAAAAGGGAGGTGAGCAAAGAGATCTCCCTTCCATCATTCGCGAACGACCATCTCCGTGGGTACGCCCCTGAAACTCATCCTACTTATTGGTTCAGCCTTTGTTATTCCGTAACCATAAAATTTCCTGTTGCAAGGAACGGGGCATTCTGGTGTAGCATGTGCTCATTGGGTGCACCAAGCACCAGATATCTGAATTCCAGGAAAGGAATTCGCCATGTTCGAGACAATCAGTCACTTCACTTTTCCCACCGAGATCTTTTTCGGGGTAAATGCCCTGAAGGGGCTGCCCGGACACCTCGACACCCTCGGCATGAAAACACCCCTTGTGGTGACCGATCGTGGCCTGAGAGAGTCGGGCATCTGTGCCGCTCTCGAGTCTCTTCTGGTAAAGGCGGGGCTGTCGTATACCGTGTTCGGTGATGTGGGTGCCAACCCCTGTGATGGAGATGTTGCCTCAGCTCTGGAGGCCTTCCGCTCTGGGGGATGTGACTGCGTGGTCGGCCTAGGAGGCGGGAGTCCCCTCGATGTTGCCAAGGTTGTATCGGTGCTGGCCGTGAATCATGGCGATCTTCTCGAGTATGCAATCCATACCGGCGGACACGTAACGATCAGAGGACCCCTCCCCCCGGTCGTTGCCATTCCCACCACCTCGGGAACCGGCAGCGAGGTTGGCAGGTGCTCTGTCATCACGTCAAAAACCCTGGGCCGCAAATACATGGTGTGCAATCCCCTGATGATGCCGAGCATAGCACTCCTCGACCCCAGCCTCACCGTGGGATTGCCCCCCGCCCTTACAGCCTATACAGGTATTGATGCACTGACCCACAATATCGAGGCCCTGACCGTCAAAGAATTCCACCCCATGTGCGATGCCATTGCCGAAAAAGCCATCGAGTTTGTGGCGAGGTATCTTGAGCGTGCGGCAAGGAACCCGGATGATCTCGAGGCGCGGGGACACATGATGATGGCTGCACTCATGGGGGCCGTCGCATTCCAGAAAGACCTGGGCACTGCCCACTCCCTCGCCCATGCCCTGTCGAGTGTGTGCGGGATGCAGCATGGTTTGGCCAACGCCCTGTGCCTGGTCCCTGTCATGAGGTTCAATGTCACGGCCTCGGCAAAGGAGTATGCCGTGGTTGCCAGGTGCTTCGGCATCTCCACCTTCGGGATGACGGATCTCGAGGCGGCCCAGACTGCAATCTCGGCGGTTGAGGACCTCATGAGCTGCATCGGTATTCCGGGCAGCCTTGCCGCAGCAGGTGTTGCTGAAAGCGACCTGACGCTCCTGAGCGACAAAGCCTTCGAGGATTCTTGCCACCTGACCAATCCGCGTCCGTGTACCAGGGACGATCTTTTGATGCTGCTGCGCCAGGCGTATGAAACCACGAGCGGGTAGGAGAAGGTGTACACACAAATCCACAGAGAAGGTTCGCGGTTCGCGGCATGAGCACGGTTCGCCCCATGCCGTGAACCATTCATCCGATACCTTCTGAAGGGAGCGGTGATGCCCACGGGTTATACAGGAACCATCCTGCGGGTGGACTTGACCTCAGGCACCATCAGCAGAGAACACCCGGGAGAGGATTTCTACCGCACCTACATGGGGGGTGGGGCCATCGGCACCTATTTCCTGCTCAGGGAAACCACCCGGGAAACTGATGCCTTTTCTGAACACAACCTCATCACCATCGTCCCGGGCGTTCCCACCGGTGCTGCGGTGAGCGGAGTCAGCCGCTGCTGCTTTACGTCGTTGTCCCCGGAAACAGGAGCTGTTGCGGACTCGCAGGCCGGGGGAGAACTCGGCCCCATGATCAAGCGTGCGGGCTACGATGCCATTATTGTCACGGGAAAGGCACCTGCGCCCTCGTACCTCCTGGTGGACGACGCTACCGTGGAGATCAGGGATGCCTCCCACCTGTGGGGCCGCTCTGTGCTCGAGGTTCATGAACTGCTCTCCTCGGAGATCGGCGGCAGAAAAATCTGTATCCTGCAGTGCGGTCCGGCTGGGGAGAGACGTGTACGCTTTTCCTGCCTGATGGCAGATCTGCACGATGTTGCCGGCCGAACCGGTATCGGCGCTGTGTTCGGCAGCAAGAACCTCCGAGCTCTCGTGGTGCGCGGCACGAACAAGGTCCAGTTCGCCGATTCCGATGGGCTCAAGGAGCTCGCCCGCATGGCAGCCCAGAGACTCCCCGGTGCCGGCTTTCCCACAACCTTGCACAAGTACGGCACACCAGGGGTGCTCGCCTTCCAGGCCGAGGCGGGAAATCTCTCCACCCACAACTACACCCGGGGATTTCACGAAGACTACAAAGCCCTTTCCGGCCAGACCTTCCAACCGATCATCGGCGCAGGGCAAACCACCTGCTATGCCTGTGTCGTGGGATGCCGGAAAAAGGTCAGGGCGGAAAAACCCTACCTTGTTACCGACAGGATGGGAGGACCCGAGTTCGAAACCCTCGGGCTGCTGGGCTCCAACCTGGATATCACCGATGCCGTGGCGGTAGCGAAGGCGAACGAGCTGTGCAACTCCTACGGGTTGGATACCATCACCATGGGCGGCCTGGCGGCCTATGTTTTCGAGTCCATGGAACATGGCCTCATCCCCCCGGAAGCCGCCGAGGGTCGATCACTGAGGTTTGGTGATGCTGAAGGCCTCTTGTGGCTCATCGAAAAGGTTGCCCTGCGCGATGGCATCGGCGATGTGCTTGCAGAGGGATTTGAAGCCGCTGTCCAGCACTTTGGCGAAGAGACCAGGGCCTTTGCCATGCACGTGAAGAATCACGGGCTCGCAGCACACATGACCCAGGTCAAACCCAGCCAGGCACTTATCTACGCTGTCTGTCCCATCGGAGCGGACCACATGTCGTCGGAGCATGACTGGCTCCTGGCAAAACCGGGTGACCTGAGCTGGGGTCTCGGCATCCTCGGGGAGGGAGACTCCGCATCCACCGGCCTGAACAAGGTGCGCATGAGCGTGTACTCCCAGTATTTCTACAGCATGCTCGATACCCTGTGCCTGTGCATGTTCTGCTGGGGGTGCGGCAACCTGTTCTCCTACCGGGACCTTGATGCCCTCCTGCTTTCGACCGTGGGATGGAACACGACCCTGTGGGAACTCATGAAGGTGGGGGAACGCAGGATCAACATGATGCGTCAGTTCAATGCGAAACGGGGGTTTGGCCGTGAACACGACTCGCTTCCCTCCAGGCTCGCAGAACCACTGCCCGATGGCCCATCACAGGGGCGGCGCGTTTCAAAGGAAGCTCTGGCAGAAATGCGCGACATGTACTATTCCCTGATGGGCTGGGACCTGCAGTCAGGCAATCCAACCAGGGGAAAGCTGCTGGAAATGGGCCTGGAGTGGACGTTGTGATGAGTTCTGTGATCCCGAATCAACAGCACATCGGCATCTCCAGTGCCTTTCCAGCAAAAAGAGCCTGCCCTTCACCAGAGGATCTTCCATGGCTTTGAACATTGCACATCGGGGGGCCCGCAGCCTTGCCCCTGAAAACACCATTGCTGCTGCCCAGAGAGCGTTGGAGGTGGGTGCCGACCTGTGGGAGACCGATGTTGCCCTCACCCGTGACGGATATCTCATCCTCTTCCACGACGACTCCTTGGTGCGCACTACGGATGCACGGGAGCGTTTCCCCGGCAGATCGCCCTGGACCTTCTCCTCCTTTCTCCTCGAAGAGATCAAAACACTGGATGCCGGGTCCTGGTTCGTGAACACCGATCCCTTCGGCCAGATTGCATCTGGGGCGGTGAAACAGGAACAGCTCGTAGCGTTCGCAAGCGAGAAAATCCCCACCGTTGAGGAGGCGCTCATCTTCACCCAGGAGGCGGGATTCTGTGTCAACCTCGAGCTCAAGCGCCTCCCCGCACCGCTCGAAGAATTCCCGGTGGTCGAACAGGTGCTTACGCTCATAGACCGCCTTAAGATCGTCAACGAGCGGGTTATCATCTCCTCCTTTCATCAACCCTGGCTCAAGGAGGTCCGGGAGAGAAATCCCCGCATCGAGATCCAAGCCCTGATCGGCTATTCTGAATGCGAACCCCTTGACTGGGGAGCGCGTGAATTTAAAACCTACAATGCACGCAGCACCCTGATCAGCGAGGACGAGATCCGTGCTGCGGTACGAGCAGGGTTAACAGTGAACCTGTTTACCGTGAACGAGGAAGAGGACATGCGGAGGTTTCTCGCAGCCGGGGTCGAGGGACTGATCACCGATTTCCCGCAACGGGCAGCACGTGTTCTGGGAAAACCCTGAGATTCTTATGAGCACGCACGTACTGCACGAAGCTTTCGCAAGGAGATCATGATGGAAAAAGCGCCCCTGAACATAGGAATCTTCAACTGCTATCCGAAGGAAAGCCGCGATAATTTCGACAGGTCAAACGTGGGGCACCCGCACCACATGTACCGGGATTTCCTCTCCCGGTATGTCCCCCTCGCCCACGTCACGGTCTTCTTTCTTGCCGATCTCGAGCGGGAGTTCCCTTCCCTGGCAGTTCTTGACCGGTATGACGGTATCATCTGGACAGGCTCCGACCTGACGATCTACCACACAGACGACCCGCGCGTGACGCGCCAGATCGATCTGATGAAATCGATCTACGCTGCAGGAATCCCCTGCTACGGAAGCTGCTGGGGAATCCAGATGGCAGCCGTTGCCGCAGGCGGAGAGGTGAAGAAAAACCCCAAAGGCCGGGAATGGGGCATCGCCCGTGGCATCCGCCGGGCCGCACCAGGGAAAGAATCCCTGTTGCTCAAGGGCAAACCCGATACGTACAACGGGTTCATCATGCACCTCGATGAGGTAACCCGCCTACCCGAGGGTGCCACCCTGCTCGCCGTCAATGACCACACGCACGTCCAGGCCCTTGAAGTCAGGCATGGCAAGGGGGTCTTCTGGGCGACCCAGTACCACCCTGAGTACAACCTCTTTGAAATGGCCAGACTGATCTCCGCACGAGCCGAGGCCCTGGTGAAGGAGGGGTTTTTCACCTCCATCGAGGCCGTTAGATCCTATGCAGACACAATGCATGCCCTGTACAGAACCCCTGGATCAGGGCATCTGCGAAGGGAGCTCGATGTCAGTGATGACATTCTCGATGCAGAAATCCGCGAGCAGGAACTCAGAAACTGGATCGATTATCTGGTGGTCACACCGACACCCTGATGGCGTGCGTAAAGCAGGGGGGAACTGGGACACCCTGGTGTCAAGGCACGTGAGAAATAGCGATAGCGTTTGATTATGGGGTTGATCCTGATTATTATGTCTTAGAACGGTTACATCTATATCAAAGGAGGAATGTACCATGAGGAGAGCATGCCTGTGTGTATTTTTACTCATCGCCTTTATCTTTGCCGGCCTGAGTTTTGCTTCCGCTCAGTCGCTATCCCTGCTGACGTGGAAGGGCTATGCGCCAAAGGTTCTGGTCGATAAATTCAAGGAAGAAACCGGCATCGACGTCAACGTGACCTACACCAACAACGAAGAGATGATCGCCAAGCTTCGTGCCACCAGGGGTGCGGGGTTCGATCTTGCACAGCCGAGCCAGGACCGCATCTCGTCAGTCCAGGAGCTCTACCGGATCTACCAGCCCGTGGACCTTTCCCGGGTGGACACCGGCCAGATCATCGGTTCCATGCTGGAGGCGGTCAAGAAAAACACCCTCGTCGACGGCAAATCCCATGCCGTTCCGTTCTGCTGGGGAACCTCGGGGATGATCGTGAACAAAAAGTTTGCCCCCGACGTTACAGACTACATTGATCTCCTGAACCCCGCGTATGAGGGAAGAGTCAGCTACCGTCTCAAGCGTCCGACACTCATCGCCCTGGCCTTTGCCATGGGGAACGACCCCTTTGCCCTGTACGGGGACGAAGCGGCCTACAAGACACTCATGGAAAAGGTGGGACAGGCCATGATAGATGCCAAACCCCTGGTGAAGACCTACTGGACCAACGGGGACGCCCTGCTGCAATCCATTAGATCAGAAGAGGTGCATGTGGCCATGGCATGGGACAACGGGGGATGGAAACTCCACGGCGAAAATCCCGCCATCGATTTTCTCGCCCCGAAAAGCGGAGCGCTCGGGTGGATAGACACCTTTGCCATCCCTGCCAAGGCCAAGAACCTCGATGGGGCGTACCTGTGGATCAATTTCATGCTGCGCCCTGAAAACGCCGCGGTGTTCACGAACCTGGAAAAAACACCCACGGCGTCAGCCGGCGCCATGAAGCTCACCGATGCAGCGGTGCGTGACAACTTCGAGCGGTCCTTCCCGCCCGAGGCAATCGACAATATCAAGTGGTATCCTCCGGTCCCGGCGCGGCTTGAATCCATCGAAGGAGAAATCCTGGACAAGGTGAAGGCATCACGGTAATACTTTTTTAAAAGCTGAAAGCTGTCCGCTTGCTCGGAACGAATGGACATGAGCTCTTCATCGAAGAGAGGGGGTGGTCATGCCTGTTCCAGCGGACAGCGGCACCTTGTTTCCGAGGGAACCGGCATGCAGATCGATCTTTCCGCGAGAGACGCAACCAAGAAATTTGGTGAGTTCACCGCAGTGGACAGGGTCTCCTTCGACGTCAGGCAGGGAGAATTCTTTTCCATCCTGGGGCCTTCGGGCTGCGGGAAGACCACCTTGCTGCGCATGATCGCAGGATTCATTGAACCGACCCACGGTACCATCCACATCCGGGGCAACGACATGGCCGGCATCTCCCCGAACAGGCGGCCGGTCAACCTGATCTTTCAGCAGCTCGCCCTGTTTCCCATGATGAGCGTGGAGCAGAATATCGCATTCGGGCTGCAACGACGCCGGGAGCAAAAGGTCGACATCAGGAAAAAGGTGGAGGCCATTCTGGAACGAGTGGACCTGCCAGGCTTCGGCAGGAAAAAGATCGATCAGCTCTCGGGAGGCCAGAAACAGCGGGTGGCCATTGCCAGGTGCCTGGTGCTCAACCCCACGGTACTGCTCCTGGATGAGCCACTCGGCGCCCTGGACCTCAAGCTTCGGGAGCAGATGAAGGTGGAACTGAAGAAGCTGCAGCACCAGGTGGGGACGACCTTCATCTACATCACCCATGACCAGTCCGAGGCCCTCGTGATGTCGGATCATGTCGCCGTAATGAATATGGGAAAGTTCGAGCAGATCGATACCCCGCAGAACCTCTACAACAAGCCATCTACCCCCTTTGTCGCACGGTTTGTGGGCGAGAACAACGCCTGGTCAGGCACGGTTCTCAAGGAAAGCGACGCCTTCGTGGAGGTTAAGACCGATGAAGGTCTGGTGTTCAAGACAAAGGCGAAGGAGCGGTTCTCTCTTGGTCAGCGGGTCGACCTGTTTCTCAGACCCGAGGCCATGCTGATACAGCCCGACATCTCTCTTGGCGGGCTGAACCGCTTCAGGGTTGTGGTCAACTCCATCCTGTTTGACGGCGCGAACAGCCAGCTGCTGGCGAGCCCGCTGAATTCGAGAAGGGAGATCATCATAGCGCTGCCCCAGAATCGTCAGTATGACTACATCGAGGTTGGCGACACAGTTGACATCGGATGGGACACGAACTCCGGCATCTGTTTTCAACACCATGAGACTGCCTCGTAACCATCCGATCCCATGGACCCTGGTGTGCTTTCTGACACCGGTTATCCTCTGGCTCTTTCTGCTGATCGTTCTGCCCCACATCGATCTCCTCCTCATGTCGCTGCGCAGGGAAGACGCTACCGGAGCGACGAGCTGGAGCATCGCCAACTACCTGCTCTTTTTCAAAGAACCCATCTACTGGCTGACCTTTGTCCGCACGGCCATCTATTCAATCATTGTAACCTTCCTCACCTTTGTCATCGCTCTACCCGTGGCGTTCTATATCACCAAGGTTGCGGCCTTCAGGTTTCAGGGATTCCTGACCATGCTCCTGCTCCTCCCCTTCTGGGTGAGCGAGCTGGTCCGGGTCTACGGGTGGATGATCCTGCTCAGGGAGAGCGGCATCGTCAATCACTTTCTCCTGAGGTTCGGCATTCTGGAGCGCCCCGTGGAGATGCTCTACAACGATGCGACCATGGTTATGGGGCTGGTCTACACCTCCATGCTGTTCATGGTGATCCCTCTGATCTCGGTGCTGGAAAACCTCGACGACAGCCTTATCGAAGCAGCCTACGACCTGGGGGGGACCATGTGGAGTATCGTGTTCAGGATCATCATCCCCCATGCCGTTCCCGGTATCGTTGCGGGCTCCATCGTGGTGTTCATGCTCACGCTTGGCAACTACCTCACTCCCAACCTCTTGGGGGGGAAGAATTCCCTGTGGTTCACCGAACAGATCTACAATCAGTTCATCGCAAGCTTCAACTGGAACCAGGGTTCAGCCTTCGGCTTCCTGCTGCTGGTGCTGTCGTCCCTGGTTGTCTGGGCCGGACTGAAGCTGTCCGGCCAGAAACTCTCAAGGGTGATGAAATGATCAGAACCCTTCCAAATTCTCCGGCCTACACCCTGGGGTTCAAGTTCTACGTGATCCTGTACTTCTCGTTTTTGTTTGCCCCGCTCCTGGTGACCTGCATCCTGGCGTTCAATGACTCCCAGTTTCCTGCGCTTCCCTGGAAGGGCTTTACCCTTGACTGGTTCTTTGCCAACGAACCGGACCGGGTGGGCATCTTCCACGATCAGATCAACCTGACGAGCATCTGGGTGAGTGCAAGGGTGGCCTTCTTCGTGACCATCCTGTCGACACTGGTGGGAACCTGCGGGGCCTTTCTCTTTGAGCAGGAAGAGTTCCGTTTCAAACAGGCGCTGTATTTCCTCATGATCACACCCCTTGTCATCCCCGGTGTGATCCTGGGCATCTCTATCCTCATCTTCTCCAACACCCTTGGGGTCTTCTTCGAAGAATCCCTGGGCCTGGACGTACGGCTCTTCGGCCCGGGGTTCTGGCTGGTAGTGCTGGGTCAGTTTTCCTTCATCAGCACCCTGGTCACGCTCATCGTCTCCGCACGGCTCAAAAAATTCGACCGCACCCTGGAGGAGGCGGCACTGAACCTCGGCGCCAACCGCTTCGAGGTGATCTGGCACATCACCTTGAAGTTCCTCAGCCCGGCCATCATCTCAGGGGCGGCGATCGCCTTCCTCATGTCATTCGAGAATTTCAACACCACGCTGTTTCTGGTGGGACCCGAGGCAACGCTGCCCATCAACCTCTACCTCCAGGTGCGCGACGGCAGCACCCCGGTGATCAATGCCATCTCCTTCCTGCTCATCGTGTGCACCTCGACCGTTGCAGTGATCAACCTCACCTTGAGCAGGAAACAGCGCTGATTCTGCCTTCCTGAAACCGCTCAAAACGCAGCAGGCGTGCATAGGCCTTCATGGCCCTCTCGGGTGTGGAGTACACGGGAATGCCGTGCGCGTGAAGGGGAGCGAGAATCTCGTCGCGCTGCATGAAGCCGGGATACGTAACGACAATGAGATCCTTGGTTGTCTTCTCCTTCACCCTGATGAGTCCGTCCACGTAGGTCCGGTTCATATCATCGCTGATCCCGCCCCCGAGGATCACGAGGGCATCGATTCCCGCATCCTCAATGAGCACCTCCAGTGTATCGAGGTAGAAGCCGAGCTCGAATGAGGCGCCGAGACCCACGTCCACGGGGTTGCCCCGGGACGTCCCGGTGGGGGGAAGGATGTTCTCAAGCCGTTTCCTGGAGGACTCCGACAGTGTCGCCATTTCAAGGCCGTTTCGCTCAACGGCATCGGATGCGGAAACCGCTGGGCCACCCGGGCCCGATATAATAACCACTCTCCCACGGCCACTACGGGAAAAGCGCGAACAGGCCATCACCGTGTCCAGCATCTCCTCGATGTCAGAGACCGATATTATGCCGAACTGCCGGAACAGCGCATCCCAGAGATGGGCTTTTCCCGTCAGCGACCCGGTGTGAGATGCCGCTGCCCTGCCTCCGGCATCCGTGCTCCCCACCTTCCACATGACCAGTGGTTTTCGCCACGCATGCCTCTTGAAAACATCATGCAGCGCCCCCGGGTCCTCCAGCCCCTCGGTGTAGGAGCAGATGACGCCGACCTGTTCGTCCGTGTACATCCACTCGAGGAGCTCCGCCAGACCGATGTCGCAGCTGTTTCCGTAGCTGATGGAGGAGTGGAAGTGGAGCTGTTTGAGCGCGCAGGCATTGATGAACAGGGTCATGAGAGACCCGCTCTGGGTGAGAAACCCGATGTTCCCGGCAACTCTGGGCATCATGGGAAACGGGGCCAGGCTCGCACCGGGAGAGTAGATGCCCATGCAGTTGGGCCCGATGATCCTGAACCCCCCTGATCGTGCGATCTCACGCATGCGTTCCTCATCCCGCCTGTCATGTCCGCCACCAAGTTCGGAGAATCCCGAGGTGTAGAGCACCACGACCGTGACCTTCTTTGCCGCGCACGCGTCGAGCACTTCCCAGATGCTCTCTTTCGGAGACAGCACGATGACCATCTCCACCTCCCCGGGGATGTCTGTGAGCGACTGGTGGGTCTTTATCCCATCGATGGCTTCCGCGCTCGGGTGCACCAGGTACAGATCACCGGAATATCCCAGGTCAAGGAGCCCCAGAAGGAACACCTTGCCTGCCTTGAGCCCACGGGGAACGCCGATGAGGGCAATGCTTCCCGGGTTGACGAGGGCTTGTATCGTTTCCTGATTCATGAACAGCACCTCCTGATAACACGATAGCACCCGGGCTCGACCCATGAACCAATGCCCGGGTGAGCATATGTATCCAGAGCCGATTCTACCACAGAACCGACCGGGGTGAACACACACGGTATTCTTCCTTCGACATTGCCCTTCAACGCTCCGGTCCTTCGGGTCTTGCTTTTTTTCAGGTTTTACCTATAGTTAGGAGAGAATGGCCACCATGAAGGAGGGATGTGCCCCATGAGCCGGAAACAGAAGCGAATCGTTCTCATCTGCCAGTGTCTGGTCAATCCCTACTGCAGGGTGCACATCCTGGGTCAGAATTTTCCCCTGTCGCTCGACCTCATGAACTACCTCTTGAGGAAAAACGTTGGTGTCATCCAGTATTCCTGCCCAGAGACCACGGCCATGGGCCTGATGCGCAACCCTCAGGGTCGCCAGCAGTACGACAACATCTTTTTCAGGGACCACTGCAAGGAACTCCTCAAGGTGCCGCTACTCATGGTCAAGGAGTTTCTGAAGAACCGCTACATCCTGAGCTGCTTCATCGGCCTGGAGAACAGCCCCACCTGCGGGATCCACTGGGGAAAACACAAGGTAAACAAGTACGGCACCGAATCCCCCAACCCAGAAGACAAGCCCGGCAAGGACGATCCGGTGCTCATGGGCATCATGGCCGAGATTCTGGCCGAGGAGTTTCTCAGAGAAGGGATCGATGTCCCGTTCCTGGAATTTCCCGCGCTCTCGGATCCGAATTCGGACAAGAGAACGCGGTTCTGGCGGGATCTCGAGGAGGCGGTCTCCCCTATCCCTCCGGAGAGGCCTGAAGAAAAACAGGATCCTACCTGAGGAAGAGTTTCCCTTTCTTCCTCTTTAGAAACCCCTCTTGCACGAGGGCATCGAGAATTTTTCTTACCCGCTCGGCCTCCACGCCGAGGTGTTCGACGAGTTCTTTGTCTTGAAGCCCGGAGCGCTCAAGGAGGAGCTGGAGAATCTGTCCCCTGATCTGCCGGTTTGAGCCGGTGAACCGAGCCTGTCTCGTGTAGTGGGCGCTCCTGCGGTTTGGATTGGGACCATCTTTCGCGAGCATGGCGCCATAGTCCATGAGCGCATAGTACCAGTGACGGGGGTCGTCCCTGTCCAGGGTCTGCTCGATGATTGGCAGGATCTCTTGGTCGCTGACGGCCTCCCGGTCAGGGAAAAAGAAGTGGAGAAAAACCCTGCGGATGTTGGTCTCGATGAATACCACTGGTTCGTTGAAGGCAAAGGCGAGGATTGCACCTGCCGTGGCGCGCCCGATGCCCGGCAGGCCGAGAAGCGCGTCCAGGCTCCGCGGGAGTTCGCCGTCGAAATCCCTGAGAACGATCTGCGCTATTCTTTTCAGGACCAAAGCCCGCCGGTTGTATCCGAGTCCCTTCCAGATCCTCAGCACAGAGGTCAGCTCAGCGGCATCTAGCGCTGCGACATCGGGGAACGCCTCGAGAAACTGGAGATACTTGCTCTCCACCCGGGAGGTTTGCGTCTGCTGGAGCATGACCTCGGAGACGAGAATGTTGTAGGGATTGTCGGTTTCCCGCCAGGGGAAGTTTCTCCTGTACACATCGTAGTACCCGCGAATCTTCCTGCGTAACCCCCTGATCAAATCTGAGGAGAACTCCGGCGGTTCCTGGAAGGACTTCGCGAATAATGGGCTCTCCTGTCCGGCACACTTCTTCTCCATGGATTCCCTGTACTACAGCCAGCACGTCTCCTTCAACAGACCTCTTATCTCTCAAAAAAATCGGAACGTATCCTGATGATAAAAAAAGGCCCAGCATTTGCCGGGCCCTTTGGGTCTTTTTGTTTGGTATTAATTAATTTCTTGGAATGTAACCAGATGGAATCGCATTCGATCCTCCTGACCACACCCCTCTTGCACCCTGTGCCACTGTGAGTACCAATGTTCTCCCGTTAAATTCTGAGCCAATCTCTCCATTGAACTCAACCTGAATTATTGAATTAGTATTAGCATCGGACGTAACCTGGCAATTGGCAAGTGTTACATATGTTTCAGGAATCTGGATACCCATGCTGTTTGCTATGTTAGCGCCCACAATTGGAGTCAATACTGGTCCTGTTGCATCGCTGCAGCCGGCATATCTTCCAGTTGCCTGAAACTGTTCGATTGCAGCCGTCCCAATAGCACCCATGGCATTAGTAATTTCGCTCATCCTGGCCCGCTTCACGTAGCCGGAATATGCAGGAATAGCAACTGCCGCCAACACACCGATGATCGCGACCACGATCATCAACTCAATCAACGTAAAACCTTTCTTGTCTGATTTCACCATTTGTTTACTCCTCCTTTAGAGTAGGTATTATGATTCGCTTAACAGGGTATGTATTAAGCCGGTTACGAATGTGCATTCTGTGGTTCCCGTTTTGTCCCTTTCAGTATTTTCTTCTCTCTACGGATAGTTTTTAAAATACTTTAGGGGATTTTTTCATTGCCTTGGTGCTGCGTGTATGGCTACGCCCACACCAGGAAAGGAGGGGTTCTCTGGATTACAATGCCATATCAGTTACTTCTTCCTCAGAACCTCTGGTTACCATGACACGCTGGAGGGATCAAGGAATTTTTATGCCCTTTCGTGAGAACAAGTCCCGTATCGTTTTTCTGAGGAAGCTCCTTCTTTCAAACACGAGGACGAGAGGTTCACACATCCTCGGGACTCGTGTTCGCATAGAGGATCCGCTGGCACACCGGGCAGTTGATGATCCTGTCACCGCGGACAAGTTCGTTGAAGAGCTGGGGAGGGATGTGCATGTGGCATCCGCCGCAGACCCCGTCGATACAAGCCACCACGGCAAGACCCTTCTTGCTCTGTTTGATCCGGTCGTACTTGGACAGGAGCGTGACATCGACGCCCTTTCTGAGACGCTCATCCTGTCCCTTGTTTTCATCTCGTATGGCCTCGAGCTCCGTAATGTGATCATGAAGCTTCTGCTTCTTATCTTCCAGGATCACCTTGTCAGATTCAAAAGACTGCTTGATACGCTCCCGCTCAACGATCTTCCTGTCGATCTTGTCCATAATGGACAGGATCGTGTCCTCGATATCGGCCTTCCTCTTCTTCGCAAGATCAATCTCGCGTTGCAGCGCCAGGTATTCCTTGTTTGTCTTGATCCGTTTTATCCGTGCGTCGGCCGCATCGAGGATGGCCTGGTTTTCATTCAGCTCTGCTTCAAGCGGGACTTTGCGTTCTTCTGCAGAAGCGATCTCTTCATCGATGGCATCGAGCGCCCGCCTGCGCGCCGTGATGATGCTGTCTATCTCTTCGATCTCTTTCGGGCTCTGTTTCAGCCCTTCCTCGGCCTTGTAAATTTCCAGCTCTACATTCTGCAGGGCTATCAGATCAGCTAATAAATCTTTCAATCTTTCATCTCCTTGAGCTGTGTCATGAATTGAAAGACATCCCCGCCCGTATGCGTAAGGATCTCTATTCCGTGCAACTCTTCCCTGAGCCTCGCTGCAAAGGGCTCGACGATAATCTCTTCAGTGGAGAAATGGCCGGGATCAACCACGTTCATTCCCCTCTCCCTGGCATCGATGGCATCGTGGTATCCCACATCACCGGTCACAAAGGTGTCGCACCCCAAGTCAAAGGCCTGCCTCCAGGCATCCATTCCACTGCCGGGGCACAGCCCCACCACCCGCACCTCTGTCCCGGCATCGACAATCCGCATGGTTGGGAACGGGAGGGTTGTAATCCAGGATCTCAGGGGTTGAGGAGCAGAAAGCGTCCCCATTCGCAGCGCACCAACTCCCTTGACCTCCTTGAGTACAAGTCGTTTTGCCAGTTCATCCGCCACACCACCACTGGCCGTGTCAAGGTTTGTGTGCATGCTCACCAGAGAGATACCTTCTTTGATGAGGCGTTCGATCCTTCCGGGCACAGATTCACTCAAATCAATCCGCCTCAGGGAATGAAACACCAGGGGATGGTGCGTGATGAGAAGATCGGCTCCAGCTCTTCGGGCCTGTTCGATGGAAACACTGTCTGGCTCCAGGGCAACCATGATCACCCGAATCTCCTGCCGGGGATCTCCCACCATGATCCCGGTGGCATCCCAGTCCTCTGCCGCCTCAAATGGCGCGATTGCATCGAGAACAGTTAACACTTCTTTGAGCACCATCTTCTGCATAAAAAAAGGGGTGCTACCTCTAGCACCCCTTTTGTCGCTCCTTTTCTTTCTTCAGCGCGACACGCGTCTCTTGTATGAATCCTGCAATCACTGTTTTTCCCCAACATCTGGGCCCACCTGGAATCGAACCAGGGACCTACCGGTTATGAGCCGGTGGCTCTACCAATTGAGCTATGGGCCCATACCATAGGGTTCTTAATCCAAATATTTTCGAGGTGTCAAGCTCTTAATTGGAGACAAGTCCCTCCAGGATATTCACGATTTTTATATTCTCTTCAATGGAATGTATACTGGATTCGATCTTTTCTATCTGTTCCTGCAATGCAGAGAGTTCCTGCTGATCCGTCTCACGGGCGAGTTGTTCTTCAAGAGCCTTCTTCAGCCCCTTGAAATACTCGATCTCGCGATCGGGGAGCGAAAGGAGCTTGGGTACCTCGGTCTGCGACCCCGAGGAAGTCTCTCTGAGGAACTCGACGATATCGGGAGATTCAGATCTGGTGAGGCCATGCTGCATATCGGTATTGATGAAGGATATGTTGTCATAGTAGAAGTTAAACACGGTTTTGATCATACCTGCCCGGTTTGCCACAATTTCGCCCAGAAAGGGCGTAAATTCCGAAAATCTCTTCTCGATCTGTTCGTTCAGGTTCTTCTTCTCGACCGCATCCTCACACGTGTACCTGTCCTTGATTGTATCGTAGAAGAACTCATAATAACAGTACAGCGCCAGGAACACGATGAAATTGCCCACGAGGTTCCCGTTCGTGGTGCATGAACTCGTTGACATGGCTCCCCCTCGCGAGATGATTTCTTCTGGTGCCTTGATCATCCAGTCGATGCCGAAGAGCCCGGGGATGTTGGTGACCGCTTCGTAGCGCACTTTCCCTTCCCGAGCCTTCTTCACGCGCTCGGCATCCTGGTAGAGCAGGCCCAGGGCCTTGAGGTTTGGGATGAGGGATGCACAGATAAAACCATACTCGTTATCTTCATAAAACGAGAAGGTAACGTAATTCGGTGAAGTGACTGTGAGAAAATTCGGGGGAAAGTTCACGAGTATTTCCTCGCCATCTATTTCCTTGATGGTGGAAGGCTGCTTGGAGAGAATCTGTGCGTAGTTTTTAAACTCTTTGGTGGCAAGAACCTGCTCTATGATTCGTTTAAAGAATCCCTTGAACAGGGATGCTGCCTTTCCAAGCTCAAAGGGATTGTAGGAAAACAGCGGGGCTTTCAGCGCAATCCCTGTCCTGAAGAGGGTTCCTGTGGGGCTGTAATTCCGGGAGCACAAAACACTCACTTCGCTCTGGCGAGACAGGAGCCTGTTCTCCCACCCCTTTGCCGGTGCGGATTCCAGAAAACCCATGGAATAGTTCTTTTCGTGGATCTTGTCCAGCCACATGGACATCCGCTCTGCCTTTTTAGCCGTGTCTCCCACACAGGCGAGCAGTACGTTTGCTCCCAATTCATGGGCAGTATCGAGCACACTGTCCATGATGGCTTCTCCTGAAAGCTCTCCTAGCCTGATATTGACGTGCCTGATGGTGGAAAGAACCTCCTGCCTGTCTGACGACAGGACCTTGATGGCTGGGAGACCCTCCGGCGTGTCTACAATCTCCTGCCGGTCAAAGGGAATGACATGATTTCTCTGTGGTTCCTCATCGAGGCTCTGCTCGACATACTTGGTCCTGAGTTCATGTTTGCCGTCTGCCTTCAGACGATAGATCGGCATCCCTTGCTTGTCATAGCCTTCGAGTATCTTAGATTTTTCCGAACGCATCACCCCGGCGAGCAACTGCTGAACCGTGGGGATATCAGCGGTGAAAGCACCGAAGACGACGTCGATCCAGACATCATCATCCCTGAGCTCCTTTTTCTTGGCGCGCGTGAGAATATCCTCGTTGTTTTCCATTGATGCATACATGGCCTGAAGCCCCATTCTCCCGTTTGCGCCGCGTATTGCAACTCGTATTACCGGAATCTTATCCCTGATATCCATGATCTCCTCCTGCCCTGTAGTGTCATCACTTCTCATCGTTGCCCTAAACCACGAATCCGTATAGCAGATACCCTGCACGGTGGCAAGGAAATCGAGGATCGTCTTTCCGTCTGTACCCCCTTCCGGTTCTGAATTTGTGCTCGTCAGCATCTCAACGACCCTGTGCGATGATCTCCTTTCCCTTCTTGAAGCATTCCTGCTATGATCCCTTCCATGCTGAAGGTAGACGCTGTCATAATTGGAGCCGGCATTATCGGACTATCCGTAGCGCACGAGATCTGCTCTCCAGGAAAAGACATCGTCGTGATCGAACAGCACAGTGGTCCGGGAAAAGTCATCAGCTCAAGAAATTCCGAGGTGATTCATGCGGGGATCTACTATCCTTCAGGCTCTCTGAAGGCAACACTGTGCGTTGAAGGATCCTCCATGCTCTACGCCTTCTCCAGAAACCATGGCATCCCTGCCAGAACGACCGGCAAAGTGATCGTTGCGGTCACCGCTTCTGAGGAAAAAACCCTTGAGGAGCTCTTCGTCTCAGGCCAAGCCAACGGGGTCCAGGGTCTTGCCCTGCTCGACAGGGCTCAGTTGAAAAGAATCGAGCCCCATGTGGAAGGCAAAAGCGCCCTCTTTTCCCCCGGTACCGGCATCATCGATACGCACGCTCTTCTCAAACGGATAGAGGCTCTCTGCCTGGAGAAGTCCTGCTCCATTGTCTACAGAACCCGCCTCGTGGCGCTCGATCCCGTTAGCTCCGGCTTTGTTTGCACTGTAAGCGGGCCCGACGGGAAACGCTCCTCGTTCATCTCAGAAGTGCTCATCAATGCCGCAGGCCTTGACTCTGATCAGATTGCATCCTTAGCAGGCATCGACATCGACAAGGCAGGGTATCGGATCTATCCCATCAAGGGTGAGTATTTCAGAATACGGGGAAGCAAGCATCGTCTGATCCAGGGACTCGTCTACCCGTGCCCTGCAAAAAGCCTCACTGGCCTGGGAATCCACGTGACAAAAGATCTTTCGGGTTCTGTCAGGCTCGGACCCAATGCCTTCCCGGTGAAAGAACATACCTATGATGTCAATCCTTCTCATGTGGACGAATTCCTTGCCGGTACCGCCGGGATGCTCCCCTTTCTCTCAAGGGATGATCTTATCCCAGACATGGCCGGCATCAGGCCGAAAATCCATGCCCCGGGAGAGGAGGTGCGAGATTTTGTCATCTGCCACGAACAAAAACGGGGTCTTCAAGGCTTTATCAATCTCATCGGCATCGAATCCCCAGGGCTCACGTCGTGTCTGGCTATCGGTAGGAGAGTGAGGCAGCTCATGAACCAGGAATGCCCGATCTAACTCTCGCGAAAGACGGTTTGCCCCTCCACGATGGTCTGTATCACCATCCCGGTGAAGCGCTGACCGAGAAAAGGAGAGTTCTTCGACTTTGATCTGATGCATTCTTCGGTGAAAACCCACTGACGCTGCGGGTCTATGATGGTGATGTCAGCCCGGGATCCCGGCGTGAGGTTCCCTCCGTCTATTCCAAGAATCCGAGCGGGATTGCACGTCACTGCACCTAAGACTCCAAGGAGACCCTTGTCGTTCTCGAAGTGAATTTTCAGGAGAGCTGGAAGCAGGGTCTGCAGACCGATAACTCCGAAGGGCGCCAGGTCAAAATCGAGGTTTTTCTCATCCCTCGCGTGGGGGGCATGGTCTGTGGCAACACAGTCAATAATACCGTGTAAAAGACCCTCTACAAGGGCTTTCCTGTCCTCCTCGGTCCTCAGTGGAGGGTACATCTTCATGTTGGTGTCATAGGTTTTCACGCCTTCTTCTGTGAGCAGGAGGTGATGTGGGGTGACATCACAGGTAACCGGTATACCCTGCTCCTTGGCCCGGGAGACGAGTTCAAGGCTTGTTTTCGTTGAGAGGTGGGTCAGATGGATGGGCACTCTGGTATCTCTCGACAGGAGGAGATCACGCGAAACCATGATCTCTTCTGAAACACCTGGAATCCCGGAAAGCCCCAGTCCGGAAGACAAGGCTCCTTCGTTCATGACGCCCGATACGCTCAGTGGCCTGTCCTGGCAGTGGGAGAGAAGGGGGAGGCCGAAGGTGGAGGCATAGAAGAGGGCGCTGCGCATCAGGGAGGCGTCCTCCACAGGATTACCATCGTCGGAAACCGCGACAATTCCCGCCTCTTTCATGAGCCCCATCTCCGAGAGCTCTTGACCCATGAGCGCCTTGCTCACGGCACCGACGGGCATGATCCTCACCAAGGCAACACTCTTTGCCCGATCTATGATGTACTTGGTCACCGAGGGATTGTCATTGACAGGATCCGTGTTCGCCATGCACACCATCGTAGTCACTCCTCCTGCGGCCGCAGCGAGGCTCCCCGAGGCGATGTCTTCCTTGTATTCGAACCCCGGATCTCTGAGGTGGACGTGCATATCTATGAGGCCCGGAAGAACCCATTTTCCCTGGGCATCGATGCTCTCGGCATCGGTATCGGGAGACCCCCCCGGATAGATCCCCGCGATCCTGCCGTGTGAAACATGTATATCACCCATGGTGTCTATCCCGTTTTCCGGGTCCAGAATGCGTGCGCCCTTAATCCACATGGAGGCTCCCTCCCAGAGACAGATAGAGAAGCGTCATTCTCACCGCCACGCCATTTTCAACCTGATTGAGGATGAGTGACCGTGCTGAATCTGCGGCATCATGGGTAATTTCCACTCCGCGGTTCATCGGACCGGGATGCATGATCGCTGCATCAGAGTTCATCATGTCCACCCTGTGCTTGTTGAGTCCATAGAAAAAGGAGTACTCTCGTTCATCGGAGAAAAACTGCTGGTTGAGCCGTTCCTTCTGGACTCTGAGCATCATGATCACGTCTGCTTCCGGAATGACGGAATCGAAATCAGTGGCGATATCGACCCCCCATGTCTCAATACCGGGGGGCAGAAGGGTCTTCGGTGCAACGATGCTGACGTGAGCACCCATCTTCCTCAGGCCGTAGACATTCGACCGGGCTACCCGGGAATGGAAGATGTCTCCCACGATGACCACCCTGAGTCCTTCGATGGTACCGAAGCGTTCCTGCATGGAATACATGTCCAGCAGGGCCTGGGTAGGGTGCTCGTGGTAGCCGTCGCCGGCATTGATGATGGAACAGGGAAGCTCTCGTGCCAGTTTCTGAGGGATTCCCGCATAGGGATACCGGATCACGATGCAGTCAGGTGCCATGGCCATGACATTCAGCGCTGCATCCATGATCGTCTCACCCTTGGAAAACGATGATCCCGAGGCGGACAGCGATGTGGTATCAGCGCTCAGGCGCTTGGCCGCGATCTCGAAAGAAAGCCGCGTCCTGGTGCTGGGTTCATAGAACAGCAGCACCACGGTCTTGCCCCGAAGCGTGGGAACCTTTTTGATGTCACGCTTGGATATTTCCTTGAAGGAGGTTGTCATCTCCAGGATGGTAATAATTTCTTCTTTGCTCAGGTCCTGGATGCCGATGAGGTCCTTTCGGGGCCAGTTCATGCCTTCACCTCTGTGATCACCACCCCGTTAAAAGAGGCGCCGTCGTCAGAGACATCGAGCTTGATGATCTGTTTGTCGGGAAGCTCGATGTGTTTTCCCACAAAATCCGCCTGGATGGGAAGTTCTCTGCCCCCCCGATCAAACAGGACCATGAGGTAGATCCTCCGAGGTCGCCCGAGATCCACGATCTGGTCGATGGCGGCCCGTACCGAACGCCCGGTATGGAGAACATCGTCCACTAGGATGATATCTTTGTCATCCACGGAAAACGGGATATCCGTACTCCTCACTTCGGGATAAAACCGTCGTTTGGAAATGTCATCCCTGTAGAGGGTGATATCCAAGACACCCAGGGGGACAGCATTGCCAGTTTTTTCTCTGATCAAGCCCACCAATGCCCGAGCGATAAACTCTCCGCCACTGCGGACACCGATGAATGCCACATCTTTCCAGGCGCTGAATGTCCCGGTGAGTTTCTCCGAAAGGGAGTCGAGAAGACCCACGATATCGGATGGGTGTCCCTGTTTGATCATGTTCTTCTCCTAGCGGATCAGATTGCCGATCCTCTCGAACCGGATCCATGGTTTGGAGCTGGTCCAGGAAAAGTAGATGATAAAAGCCTTGCCTTTGATATATTCCAGGGGAACCTGGCCCCAAAATCTGCTGTCATAGCTCTGGTCTCGATTATCTCCCATGACAAAAACATGCCCCGGCTTCACCGTGACAGGACCATAATTATCCCGCACCTTTCCCTGGCCCTGGTTCAGAACAAAGGGATCGGTATATTTCTCGCTCCCTGTCTTGTAGGGCAGCCCATCGATATAGACCTGCTTGTCCCTGATCTCGATGGTTTCATCCGGCAGAGCGATCACCCGCTTGACAAAATCCATGGAGTGGTTCACCGGGAAGGTGAAGATGATGATATCACCACGATTGGGGACCTTGTCTGCGCCCCAGAGTTTCTTGGTTGTAAAAGGAATGGTCAGCCCGTAGGTATACTTGGTTGCCAGGAGATGATCTCCCTTCAGAAGGGTGTCCTCCATGGACGAAGAAGGAATCCTGTAGGCCTGAAGAACGAATGCCCTGATGATCATTGCTATGATGAAGGCGACGATCAGCGCCTCAACCCAATCGCGTGCGACGCTCTTTTTTCTTTCCCTGCTCAAGCGCAGCTCCTTTCCTGAGTTTGTCCTGTCATCGTCGGGAGAGACCTTCTATTTCCCCTTGTCCTCGAGGTCCCTTGTAGCATCTCAGCATGGTATTGTATACGGGATTCCCTTCGTGCTCTATGCCTGGCTTGTCTTCCTCGACTGAACAAGATAGTGTTGCACGTATTTTTCGAGGGAGATCTGCCACAACGGCATGAGTTTGCCTGTTATTTCAGTGAATTTTTTAGTGGAAAGAATGCTGTTTGCCGGTCTTTTTGCCGGGCGCGGAAACTCCTGAGAGGAGACCGGAACGACCTCGGTATCCAGTTCGGCGAACTCCACGGCCTTTTTTGCGAGATCGTACCATGTAGCCCTTCCCCTGTTGCACAGGTGATAGGTTCCCCGTGCATCGAGTTCAACGAGCATCATCATGGCCTTGGCAAGATCATTGGCATATGTGGGAGAACCCCACTGATCGTTCACCACGTGGATCTTCTCGTGGTTTCGTGCAATTTCAATGATCGTTGCAACGAAATTGTGTCCGTGAATCCCGAAAAGCCATTGCGGCCTTACGATAATGTACTCTCTGGTTCCGGTCCTGACGGCATATTCCCCAGCCAGCTTGCTCCTGCCGTAGGCATTGATGGGATGCGGCAGATCATGTTCACTGTAGGGGTCGTTTTTTGTCCCATCGAACACGTAGTCGGTACTGACGTGGAGGAGAGATACACCGAAGCGAGAGCAGGCCTGCGCCAGGTATTCTGGTCCCTGGGCATTGAGGGAAAAGGCCTGGTCTTCATGGTCTTCACACGCATCCACGTTGGTGTAGGCAGCACAGTTAATCAGCCAGTCAGGACGTTCAGAAATCAAAGCCTTTCTGATGGCAGTTGGTTCCGTTATATCGAGATAGGTTCCTTCAGGCATGATGTCTGCGGCGATAACATCATGCCCTGCTTTCTCGAAGACACGAACGACTTCGTGCCCCAGCATTCCCTGCGCCCCGGTTACGAGAATCCTCATCGTGAGCCGTACATCCTCTCGTAGTAGCGGCTGTACTCACCCGAGAGTATCCTCTCCCACCAGGACTCGTGGGAAAGGTACCAATCGATTGTCGAATGAATCCCCTGTTCGAAATCAATCTCAGGCCGCCACCCCAGTGTGGTTGAAATTTTCGTGAAATCCATTGCATACCGGAAATCATGCCCTGGCCTGTCCTTGACATAGCCGATGAGCTCTTCTCCTTTTCCCATGTGGCGAAGGATCATGCGGACAATCTCAATATTCTCTTTCTCCGCATTGCCGCCCATGTTGTAACATTCCCCAGGCTCCCCCTTTTCCGCAACAACGATGATGCCTCTGCAGTGATCCTCCACATGAATCCAGTCTCGCACGTTTTTCCCATCGCCATATACCGGGAGTTTTCTCCCCCGAGAGGCATTCACCACCATGAGCGGGATGAGTTTCTCGGGAAACTGATAGGGACCGTAGTTGTTGGAGCATCGGGTAATCACCGCATCCAGGCCATAGGTTTTGATGTATGCCCTCACCATCAGGTCGGCTGCTGCCTTTGTCGCGGAGTACGGACTGTTGGGGGCCATGGGAAGATCCTCTGTAAATCTCCCGTCCTGACCGAGGCTTCCATACACCTCATCGGTGGATATCTGCACAAAGCGCTGTACCTGATGCTTGATGCATGCGTCGAGCAGCACCTGAACCCCGAGGACATTGGTTCGAACAAAGATGCTTGAAGACTCTATACTCCTGTCGACGTGCGATTCTGCTGCAAGATTGAGCACCAGATCGAACCCATGCTGGGAAAAGAGCTCTTCCATTTTCTGGGCATCGGCGATATCCGCCCTCACGAGACTGTAACGGGAGGGATACCTCTTTTCGAGATCCACGGTATTTTCAATGTTTCCGGCGTAGGTCAGAAGATCAACGTTGACGACCTGCCAGGAAGGCCGGTGTTCCAGAATAAAGCGCAGGAGATTCGTGCCGATGAATCCACACCCGCCGGTAAGGAGTACGCGTGTGAACTTCTTGTCGCGACCCATTTCTCAAAACTCCTGCATCTTGTTTGCACCGGTGGAAGCGACAAGGGTGCTCGCGCGCAGCAGACTTTCTATTGTCCCCGCGTCGGTCCACCAGCCCTTGAGGATGGAACATTCCATCGTTCCCGCTTCGATATAGGCATTGTTCACGTCCGTGATCTCAAGTTCCCCTCTTTCTGACGGCCTCAGCCCAGAGATGATGTCAAAGACGCGGGAATCGTACATATAGATCCCGATCACAGCGTAGGAACTCTTTGGTTTCTTTGGTTTTTCCTCGATGCGCACGATCCTGTCTCCCTCAAAGACAGGAACCCCGAATCGCTCAGGATCACTGACCTCTTTGAGCATGATCCTCGCTCCGCCGCCCTGCTCGCGGAATGCGTTGGCGGCCTCGATGATAGTACCCTCGATGATGTTGTCTCCAAGGACCACACAGATCGGCATCCCTTCTGCAAAAGATTCGGCCAAGCCCAGAGCCTCTGCGATCCCACCTTCCCCCTCCTGATAGGCATAGTGTATACGGCTGAGCCCGAATTCCTTTCCGTTGCCGAGCAGACGGAGAAAGTCCCCCGCGCCATTGCCGCCCGTGACCACCATGATCTCTTTGATTCCCGCGATCGTAAGCGCTTCGATCGGGTAGTAGATCATGGGTTTGTCATATACGGGAAGCAGGTGCTTGTTCGTAACCTTTGTGAGCGGATACAGACGAGACCCCAGGCCTCCTGCTAAAACCACACCCTTCATGACGTCCCCCCTCTTCCTAATACTCCACACCCAACAGATACAGCCCCTCGGGAGGTGCCGTGGGCCCTGCGTAGCGGCGATCTTTCTTCTCCAGAATCACCCCCACATCTTCGGGGAGCAAGATTCCAGTGCCTACCATCAGCAGTGTGCCGACTATGTTCCTTACCATATGTCGCAGAAATCCGCTACCTTGGATACGATAAAAAATCCTTTGTCCCCTGGCAGAGATCTCCGAAACCCGAACATCCCTGATGCTGGTTATCACCGAGGAACCTGCTGCCTGAAACGAGCGGAAATCCCTCTGTCCGGTCAGGAGGACAGCAGCATCCTGCATGGAAGCGATGTCAAGAGATTGGCGCACATGGAGAACATACCGGGAGAGTAAGGGGCTGAATACCTCCGAAGTATCAATAATGTAGACATACGTCTTCGACTTAGCCATGATTCTCGCATGAAAATCGGGGGGCTGTTCTTCTCCTGATACAACGGCGACGTCCCGCGGCAGCGCAGCGTTTGCCGCCCGGAGCAGCCCTTCCATGGGAATGGGGTTCGAGGTGTGCACGTTGATCACCTGGTGGAGTGCATGAACCCCACTATCAGTTCG
Source organism: Deltaproteobacteria bacterium (assembly GCA_011046135.1). Classification (GTDB taxonomy): domain Bacteria; phylum Desulfobacterota; class Desulfomonilia; order UBA1062; family UBA1062; genus DSBG01. The sequence goes on from DSBG01000091.1 coordinate 27,792, forward strand.
CCCTGCTGCGATGACGCGAACCTCATGGCAGAGAATCTTTTTCAGCGCCGATTCACAGGTGTCCTGCACCGTTCTCACGCCCGGCTGGGTCTGCCATCCCATGAAGGATGATCCGTCATAGGCAAGGACGAGTTTGAGGTTTCTCGATTCGGGCATTTTTTTTGCATGAGAGTATAGTAAATTCATTTGAGGAGGCAATGGAAAAGATGTTTTTTATTGGTCCACCCATCCAGCACGTCGCAACACAGGGTCTTCATCTCTCCTGCAGAATTGGAGAATCAACACTGGATGGGAGATTGAAGGAGATCTCCCGCAGTGAATTCTGCATGGAAGTTCCCTCCACCCGCGTAAAAACCTGCCTCCTGGAAATGATCCACGCACCGGTACTCCTCGAAATCGAACAGGTACTCCTGTCTGGATCCATTTTGTGGTACACCATTGAAGGCGCGTCGTACTTTATTGGCATTCGCGTCAAAAAAGACCACAGGGCGGCATGGAGAAAGCTCCTCTTGGATAAGAGCAGGTGGGGATTTCACGCCTCTGCAGGTGCAGCCTCAGCGTGAGCGTAGTCTTTGAAAAGACCCTGCATCTCATCCTGGGTAATCCTTCCCAGAGATACAAGCGTCAGATGATCCCGCTTAAAGATATCCTTCGCAAGATCAACGATAGCATCGAGTGTCACTGCCTGGATGTGTTCAATGACTTCTTCGACAGGAACCTCCCTGTTGTAGTACATCTCGTTCTTTGCCATGGATGACATTCTGTTTACGGAACTTTCCCTCGAAAGAAGGAGGTTTCCTTTGATCTGTGCTTTTACGTCATCCACGCTGATCTCTCCCAGATCCCCCTTGCTGATCCTGGTCATCTGAGCTTTGATTACCTCGAGGGTTTTACCCACATTCTCAGGAGTGGTCGCAGCGTAGAGGGCGAGAACCCCACAATCTCGGTAAGCGCTGAGATAGGAATAGATGGAGTAGACCAGACCAAGATTCTCCCTGGCCTCTTGGAAAAGAAGCGAACTCATGCTCCCGCCGAGCAAGGTATTGAGCACAATGTAGGTCCATCTCCTCTCATCGCTCATCTCTGATCCCTTGGTACCCAGCATGAGGTGTACCTGCTCGATATCCCTGTAATATGCCTTGTGAAATCCGCAAACCTCCTCCGACGATGGCGTTATCTTTTCCCCCTCTGTGTGAGAGGCCGTACCTTCAAAGAGCGGGGCGGCTAAATCGACGAGCCTCTCGTGTTCAACATTGCCGGCCGAAGCGATAATAATCGTCTGCGGATCGTAGCTCTCCTTGAGAAAAGCGAGAATCCGTTCCCGGGTGAGTCCTTTCACTGTGTCCACGTTTCCGAGGATGGAGGTTTCCAGAGGGGTATCACGGAAAAATGCCGCAGTAAAAAGATCTGTTATATAATCTTCAGGGGTATCCTCAGTCATGCGAATTTCCTGAAGCACCACATTTTTCTCTTTTTCAAGCTCTTCTGAGCTGATTTCGGCATTGAGAAACAGATCGAACAGGATGTCCGCGGCTTTGGGGAAATGTTCATCCAGCACCCTGGTATAATAGACCGTATATTCCTTTGCGGTCTGGGCATTTAAATGCCCCCCCAAGGCGTCGATTTCTCTGGCGATCTGCTTTGCGCTGCGTGTAGGCGTGCCCTTAAACAGCATGTGTTCGGTGAAATGAGCGATACCAAGTTCTCCGGGAGGATCGTTTCTCGACCCGACATTTACCCATACGCCGAGAGAAACCGATCGGAACTCCGGCATGTTTTCCGTGATGATCCGAACACCGTTAGGCAGGATGGTGCATCTCATCATGCAGAAGTAGGAGTCGTTTCGTTGAGGGCTTCTTTTCTGCTGAGCCTGACTTTTCCTGTCTTGCTGTCAATACCGATGACTTTCACGATGATGTGATCACCTTCGCTCACCACATCTCGAACGCTCTTGACCCTCTCGTGAGCGAGTTGGGAAATGTGAACAAGGCCACTGTCGCCGGAGGGAAAATCGACGAAGGCACCAAAGTCCATGATCTTTGCAACCACACCATGGTACACCCGCCCAATTTCCAATTCCTCTGTGAGTTGATGGATCATGTCTATTGCGATTTTGGCATGATCCTCATCGGGGGAGAAGATGTCTACCCTGCCGGAATCATCGATCTCGATCTTGGTCTCAGTCTTGGCGATAATTTCTTTGATCACCTTTCCGCCTGGGCCGATGACATCCCGGATCTTGTCAGGATTGATCTGAAGGGTGTAGAATCGAGGGGCAAAGGACGATATGTCTGCCCGCGGGGCGTTGATCACCTGAGCCATCTTCTCAAGAATGGCCTGCCGCCCAATCCGGGCCTTATCAAGAGCCATCCCAAGAACCTCCCCGGGAATACCGGAGATCTTGATGTCCATCTGCAGGGCGGTGATGCCATCAGCCGTCCCTGCCACCTTGAAATCCATGTCTCCCAGATGATCTTCATCTCCGAGGATATCGGTGAGCACCAGATAGTCATCCTGCTCCTTGATGAGCCCCATCGCGATACCGGCAACCCCTTTCTTCATGGGTATACCTGCATCCATCAGGGACATGGATCCTGCGCAGACCGTGGCCATGGAGGATGATCCGTTGGATTCAAGAATCTCTGAAACCAGCCGGATTGTATACGGGAAAGAGTCTTCCTCCGGCAGCAGAGGACTGATTGACCGTTCCGCAAGATTTCCATGCCCGATCTCTCTTCTGCTGGGGGCCCTGAGCATCCGGACCTCGCCGACACAAAAGGGCGGGAACGAGTAGTGAAGCATGAAGGATTTTGTCGTCTCTCCCAAAAGCGTCTCAACCCGCTGTTCATCGCGGGGGGTACCGAGTGTCGTGGTGGCAAGGGCCTGGGTTTCTCCCCTGGTAAACAGAGCAGAGCCATGGGTTCTGGGCAGAAATCCAACAGCGCACTCAATGGTCCTGATGTCGTCAAACCCCCGGCCGTCGATCCGGACACGCTTCTCTTTCATGAGCCTTCTGATGGTCTTCTTCTCAACCTCCGAGAAGAACATCTTCGCCAGGGCGCCACGCTCTTCTGGCTCATCGGAAAACCGATCGAGTATCTCCCTGGTCAGTGCGTCGGTGAGCGTCTTTCTCTCCTGTTTTGAATGAGATGACAGGTATATCTGCTCAATCCTGTTCTCGGAAAGACTCCTGATCTCATCATAGAGTTTCTGATCCTCCTGGACCGGAGAGAACTTCATTTTCTCCTTGCCAGCGAGTCTTCCCAGTTCTTCAATAGCCTCTACAACTTCCCGAATCCTCGTATGTCCAAACGCTATGGCGTCAAGAATGATCTTTTCCGAAAGCTCCTTCGCCTCTCCCTCCACCATGACGATAGCGTCTTTTGTTCCCACCACCAGCAGCTCGAGCGTGCTGTTTTCAAGTTGGGCAACCGAAGGGTCAACCATGAACTCACCATCGATCAATCCGACCCTGACGCCCCCGATCGGTCCACTGAACGGGATGTTGGATATGTGCAGCGCGGCTGAGGCTCCGTTTATTGCCATGACATCCGGCCTGCAGTCAGGGTCTGCAGAAAGAACCATGGCGATGACCTGCAGTTCGTTCCGGAAATTCTTCGGAAACAGGGGCCTGATAGGCCTGTCTATGCATCGGGCCGTGAGGATTTCCTGGTTTCCCGGCCTTCCGTCACGCTTGATGAACCCACCCTTTATCCTTCCTGCAGCATAGCTCATCTCCTGGTACTCGACAACCAGAGGGAGAAAATCCAATCCTTTACGCTCCTCTTTCGACGCCGTCGCCGTGACGAGCACGACGCTGTCTCCCTGGTATACGAGCACGGAACCATTCGCCTGCCTCGCCACTCGGCCTACATCGAAAATCAGGGGCTGTCTGCCCCCCTTCACTTCTACTCGCATGGTTTCCCCTACCTTCGTAAGCTCAACGCTTCCAGCAGACCGCGGTAACGTTTCACATCTTTTGCTTTGATATAGTTCAAAAGCCTTCTTCTCTGTCCCACGAGCATGAGCAAACCTCTTCGGGAGTGATGATCCTTCTTGTGCACCTTGAAGTGTTCAGAAAGATCGTTGATCCTCTTTGTGAGAATGGCGATCTGAACATCCGGCGACCCTGTGTCTTTATCGCTCGTTTTGAATCTGTCGATTATTTCGCTCTTTTCCTCTACCGTTAATGACACTTCTTTTTCCTCCTGCGCGTTGTATCAACTCTGTCTTTTTTTTCATCTCTAATTATATTTTTTTAGACTTAACACACCAGAGATTCTGATGTAAATAGTTAATACGGTCGAAAGCCTCTCTCGATGTATCCGAATATCCCTCCCAGCCGCTCTACTCTGGCAATGCACAGCAGGCGCAGGTCATTGTTGACCAGGGAAACATACGTGCCCTGCGGGGCATCAATATCATCTATCAACCAGGACAGCTGTATGGGGTGTCCTTCACGAATCCCCTCTTCCCCCGTGCGAGAGACGCGCGCCTTTGGCAGGAGCAGGGCCTCTGCCAGGGGAACAACGGCCGGCTGATCTGTTTGAACTCTGTGGGCAAAATCCTCCAGGGTAGAGGCGTCATCGACATGGAACCCCTCTGATCTCATTCTTCTGAGTTCCCGGAGGTATCCGCCATACCCCAGAGATTTCCCGAGATCCCGGGCAATGGATCGTATATAGGTGCCTCGAGAGCACACGATTCTGACCTTGATCCAGGTATCTCCGGTGGCGAGAATCTCGGCGCTTTCGATGTACACCTGCTTGGGCCTGGGGAAAACCTCTTTGTTTGCGCGTTTCAACTTGTACAGAGGCCTCCCTCGATATTTCTGGGCGCAGTATTCTGGTGGCATCTGGTTGATCCACCCCCTGTTCAGGGAAAACCATCGTCGAACCTCTTCGCTGTCCACATGCACATCGTCGAAGCGCTGCAAAGGAGCTCCTGTAATGTCATCCGTCTCCGTAGACATCTCCAGGCCGATAAGGGCGTGGTACTCCTTTTCGTGGGCGTGCATGAACGGAAGGAGTTTCGTTCCCTGCCCGACGCCGATGCAGAGCAGGCCGGTAGCGAAGGGATCAAGAGAACCGAAATGACCAGCCCGCTTCACCCTGAGCTTCTCCATCACAATGTCCACAGCCCGGCGGGAGGTGATATTTGCCGGCTTGTCAATAAGAACTACCCCTTCTCGATCCATCGGCCCCCTTCCTCGATGACATCCTGAATAAGAGCCTTTGCCCTGCCTCGGTGAGTAAATCCTGCAGCCATTGCATGTCCCCCGCCACCGAAGGCTCGAGCCGTATTCAACGCAGCTTTCCCGGTTCTGCTCCTGAGGGATCCGTGCACGGTGTCTGGATCGAGCTCCTTGAGCAAGATGACCAACTCAGCCTCCGCCAGCGAGGCCATCTCATCGATGATGCCGCTGGTATCTTCAGGGCGTGCGCGCGCTCTGAGCATATCAGAAAACTCAATATACCCAGCACAGATTCCTTCCTGAAAAAAGAGCCTCTCCATCACGGAACACAACAGGTGAAAAAAGCTCAGAGATCGTGTTTTCCTCAGTTTATTGGCGATGGCATTGGGATCAGCTCCTGCCCGCGCAAGATCAGAGGCGAGATTGAAAACCTCAGGCGTGGTATTGGCATGGACAAACCCGCCCGTATCTCCGAACAGGCCGAGGTACAGGTTCGTTGCCATCGCTGATGAAATGCCTATGTTCAGGTCTGTGCAGAGTTCATAGATCATCTCACTCGTGGAAGATTTCTCAGGAGCGATCCAATTGAGATCCCCAAACCCGTCGTTCGTCTTGTGATGATCAATCACAACGATCGTTCCCCGTGGTGTTACTCCAGCAATCATGGACATGTCCGAAACATCCAGCAACAGGGAAACATCTGGCGAACTCACCCTGTGTTCCTTGGGAGCGGGCGTGAACTGGAGTGAATCGGGGATAGGGCTCGGATAAATTATCCTGACGGCCTTTCCCAGCGAGAGCAGCCCAAAAGCGAGCGCCCTGCTGGAACCGACAGCATCCTCGTCAGGGCCTTCATGGGTAATGATTTCAAACGAGGTATGCTGCTTGATGAGGTCAATGATCTTGGCTTTCATCTTTCTCCAGGTGTTCCAGTATGCTGTCAATCTTTGTTCCGTAATCGAAGGACTCGTCATAGGAGAACGTAAGCTGCGGAACACTCTTGATCCTCAGCGTTCGGCTCAATTCATGGCGGAGAAAGCCGGCTGCGCTCTGAAGTCCTCCCAGGGCATCATCTTTTCTTTCTTGATCCAAAACACAGAAAAAGACCCGGCTCACCTTCAGATCAACGCTCACCTCAACCCCGGTGATGGTAACCCCTTCCAGACGGGGGTCCTTCACTTTGCGCTGAAGCAGTTCAGCGAGAGACTGCTTCAGAAGATCTCCTACCCGAGCCTGTCTGAGCGTGAGAATCTTCATACGTGTAGAATCTCTCTCGTACTGTTTATGATCTCGATCCCATTTTCTCCCGCGAGGTACTCGATGATCCTGTCCGTGAGGGACGTGATATACGTCGCATCATTGCTCACCATCACGAGACCAAGGGTCGTTGCCTGCCATTTGTCGTAATCATCGATCTCGGCAATGGAAATGTTCATGCGTGAAATACGGTCTTTGATCGATTTCAAGGCCTTGCGCTTTTCCTTCAACGAGCGGGCGCCATGGACCTTCAGCCGAACTTCGACAGCGCCGATCACCACGGGGAGTCAGTCTCCACGCGCTCTTGGGAGAAAGATTCGATCACATCACCGATCTTCAGGTCATTGAAGTTCCCTATGCCGATTCCGCATTCAAAGCCGGAGGCAACATCGCGCGCATCGTCTTTGAATCTCTTGAGCGATTCCACCTTTCCCTGATGAACAACCACATTGTCCCTGAGAATTCGCACATGGGAACCACGAGATATCGTTCCATCGGTTACCATGCATCCGGCGATTACCCCGATTTTCGGAACACGGAAGAGGTCCCGCACTTCGGCTCTGCCGTTGACAACTTCTTTGAAAACAGGCTCCAGCATGCCATGTAAGGCCTTCTTGATATCCTCGATGAGATCATAAATGATGCTGTAGAGTTTTATTTCAACCTGGTGCTTTTTTGCCAACTCTCTCACCTTGGGTTCAGGCCTGACATTGAACCCCAGAATGATGGACAGCGATGTAGATGCAAGGAGCACGTCGTTCTCAGTGATACCTCCCACTCCTGCGTGGAGGATAGTGATACGCATGCTCTCCCCTGTATCAATGCCCTGTATCGCATTCTCTATCGCCTCCACGGACCCATGTACATCTCCTTTAAGGATGATGTTGAGTTCCTTTATCTTGCCCGCCTGGACCTGATTGTACAGGTCCTCGAGCGTTACCTGTGGCTTCTGTTCTTGAATCTGCTGACGAGCGATCTCCCGATTGTTCTGGAGATACGCCACGATTTCTTTCGCTTTCTTTTCGCCCGGCACCACAAAAAAACTGTCCCCAGCTGAAGGAATCTCGCTGAATCCCAAGATCTCCACTGGCGTGGCGGGAAAAGCCTGGTTCAGGGGCTTGCCACGGAAATCGAACATGGCACGGGCCTTGCCCCACGTAGTCCCTACGATGAAGACATCTCCCCTCTTCATTTCTCCGTGCTGAATGAGAACCGAGCACATGGGCCCTCTGCTCTTGTCCAGCTTGGCTTCCAGCACGACACCCCTGGCATTGCCCTTGGAACACGCCTTGATATCCATGATCTCGGCCTGGAGGAGAATCATCTCCAGAAGATCTTCGATGCCAACACGATTTTTAGCTGACACATCCACATAGATCGTTTCCCCACCCCAGTCTTCTGGAACAAGGCCAAACTCGGAAAGTTGCTCTCTAACTCTCAGGGGATTCGCGTTTGGTTTATCGATCTTGTTGACGGCGATAAGAATTGGAATGTCTGCTGCCTTGGCATGATTGATCGCTTCCCGGGTCTGATCCATAACCCCGTCATCGGCTGCGACAACCAGCACGACAAAATCCGTTGCCTTCGCGCCCCGTGATCTCATGGAAGTGAAGGCCTCGTGCCCGGGGGTGTCAATAAAGGTGATGAGTTTTCCCTTACAGTGGGCCTGGTATGCTCCGATATGCTGAGTAATTCCTCCAAATTCCGTCTCCATGACATTTTCAGAGCGTATGGCATCGAGCAAAGATGTCTTTCCATGGTCGACATGCCCCATGACGGTAACCACGGGTGGCCGGGGAGAAAGATCCTCGGGGCTGTAGGTTGGTTCGGTATAGAAATCCTCCTTGATCTCGTCTCGGATTTCCTCCACCTCGTAACCAAGCTCTTCTGATACGAGAATCGCGTCTTCTGATGAAATATACTGATTTGCAGTGACGAGAACGCCCAGATCCATGAGAATCTTGATAACCTCTGAAACCTTCACGCCCATCTCTTTAGCGAGGGCCGAAACAACGATGGCCTTTCCGATCTTAATGGGCTTTCTTTTTGCTGGGGCTACTGCTGCAAGCCCCCTCTTGTCTTTTCTCTTTTTCTGTTTCTTTCCCGGGCCTGTTCGGACTGCCCCGTAGAGATCGCTCTGGGTATAGACTTCCTTTTCCCGAACCTTCTTTGGCTTCTTGACCCCCGGCCGGGCTGCACTCTCTTTCTCTTTTTCTCCCTCTTTTTCAACTTCTTCGAGAACCCGGGGTTTCTTTCCTTTCTTTTTCTCTTTCTTCTTTTCCTTATCTTCTTCCTCTTTTTTCTCCGCAGGTTTCCCCTCTTCTCCTTCGGGTTCTTTCAGGGGTATCTCCGGGAACGCTTCTGCCTGGGTGGGTACGTCCCCGGATTCAGGAGCAGAAACTTCAGGTGCGCGAGTATCCTCAGATGCGAGCTCTCTCTGCACAAGGCTCTCGGATTGTGCCTCGAGGGGTATTTCCACTGCTTCCTGAGATTCTCCTGCCGGAATCTCCTCAGGAGCCGCAGGCTCAATCGTTTCTTCCTTCTTCTTTCTGGTCGGCTTCTTCTGCTCCTTGGTCGGTTTCTTCTCTCCTTCCGCGGGTTGATCGAGCTTTTGTTCTGGTTCCTCTGGTTGTGATCCGGCGGCTACAGGTTCTTTTTCCTGGGTAGGAGCAACACGGGCTCTGCGCCTGATAATGTTGGCGCTGACACGTTTTTCCACGTACTCTTCCTGGGGCACGTCATCTTCTTTCTTCTGTATGTCCTTCTCGAGTCTTTTTTGGATCCGCTCGATATCATGGACATCCACAATGCTCATAATGTTCTCAACGGGAATGGCCAGATCCTTGGCAATCCTGAGCAAATCTTTCGTCTCGATGGATAACTCTTTGGCCAGTTCAGATATTCTCATCTTTTTCATAGTGCTTGCCCCTTGGGAGACAGCCGTTCATACATTTGAAGCTCTTTGAGTAAAGGCTCGCACAGGGAACAGGCTCCCTTGGCGATGCAAACCGTCGTCGGACGTATCAAGCTCTCGGGGAGACGAAAAAGATGCGCTCCCCGCTCGATGGTCAACTGCCTGAATATATATTGTTTTTCATCAGGTAGATCCTCAGGAATCAGAACTATATCCCCGTGCGTAACCTCTTTCTCGGGTTGCGAAAGACTCTTTGCATGGCCGCTTCTCCCGAGAAGCTGCAGCTTCTTTTCTATCGAAACGAGAATGGATGTCTCTGTTTCGGAAATCAAACTCATAAGCTTTTTTTCATCCCGAGGATACGCTCTCATCTTCTTGTTTTTCGCCGCCCTGTAAAAGCACACGTGACTGGGGCAAAGATAAAACCCTCTCCCCATCAACCGCTGTTGCCGGTCATGGACAATTTTTCCCTGTTTTTCCTGCACAAATCGCAGCAGTTCGTGCTTCGGCAGCACCTTTTTGCACCCCACGCACTGTCTCTTCTGCCCTGTTTTCCTATGACTCACGCGTGACAACTGTCGCCATTGCGATAATCTGCTTTGCAAGGGCCTCATCAACTCCCTCGAATTCAAGAAGGTCTTCCTCCTTTGCCCGAGCAAGGTCTTCAACACTCTTGTATCCTGCCTCCGTAAGCGCCTCTGCCAGGCTCGCATCGATTTCCTTGATGCTTGCAAGCGATCGATTTTCTTCAGAAGAAACGATCTGTTCGCTCCCCTCTGCGCTCACATCTATCTTCCACCCGGTGAGCTTGGCCACAAGCCTCACATTTTGCCCTTTCCTCCCGATGGCAAGACTCAGCTGATCATCTGCAACAATCACATCCATACTCCATGCCCCTTTATCCACGATCACCTTGGAAACACGCGCAGGAGAAAGAGCATTACAGACAAACTTGACCGGATCCTCTGACCAGACGATGATGTCCTGCCGTTCACCCTTGAGTTCCTGAATCACATTCTGAACCCTGGCTCCCCGTACCCCGACGCAGGTTCCCACCGGATCAACCTTTGGGTCGTGGGAGCGAACTGCGATCTTTGCGCGGATACCCGGCTCTCTGGCCACGGTAACGATTTCAACGATTCCTTCGGCCACTTCGGGAACTTCCATTTCATAGAGCTTCTCGAGAAATCTCGGGTGTGTTCGAGAGAGCTCAACTTGTGGATTTTTCAATGACTTTGTCACATCGAGGATGAGCGCCTGAACACGATCTCCCCGCTTGAGGACCTCGCCTGGGATCTGTTCTTTTTCTCTCAAAATCGCCTCTGCTTTGCCGAGGTTTACAATACCATCTCTGCGATCGAACCGATGAATGAACCCTGAGACAAGTTCTCCCTTGCGGTCGATAAAATCATGGAAGATGGCATCTCTCTCCACTTCCTTGACCTTCTGGACGATAACCTGTTTGGCGCTCTGCGCGGCGATCCTTCCTAGCTTGGAGGAATCGAGCTTCTCTCCGAGCTCGTCACCGATCTGGCAGTTTGGATCGAGCTTTCTCGCCTGGGAAAGGGAAATTTCCTGGTTCGGATCAAGGACCTCCTGGGCGATGACTTTGAACTGGAAGACCTCAACCTCATCAAGCTCAGGATTGTACTGGGCCTCGATATTGTCGAAATCTCCGTACACCTTTCGTGCTGCAGACTGTACGGCCGCCTCCACAACCCCAACAAGATCCTCCTGCCGAAGGCCTTTTTCCTTGACAATGAGCTCTATCACCTTTGAAAGATTTAAGACCATACCCTCTCCCCGCTAGAAATCAAATTCTAGATTGGCCTTTACGATGGAATCAAGCAGGAGCTTCATATCTTTGCCTTCTTCAACCAAGATGACCTCATCTCCCGTCATTCCCTTAATCGTGCCTCTGTGAACACCGTCGGGTGTCAGTATCTTCACCTTTCTTCCTGAAAAGTGTTCGAAATCTCTTCTCGTTTTCAACCTCCGGTTCAGCCCGGGAGAGGAAACCTCGAGCCGGTATGATCCATCGATAAAATCCCGAGTATCCAGAAGGGCACTCACCCGCCTGTTCACAGCCACACAGTCATCCAGGGTGACGCCTCCGGGTTTGTCCAAGGTCAGCCTCAGGACTCCACCGGAAAACGAGATCTCGATGAGCTCAAAACCCATCAGGGAAATCTCCGGATTCACCAGCGCTTCCATGTCATCTAGCAGTGCCGTCTCCCTCATCAGGAAATAAAAAAGTGGGCATGTGCCCACTTTTCGCCTCCTTGTCTGCCCTAGTCTCGCTTCCCAAACCATCCTGGAGCGGGCAACGGGATTCGAACCCGCGACATTCAGCTTGGGAAGCTGACACTCTACCAACTGAGCTATGCCCGCACAGATACTCCTAATAGAATATGACCTTTGCTTTGTCAACCAATGTTTAGAACAGCGTCGAGAAGCGGTTTTTCCGTCCCTTCTGTCTCGTCAAACAGAGAGGGGGAAACGCGCCATGAAAAAACGACGAGAGGAGAACGACTCTCCCCGTCACGCTTCGTCAATCAGGAAGTAGTTTCAGCAGGACAGAACGTTTTCTCGGTCCGTCGAACTCTGCGAGAAAGATTCCCTGCCATGTTCCTAAAACAAGGGCAGAGCTCTCCACAAACACGGTTACACTCGATCCCAGGAGACTCGCCTTGATGTGCGCATCTGCGTTTCCCTCTACGTGTCTGTATTCATGATCGCGAGGAACCATGGTGTCGAGAAAGGAGAGAATGTCTTCCTTCACCGCAGGATCAGCATTTTCATTTATCGTAATGCCGCAGGTCGAATGTGGAATGTAGAGAATAAGCACCCCTGAAGTCATGTTCTCGCTCCTGAGAAACGTCCGAACCTGTGAGGTGATCTCTATGAGCTGTACGCGTGATGATGTCTTCACTTCTAGTCGCTTGAGCATAGGAGTTCTCCTGGATTGGTCTTCCTTGCAGCAACAGCGGCAGTCTTTCCGAGAAACAGCCGGTTGAAATTCTCCGTCGTGATCATCGCCATGTTCTCTGGTGTCTTTCCCTTCAGTGATGCCACCACCTCGAGGGTTTTTCTGATATAGGCGGGCTCATTCCTCTTTCCCCGGAAAGGTTCCGGAGACAGGTAGGGGGCATCCGTTTCCACGAGAAGGAATTCTTCCGGTGTCTGCGAAACGACCTGTCGAATAACCGTGGCATTCTTGTAGGTAATCACCCCGGGAACAGAGACGAAGAACCCCTCTGAGATGACACGCTTGGCAAGTGTCGTGTCTCCGGAAAAACAATGGAATACCCCGCCAAGTGCCCACGCCTGTGTCTCGTCAAGGACGGCAACGGTTTCTTCGTGAGCGTTTCTATCGTGGATTATAAGTGGAAGTTCGAGCTGCCTGGCAAGAGATATGTGCGCAAGAAACAAGTCTCTTTGCTTGGTCTTTGACTCTGGTGTTCGGTAGAGATCAAAGCCCGTCTCTCCTACTGCCACGGTTCGTCCCGGATTGTGAAGGCGCGCAAGACCCAGGACATCTTCAGGAGAAAATCTTCCCGCATTCTGTGGATGAATTCCGAGGGACGCATACACTCCAGAATACGCCCCGGCCACATGAATCGCCCTGTGTGCATCGCTTTCATCGATGGATACGGTGAGCATGGCGAGTACTCCCTGCTCCCGTGCCCTGGCAATGATGTCATCAAGATCGCGGGAAAAGGCTCTGAAATGAAGATGGTTGTGAGCGTCTGCAATGACGGGGCTACCGGCGTGAACGGAACTCATCGTGGATCCTCCCGTTACCCGAAATGCGCCCTCGTTCATTTCTTAGGGTTTTTCGAGCAACATCTCGCATGGCTTCTCTTGTCAGGACTGTAACTTTCATGTACCATAAGCTACATGGATCATGTTTACAAGATAAAAAAATCCCTGAAAACCCCCATGGTTCTCGCTGTTCTCATTTCGATACCGGTGTTCATCGATGTGGTTCTCGGAGGGTTTGAACTCAAAATTCTCATTATGGCCATCGCACTCATGGTGTTGTTCTACCTCTTTACCATTAACAATCTGTTGCGCAGCGTCAGGATCACAGATTCAGAGATCACCATAACAAGCCTCTTCGGAAGGCATTGCCTCCCGCTCCAAGAGATCGCCTTTTTTGATGGCATGGTCATGGGTTCCAGACAGTTCGTCACCATTTCCAGCAAAAAGAAAAGCCACCTCATACCGAACAGCTTCGAGACGTTTCCCCGCCTCATTGAAGACATCCTCTCCGTTGCCCCGGAGAATACCGTCGGGGAAGGCCTTCTTCGCATGAAAGATCATCCCGTGACCAGAAAGAGCGATATCACGGTCGGTTGGATCACCGTTATCCTCTTGCTGCTGATCATCCTCGTGAGATTTTTTCCTCACTGGCTCCAGTGAGCAGCGCGCCCACTCCCCGAGAAATTCAAAATAACAGCATGATTTTAAGTGGTTGCGTGTAGTGTTTCACGTGAAACTTTTATGATTTCTCTTTCACACAATCTATGGTAGTGCCTTATGGTGTGCCTTAAGATCATCAGCGTCTCGAACCAAAAAGGTGGGGTGGGGAAAACCACGACGGCAATCAATCTCGGATCTTCCCTCGCTCTTCTTGGAAAACGGGTTCTTCTCATCGATATCGACCCCCAGGCAAATGCCACCACTGGGCTCGGGATCGATCCCGCCCGTCTGGATGCCCACATCTATCATGTTCTCCTGGGAGACACCGCGCTGGATTCCATTCTCATAGAAACCAAAATGAGCGGCCTCTCTCTCGCGCCCAGTCACACAGACCTCGTGGGAGTAGACGTTGAGCTCATGAATGCACCCCTGCGTGATAGAATTCTTGCTCGGGCCATCTCGAACATTGCAGAATCGTTTGATTTCATCTTCATTGATTGTCCTCCATCGTTGGGATTGCTCACCCTGAATGCTCTTACGGCCTCAAGTTCTCTCTTGATTCCTGTTCAGTGTGAATACTATGCCTTAGAAGGCCTCAAGAGCCTGCTGAATACCTATCAGCTTGTGAAAAAACGCCTGAATCCCGGGCTCGCCATAGAAGGATACCTGCTCACCATGTTTGACCCGAGAACAAGGCTCAGCCACGATATTGCGGATAATATGAGGGCACACTTCAACTCACAGGTCTTCACCACCATCATACCAAGAAACATCAGGTTGTGTGAGGCTCCCAGCTTCGGTTTGCCCATCTGCCTGTATGATATTTCTTCAAAAGGAGCACAAGGCTACCTTATGCTTGCTCGTGAGATCCTGTCCAAGGAGGAAGGCAATGAAAACCAAGGCCCGCTTGGGGAGAGGAATTGACGCCCTTTTCTCTGATCAGCTCCAGGATGTTAATTCCCATGTTATCGAGATATCGTCGGAGGAGATCTATCCGAACCCTATACAGCCTCGCAAAGCCATTGATCCAGAAGCCTTGAATGAACTGTCTGAATCGATCCGTAAACATGGTCTCATCTCACCCATCGTTGTGCGACGCATCAACTCAAAATATGAAATCATTGCCGGCGAGAGACGATTCCATGCGTGTAAACACGCTGGAATAGATAATATTCCAGCTATTATAAGGGAAATGTCAGATAGGGACGCCTTCAAGGTTTCTCTGATTGAAAATCTCCAGAGAGAAGATCTGAATCCCATGGAGGAAGCGGAAGCCTACCAAACGCTGAAAGAACACTTTCAGCTGACGCACCAGGACATTGCCTCTGCTGTGTTTAAAGATCGTTCCACAATAACGAACGCTCTGAGGCTCGTAGGTCTTCCCGAGGACGTGAAATGTGCTCTCAGGGACGGGTCCATCAGCACCGGACATGCCCGCGCTATCCTTATGGCAGATGGCGAACGGGATCGTGTTCACCTTCTTGAAAAAGTGCTTTCTGCTGGATTGAGTGTTCGGGAAACAGAACGACTCGCTTCGCATATCAAGAACAACAAGAGGAAAAAACACAAGAAAGATCCTCACCTCGATTCCTTGTCCTCCTTTCTCTCCGAACGCCTCGCAGCTCGTGTAACCTGCTCCTGGGCAAAGCGAAAAGGAAAAATAACCATCGACATTACCTCACGTGAAGATTTTGATCGAATTGTGAATCTCTTCTCTCACCGAGAACTGCCGGTATGAGCGCTGAGGTTATAAACATATCGACATTTTTCTCTGTATCGGGTACAGGATACGAAATATATGAACCATGTTTTGAAAGCAATCACGGTTGTAAATACAATGTGTTATCTTTGTTTTCAACATAACGAAACCGTTTTATTTAAGGTATGTTACTACGTGAGGAGGAAAGATAGATGAAGTATACCATACCAAAGGACACTCTTCAGGGTATGCTTGCAAAGGTGCAGGGTTTCACAGAGCGAAAGTCCACGCTGCCCATTCTCAGTCATGTTCTGATGGAGACCAGTGACGATAAACTCAGATTAAAAGCAACCGATCTCCACACCTCAATCCAGGTAATATCCTCCTGCGAGATCAAAGAACAGGGAGCCTGTGCGATCAGCGCAAAAAGCCTCTATGATGTTGTCAGGGAACTCCCGGATGGGAAAATTGACATCTGGGTAGAAGATCATACCCGTGCACATATCCACACAGAGAACAACTACATCAAGATGAATGTCATGGATCCAGAGGAATATCCAGTCATAGACTTTTCCCTTGCCCAAGAAGGATTCCATGTTCCCGTGCACATTATGAAACCCATGGTTGAGAGAACCATGTTCTCCGTTCCCTCACAGGCCGAGGGAGAAACAAAGTATACCCTCAATGGTGCACTTCTGACAGCCACTCAAGAGAAAAAGGGATCGTATCTCGAGATGGTTACGACAGACAGCAGGAGGCTCTCTGTCGCGCGATACGAAATTGATCAACCCGTGGAGATGGGAGAAGGGATCATTATTCCGAGAAAAGGCTTGCAGGAAATAAGAAGGCTTATGGACAACAGAGAAGAAAATGCAAGCATTCTGCTTACTCGTGAATCAATCTTCTTCGTCTCAGAGGATACCAGGGCAACGGTGAGACTGATCGAGGGAAAATTTCCTGATTACCGAAGCGTGGTAAACCTGGAAACATACCCCACATGTACCCGTGTGAACGCACACGAACTGCTCAGCGTGCTCAAGGTATGTGTTGCCATGGTCTCGGATATTTCAAACTGTGTTCGGTTTTCATTCAAGAAGGATCGAACGTTGATCTTTGCGAATAATCCCGATCAGGGAGAAGTCGACACGGAGATCGCGGCGGATCATAATGGAGAAGATATCGATATCAATTTCAATCCCCGGTATGTTATGGAGTGTCTCGTTTATATCGATGGTGAGGCACACATTTATCTCAAGGGTCCGCAGGGACCATGTATGATAACGGACGGGGAAAAAACAGACTGCAAATGGGTGATTATGCCCATGAGAGTCTAACAGACGGGAGCAGCAGCGAGAAGACATATGGGAGAATATACAGCTAAAGATATAAAAGTTCTTGGTGGGTTCGAAGCAGTTCGACTTCGACCCGCCATGTACATAGGTTCAACCTCACAGCAGGGTCTTCACCATTTGGTTTTTGAGGTTGTGGACAACAGCATTGATGAGGCTATTGCCGGATATTGTAACCACATACAGGTAACCATCCATATGGATGAGAGCATTACAGTGTGGGACAATGGAAGAGGCGTTCCCGTTGATATCCATGAAGATACGGGAAAATCGGCTGTTGAAGTCGTCATGACCACACTCCACGCGGGAGGGAAATTCGATAACTCCATCTACAAGGTTTCTGGGGGTCTGCACGGAGTCGGCGTGTCGGTGGTAAATGCCCTGTCCGAATCCCTGGAGATCGAGATTTACCGCAATGGGTTCATTCATGCCCAGAAGTACGAACGAGGGATGCCGGTAACGGATCTTGAGATCAGGGGAACAACAGAAAAACAGGGGACAAAAATTCACTTTAAACCGGATCCTGATATCTTTGAAACAACCACGTTCGAATACGATATTCTTGCAAACAGGCTCAGAGAACTCGCTTTTCTGAATAAGTCACTGAAGATTATAATAGAAGATGAGCGGACAGATACGAAAGAACCGTTTCTCTTCCACGAGGGTCTCAAAGATTTCGTGGCGTATCTCAACGCCAAGAAAAAGCCCCTCCACGCTCCGATCTACTTTAAAAAAGAACGGGGAGATGTGGTGGTGGAGAGCGTCATTCAATATAACACCACCTATTCAGACAGCCTGTTTTCCTTCGCGAACAACATCAACACCCATGATGGCGGCACCCACGTCGTCGGCTTCCGGAAGGCCATCACCAGAACGATCAATGCCTATGCGCGAGACAAGGGCTTCCTGAAAAATGCAAAGGTGACCCTCCATGGAGATGATACGAAAGAGGGATTGTGTGCCGTTATCAATGTCCTCCTTCCCATGCCCCAGTTTGAAGGACAGACAAAGGGGAAACTGGGAAATTCTGATATTCTGGGGATAACAGAGAGCATTACGAATGAGGCCGTGGGTGATTTTCTCAATGAAAACCCCAATGATGCTGCAGCTATAGTCAAAAAGATCCTGGACAGTGCTCAGGCGCGGGAGGCAGCACGAAAGGCCAGAGAGCTCACGAGAAGAAAGACGGCCATGGAAAGCTCTCTTCTTCCGGGAAAACTGGCAGACTGCCAGGAAAGAGATCCGAAGGTGTGCGAGCTGTTCATCGTTGAGGGGGATTCGGCCGGAGGAAGCGCGAAACAGGGAAGATCTCGAAAAAATCAGGCGATTCTCCCGTTGAGGGGAAAGATCCTGAACGTGGAGAAGGCCCGGGTCGACAAGATGCTCTCCAATCAGGAGATCAAGACGCTTGTCACCGCGCTGGGAACCGGCATCGGATCGGAGCATTTCTCCATCTCCAAGCTCCGCTATCATACCATCATCATCATGACGGACGCCGACATTGACGGTGCCCACATACGGACACTGCTGCTCACATTTTTTTACAGGCAGATGCCCGAGATTATCGAGCGTGGCCATCTCTTCATCGCGCAACCCCCTCTGTTCAAAATCGGAAAGGGAAAGAAGACCTGGTATCTCCTCAATGAAGAGGCCATGGACGAGTTTATCCTCAAGAACATGGTTTCGGATATTATCCTGAAGGGAGATATCGAGATAACCGGAACAGAGCTTGCCCGGTATCTGAAGTTAGTCAACCGGAGGAAAAATATCCTGTCAAACTATGAAATGAGGCAGATGGATGAGCGGATCATTCAGTCTGCCTCCTATATGAATGACGAGACGATGTCATCTGGCTATGATTCTTTCAAGATCAGGGATTCCATTCTGGAGATCATCAAGGAGTGGTTTCCGAATATGGGTCCGGTTACCCATGACATTGACGACGAGCAGATTGTTTTTCACAGCGTCAAGAACGGGCTGCGCAAGCAAACAGGTATCGACACACGGCTTCTGGACTCAAAGGGATTTGAGGAGCTGAAAAAAATTCACACACAACTCAAGAAGATCGGCAGGCCACCGTTTACCGTGATCAGGGGAGATACCGCTCACGAGGTGGTGAACCTTCGTGATGCGGCCCAAAAAATCTTTGAAGAAGCAAAAAAAGGATACAATCTTCAGCGGTACAAGGGCCTGGGAGAAATGAATCCTGAACAGCTCTGGGATACCACCATGGATCCTGAAAAGCGTACTCTCCTGCAGGTGACCATAGAGGATGCCGTTGAAACGGATCTGATCTTCTCGATGCTCATGGGTGATGATGTCGTGCCAAGGAGAGATTTCATCGAGAAGAACGCCCTGAAAGTTTCCAATCTCGATATCTGAGACCCCCGAGAAGAATTAGAGGAAGGTCAATGAAGACAGCAACGATAGCAATTGATCAGGAGATGCGGCGCTCATACCTGGACTACTCCATGAGTGTCATCATAGGCAGAGCGATTCCGGATGTGCGCGATGGTCTCAAGCCCGTGCACAGAAGAATTCTCTTCGCCATGAATGAGTTGAGCAATACTGCAAACAGGCCATATAAAAAATCTGCGCGCATCGTGGGAGATGTGATAGGAAAGTATCACCCCCACGGAGATGCCGCGGTCTATGATGCCATTGTACGCATGGCCCAGCCATTTTCCATGCGCTATCCCCTGATTGATGGACAGGGAAATTTCGGTTCGGTGGACGGCGATCCTCCTGCCGCAATGCGGTATACTGAGATCAGGATGATGCCCCTGGCAGAGCAGGTGCTCTCGGATATCGAAAAAGATACCGTCGATTTTCATCCCAACTATGATGAGTCTCTT
Organism: Deltaproteobacteria bacterium; assembly: GCA_011046135.1. Taxonomy (GTDB): domain Bacteria; phylum Desulfobacterota; class Desulfomonilia; order UBA1062; family UBA1062; genus DSBG01. Next base: position 47,485 of record DSBG01000091.1, read on the forward strand.
TCAGAGCCGGATGTACTCCCCTCGCGAATTCCAGGACTACTGCTCAATGGATCATCAGGTATTGCCGTCGGTATGGCAACGAGCATCCCCCCACACAACAGCGAAGAGTTGCTCAATGCCCTGATCTCCCTGATCGAGAATCCGTCAATTACATTGCCTGATCTTATGAACATCATTCCTGGTCCCGATTTTCCCACCGGAGGAATCGTCTTTTCAGGCGGAGAGATCGAAAAGGCATATGCAACAGGAAGGGGGATCATCACACTCCGCGGAAAGGTGGATAGGGACGAAGACCAGAATCGTGAAAGACTCATTGTCACGGAGATCCCCTATACGGTCAATAAAGCCGACCTCGTCGAGCGGATTGCTCTGCTTGCACAGGAAAAGAAGATTGAGGGCATCGTAAACATCAGGGATGAGTCGGACAAAGACGGAATGAGGATCGTCATAGAGTTGAAAAGGGGCGCTCAGACAGACGTTGTAGAGAACCAACTCTATAAGCTGACATCTCTGCAGACCTCGTTTTCCATGAACATGCTGGCGATCCACAACGGCAGACCCCGCGTCATGGGCCTGAAAGAACTCATGCAGGCTTTCCTGGATTTCAGGGAAGAGGTCATTACCCGCAGAAGCCTTTTTGAGCTGAACAAGGCCAAGGCCCGGGTGCACATTCTTGAGGGTCTCCTGACAGCCCTTGATCATATCGACGAGGTCGTCGCCCTCATCAAGGCATCAGCCAATCCCCTGGAGGCGCGGAAACGCCTCATGGACCGGTTCGGTTTTTCTGAAATACAGGCACAGGCTATTCTCGACATGCGGTTGCAGCGCCTCACCGGGCTTGAGCGCGAAAAGCTCCTGACAGAACATACCGACTTGCTCAAGGAGATCGCTCGTTTGGAAGAGATCCTCTCGGAGAGATCGGTTCTGTTGCGCGTTATCCGCGAAGAGATTGAACAGATCCGTAAAGCCTATGCCGATACCAGGAGAACGCAGATTGTGAGCAAGGCTGTCGGCGATTTGAACCTCGAAGACCTCATTCCTGACGATAAAATGGTGGTGACCATCACCAAGAAGGGATACATCAAGCGCACTGAACTTACAAAATATAGGACACAGAAGCGAGGGGGCGTGGGAGTCAAAGGTGGACTGGCCAGGGAAGATGATTTCATCGAGCACATCTTTATCGCCACCAACCATGCATCGATTCTCTACTTCACCAACAAGGGAAGAGTGTACCATACCAAGGTGTACGAGATTCCCGAGAAAGACCGGACCCTCAAGGGAATCCCCATAATCAATATTCGGCCAATCAGCAAGGATGAGCAGATCTGTGCCGTACTGGTTGCAACAGACATGGATCTGGAAGCCAATGTCATGATGGTAACGGCAAAGGCTCACATCAAACGGGTTCTGCTGAAAAACTTCAGGAATATTGTGAAGACAGGGATCATCGCTTGTACGCTGGATAACGATGATGAGGTCATTTCGGCACGAATTACCAGTGGAGATGCTCACATAATTGTGGCTACGAGATATGGAAAGGCGATTGTGTTTAAAGAAGACAAGGTACGAGTCATGGGGAGGCAGGCTCAGGGAGTAAGGGCCATCGATCTGGAAAAGGATGATTCCGTCGTGGGCATGGATGTTATTCTCTCGGAAGACGAGCTGGTGATCAACCTCTCCGAACTGGGATATGGAAAGAAGACCCCAGTAAAGAACTATCCCATCCAGAACAGGGCAGGCAAAGGGGTATATACGGTTCATTTGACCAGAAAGACAGGAAATCTCGTGGGCATACGTGTTGTGAAGAAGACCGACGAACTCATGATCATCTCCTCCTCCGGTCAGATTATCCGCATGCCGATATCCCAGATCAGAACGACCATGACTCGATCATCCCAGGGTGTACGCGTTATCCGCATGAAGAAAGATGAGAAAATCGTCGATTTTACGAAATACATGGCTGAAGAGCTGGATGACTGAGAGAAACCGGTACAGGATGCCTGTGTAATGCTGCCAATGCCGTATCGACCGGCAAGGGAAGAGCTCCAGGTTTTTTGTGATCAGCGTCTATTGTGCGAGATATCTGACGGCGTTTTCAAAGATCGCCACGCCATCTCCTCGTGAAGACATTCTTTTCATGCGGGTCCAGGTGGGGTGGTTCGTTGCATGAATGAACGCCTCTGGGTGAGGCATCAGCCCGAAGACTCTCCCCGAGGCATCACAGATCCCGGCAATGGATGACACGGAACCATTTGGATTCGAGGGATAGTCCATGGTTTGGTGATGCTCATGGTCAGCATAGGAAAGAACATTGAGGTTCCCCTCAATGATTTCTTGGAGTGTCTCATCTGAATCGCAGACGAATTTTCCCTCACCATGCCGTACCGGCATGCAAAGCCTTTCCAAACCTCGTGTAAAGACACAAGGGCTGTCGGGATTTACTGCGAGATTGACCCACCGGTCTTCGAATCTGGCAGAATCATTGAAGGTAAGGGAAACTCGTCTCGTTCCAAAGGGATTACCCGGCAGCAGACCTGACTTTACAAGAGACTGAAAGCCATTGCATACGCCGAGGACAAGCATCCCGGCTTCAATACAGGAGAGGAGATCATCAAAGATGCTTCTTCCGGTTGTTTTTATAGTTGCATGCTTGAAGCGCAGGCCTCCGATCTGAGCAGAACCGAGGTCATCCCCGTCAAGGAACCCGCCGGGAAGATTCAGAAAATGGTAGTCCATCAGGGAGAACCTGCCGCTGATGATTTCGCTGATGTGGGCGATATCGGTACAAGCCCCTGCCTGGGTGCAGGCATAGGCCATTTCCATTTCGCAGTTGATCCCATAGCCTGTGATGACTAATGCTTTAACCTGTCTCATGCTAGAAATCCAGAGGAGCGTGCCATGCAGCTTTCAGTGTCATGATATCCTCATCGATTAAGGGGTGTCTGTTTCGCGACACAATGGTAAGATAGGGTTCACTGATCACCTGTCCGATACACGCAGCATCATCCCCGAAGAGGTCCTCGATCTGCTGTGCCCTGTCTGGGCTCACCGTGATGAGAATCCTGCTTGATGATTCAGAATAGAGGAGGTCTGTTTCACTCAGGGTTCCTTCAGAAGGAACCCTGGCCAGGTCGATCCTGAGACCCAGCCCCCCAGCAAAGGACGTTTCTGCCAGGCAGACGGCAAGACCCCCGTCGGAGACATCGTGGGCAGACGAAACGAGCCCCTGTGAAATTGCCTTGTGGAGAAGACGGTACCGGTTACGTGCCGTTGCTGCTCTCACTGTAGGTACCTGACCGCCCGTGATGCCAAGGGAAGAGAAATACTCGCTGGCTCCTAGTTCCTTTCGTGTCACGCCAAGAAGGTAGACGAGATCCGAAGGGTTTTTCACGTCCATGCTCACGGCACCACGCACATCATCGATCTTTCCGATTACCGAAATCAGAATGGTGGGTGGGATGGAGATCTTTACGTCACCGATAAGGTAATCGTTTTTCATGCTGTCCTTCCCGGAGATGAGCGGGCAGGAAAAGGCGACGGTATATTCGTAGAGTGCCTTGTTAGCCCTGACGAGCTGCGCCAGTTTGAATTCTCCATCTGGGTTTCTCGGGCTTGAAACTGGATCGCACCAGCAGAAATTGTCCAGACAGGCCCAGTGGTTCGGATTTCCACCGACACAGATATAATTTCTGAGCGCTTCATCGAGGGAGCATGCTGTCATGTGGTACGAATCAAGATCAGAGTATCTCGGAACGATGCCGTTAGAAACGACGACACCCTCGTTGGATTCAAGGAGCGGGCGAATTACCGCTGCATCAGAGGGGCCGTCGCAGGCAACCCCCACAAGAGGCTTTATAACGGAACCCCCCTGAACCTCGTGATCGTACTGTCTGACGACGTACTCTTTTGAACAGATATTCAGTCGCCCGAGCATCTCTTTGAGGGTTCCTGCATGGTCGTGGGGTTCCGGGGTAGAAACCTCGGTGATCACCGGCGATGACCACCGAGCCGCCAATTTCATCTGGGGCAGACCATTGTGGAGAAAGTCGAGGCTCAGGTAGGCAACGGTTTTGCCGTCAAAGGTGCAGTGAAAATAGCCGGAATTCGTGAAACGCCCGATCACGGTTGACTCAACGCCCATCTGTGATGACAGCGCAAGGAAGCTCGATAGGTTCTCTGGATCAACCGCCAGGGTCATGCGTTCCTGTGCTTCTGAGAGCAGAATTTCCCAGGGATGGAGGCCGAGGTATTTCAGCGGTGGTTTATCCAGTTCAATGAGACAACCCCCGCTCATCTGCGCCATCTCGCCGACCGAAGACGAGAGTCCTCCTGCTCCGTTATCCGTTATCGCCCTGTACAGCCCGGCGTCTCTCGCTTTGAGGAGAAAATCGGTGAGCTTTTTCTGGGTAATCGGGTCGCCGATCTGGACAGCTGATGTCGGAGAAGCCTCGTGGAATTCTTCAGAAGAAAAGGTGGCTCCATGAATCCCGTCCTTGCCAATCCTTCCCCCAGACATGACGATGAGATCTCCTGGAACAATTTTTTTGATGTGGGAGAGAGCCCCCCGTATCCGTGCAGGCATGATGCCTGCTGTTCCGCAGTATACCAGAGGCTTTCCGAGATACCTGTCGTCAAATACGATACACCCGTTAACCGTGGGGATGCCCGATTTGTTCCCCCCGTGTTCCACTCCTTCACGCACTCCTTCAAAGATTCTCCGGGGGTGAAGGATCTTCGGGGGGAGTTCCCTTGCGTAGAAGGGAGAGGCAAAGCAGAAGACATCGGTATTGAAGATGAGCTTTGAGCCGATACCGGTCCCGAAAGGATCGCGATTGACTCCCACGATCCCGGTCAGGGCGCCGCCGTAGGGGTCCAAGGCAGACGGGGAATTGTGTGTCTCAACCTTGAAAACGAGATTGTACTCTGCATTAAATCTGATGACCCCTGCATTGTCCGTGAACACGCTGACGCAGATGTCACGATCTCCAGCCAAACGGCGGATCTCTTTCGTGGATGCCTTGATGTAGGTTTGGAACAGGGACGAGATCTCTTCTGAGATCCCGTCTTCTTCATAGCGAATGTCCGCATTAAAAATTTTATGCTTGCAGTGTTCAGACCATGTCTGGGCAATCGCCTCGAGCTCCACATCGGTGACCTTGTCTCCAAGGCCGACCTTGGTTCGTTCATCAACGGTCTGCGGGTCTGAGATGTAGCGTGCGAGAGTCTTGAGTTCGTCGAGGTTCAGTGCGAGCGTTCTCTCCTGGGAGAGACGGATGAGCTCTTCATCGAGGAGCATCAGAGAGAATTCTTCCACGCGTGGATCATGGATTCCCCCCACGACCGGGATGTATGGTTCGATTCCCGAGCATGATGCGCCGGGGAAGATTCTGATATGGTGGATGAGTTCATTGGCGAGGCATTCCTGTGCTATCCTGCCAACACTGGATCGGGGAAAGGGATCTTTCAGCAGGTATGCCCGGGCCGAAGAGACGGGATAGGTTTTCCCTGTGATCAGGGAAAGAGCATATTCTGCGCTGTGGCCGATATTGTCGGTTACTCCAGGCCTATACCCGACCTCAATGTACCAGGAGAAATCATCTGTGAGGAGAGAATTGATGGAGAGCTCCTGGATAACAGGGTCGCAGAAGGCTTCAGACAGCCATGCAGGGCTGAGATCGTCTCCGTCAATCGTGTAGACATCCAGGCAACGAATAGGTTCAGACGGGGACAATTCGGGAAAAGCATGACGAATCTGGCGTTTTATCTTTTCTCCGCGAGCATCAAAGAGGTTGATTTTCAGGCCAACCTCAACCCGTACAGCCATTCACTATCCTTTCTCCTCGGTGTATACGCTGATAGGCTCTTCGATGCTCTCGCGTTCTGATTTACATTTCACACACAATGTTGCGAACGGCATGGCTCTGAGTCTTCCGACAGGAATGTTTTCTCCGCAGTCCTCGCAGAAGCCATATTCTGAGTATTCAATTTTTTGGAGAGCCGTTTCTATCTGCTCGAGTTTCTGTCGCTCTCGTGTTGTCAGGAGAAGGTTGAATTCGCGGGATTGTTCCAGGTCCGCATCATCAAAAATGTCGCCAATTTCTCTCTGATCAGAGATATCATTGGATTTAATTCTTCCTTCCAAAGACGTGAGGATGTCCTGCTTCAAATTCATCAGGAGATCACGAATTTCAAGGAGCTCATTCTTTCGTAACATGCCTCCCTCCCGGTTCATTGTAAAAGTAGGCTCCTTATACTGATTCAAATGCGCTTGTCAATATCCAAATGCAGGTGTGATCCCCAGAGAAGGTCAGGGTTTTCGCCCGAGGCAAGGATGGCTCAGCACACGATTCAGAACAAAGAGCTAAAAAGCTCACACTCGACGCTTTCGCCCTGATCAACATGGGTCGTTCCCTTTGGAAGAACGATGAAGCAGTTTCCCCTGGCCATGGAACTCAGAATTCCTGAGCCTTGCTCACCTGTTGGCGTAACGCTGAGTTCAGCCCCCCTTCGTTCGAGAATTCCTCGCATGTAGTGGATCCGGTCGCCTTTGTTTCCGTCAATGGGACATGCAAGGATGGCGTTGATTTTGGGCAGAAGGAGTGATCGTGCCCCCATCATTTTCAGGAGAGCGGGTCGAGCAAACTGGTAGAAGGAGGTCATGGTTGAAACAGGATTACCGGGCAGACCGAGGGCCGGGATTCCCAGTAGAGATCCGAAGGCGAGGGGTCGACCAGGCTTCATGTTCACTTTCCAGAAAGCCAGGGTGTTTTCGGGTGCAGAGAGTACTTCTCTGACAATGTCATAATCGCCCATGGAAACCCCCCCCGATGTCAGAATCAGGTCGGCTCTTCGCCCCCTCGAGATTTTTTCTATGAGATCTGGTTTCTCATCCTTGGAGATGCCGAGATAGATCGGGAGAGCGCCCGATTCCTTCACCAGGGCGATGAGGGTATAGGAATTGGAGGAGGGGATTTTTCCCTGTTCCATCGGTTCACCAAGATCTATAATTTCGTCGCCCGTGGCGAGTATTGCCACGAGAGGCTTCTGGGAGACCAGGACAAGGGGTTTCCTCAGTGAGGCCAGAATCCCGATTTGGGCAGGGCCGAGGTAGTCACCCCGGGAGAGGACAGGCGCGCCTTTTTTTACGTCTTCACCGGCAAACCTGATGTTAGCGTATCGTTTCGGAACCTTGTGTATAATGACACTGTCAGGATATTCCTCGGTGTCTTCCCTCATCACAACAGTATCTGTACCGGGCGGGATGAGTGCTCCGGTCATGATTTTCACCGCATGACCAGGGGGGCAGGGGCCGTGGGGCACAGCGCCGGCAGGTAATTCATACGCTATGCGAAGGCTGGTTCCATGATTCGTGATCTCTGCGGAATTTAAAGCATAGCCATCCATGGCGGAGTTATCATAAGCCGGGATGTCACTCTGGGCATACACATCTTCTGCCAGGACCCTTCCCTGGGCCTCCCCCAAGCCGATGGTTTCGGGTGGAAGCAGGGAAACAGCAGCGAGAATGGTTTCTCTGGCCTCTTCTATTGATAGGTTTTCTGTTACCATGGTTTTCAAGCCTGTATACCTCATCTCATGCCGTGGCTCAAGTCAAGATTCTATCAGCGTTTGACGATACCGGAGCTATGCAGACGACACCTCATCCGCTAAAACTCCTGGAGATAGAGCTTCAGAAGATTATTGCCCTTGAAGGGAGACTCTCAATCATCGTTGTTCCCCGGGAATATGCGGAAAAAGCATTACAATCAAAGCGGGATGTAGATACAGCGGTCACCTTCAAGGAGTATCTGATTATCGGGGTATTCGGATTGGACGCGGATGAGGCGAGCAGCATGTTTCTCGCCGTTCCCAAAGGAATGGCCTGGTATCCCCGTGATGGAAACACCATAGAAGGGCTCTTTTTCTCCGCGATGGAGCGGTTACGAAACAGCAGCAGCACTACTCCATGGGTCACGCAACTGTGGGACTGCATAAAGGATGTAACCGTATCCCACGATGATGCTGAAAGCAGATTTCTCTCCTCATCATTCTACCAGGTCTACGCATTCGTTGCAGATCATCCCAAAGAGGTGGTCCGCATGATTCATGAACTGGCCGAGTCAGACAAGCACTGGATCAAGGAATTTCTTCCTTTCGGAACGCTGGCCATGAACACGGAAGAAGATCCTTCGGATGCTCCGGATTTCTCGAAGGACATGGAACAATGGGAGTATCGAAGAAGGCTCATGGAGAAAGAGGAACTCGGCAAGAAGACGTTGAGGAGCGTCAGGAATGTTGAGCACCTCTTCACGTTGCCTTCCATCTCGAAAGAGATCATCGATTTGGCTGCAGATCCCCTGTTGTCTGCATCACGGATGGCGACAATTATAGAGAAAGATCCGGTTCTCACTTCACGCCTGCTCAAAGTTGTGAACTCCGCATTTTATGGCTTTCGCAGGCAGATAGACGCAGTAGAACATGCCATTGTCATTCTCGGAAATGAAGAGGTGGTAAACCTTGCATTTTCCATAGCGGTTCACAAACTTCTGGGAAAGAGTGAAGCCGTGAAGTCAACCGTGCTCTGGGAGCACTCGCTCATGGTGGCACATCTCACAGCCTGGATTGGGAGCATTGTGGGATCTGTATCGGGGAACATGCTGTACACGGTGGGGCTGTTACATGATTTCGGAAAGATCATTTTTCTCCAGCGGGGGTATTATGATCAGGAGAGAGAAGGAGTTTCCTCGCTGAAAGAACTCGCCGCAGAGGAAGAAATCACCGGGCTCTCACATGCAGAGATGGGGGCGTATGTGGCGGAGAGGTGGAATCTTCCCGAAGGAATTGTCGATGGTCTTATGTGCCACCATCTTCCCGCTAAAGCTCGGGATTTTGAGGCAGCGGTTTCGGTGCATGCTGCCGACATTATTTCCCATGCCGGAACCCTTGATCTTTCCTGCATGAACTGGTCTGCAGCAGAAGTGTTTCGTGCCGGGAAAGGCTCATCGATCCCCCGGGAGGCAGTTGAAAACAAGTATTCGGAAATCATGGCAAAAGTGAGAGTTCTCTTGGATGTAACATGATGGATAATGATATCATAACGATTCTCAAAGAACGTATCGTTTCCCTCGAGGAAAGCTACGAGCAGAAAATTGAAGAACTCTCTCTCTTGAAGGAATTGGGGGAGGCGCTCAAGGGAACAAGCCTCTCACACTGGAATCAGCTGTTTATCAGGCAACTCGACATCATCAAGCAGGCAACAGGTATCTTCAGTATCTCGGTAATGCTCATCGAGGAGGAGACAGAGACCCTTCACGTCGTAAGCGCCTCCTTGATGAGAAATCACGCACATCGAACGCCAATCAAATTGAAACGTGGAGAAGGAATTGCCGGAAAGGTGTTTGAGACAGGCAGAACCCTCTACATACAGGACGTGACAAAAGATCCCAATTTCTCCGACCGGGGGACAAACCAGAAGGGATCCCTTGCCAGTGTCCCCATCATCTCAGAGGGAAGGACAATCGGCGTTATCAATTTCCGTGAAAATGCGACGAGCGCCTTTGAATTAAATGACATTCGGTTCTTTGAGCTCATTGCCGATCAGCTGTCCATTACAGCATCCCTTGTCAGAACCTATCAGGATCTGCTGAGTCTCGAGAAGAAGAGAATGAATCTGAGCAGGTACTTTTCCCGCGGTCTTGCAGAGCATCTCGTGGATGACGGACGGATGACGGGTCTCGGTGGCGAGCGGAAGATGGTAACCGTGGTCTTTGCAGATATAACAGGGTTCACCTCTATTGTAGAGGCCTATTCAGTGGAGCAGGTGGTGGAGGTACTCAATTCATTCTTTGAAACCGTGGTTCCCATCATTTTCAGGCACGGTGGCATGCTCGACAAGTTTCTTGGCGATGGGGTGATGGCGGTATTCGGTATTCCGGACAAGAGACCCCTTGATCCTGTTCACGCGATTTCCTGTGCTGTTGATATCCAGAGGGAGATGAGTGCACTGGATACGATTCTCGAAAAGAAAGGCTTATTCCCCATTGAGGTGGGCATTGGCATTGCCACAGGAGTTGTTCTGGCGGGGAATATCGGATCCAAGGAGCAGATGAACTATACGGTGATTGGTGAACCGGTTAACCTTGCCCAGCGTCTTGAAACAATCAGCAGACCTGGAGAGATTATTGTTTCCAGCCTCACGACCGAGGTAATACCGACAGACGTTACGATGCCGGTTCGCTTTGAGAATATGGGGTCACTCAAGATCAAGGGGATTCAGCGCGAGATCAATGCCATCAAAGTTCTCTACGATTCATGAGTCGTATTCATGGAAAAAAGCACAATGGTATCAGCGCCTCACCAGAAAAAATGGGCCCGCTTTCTGAACGCGCTCCCTCTGGATGTGCTTTTTTTGCTATTGACAGGAGAGAGGGTTTCATCTAGTCCTTTTGTAACCGATAGAGTAACGTGATCCTTCACAGCCCTATTCCACAACATTCACTGTAACCGAAAGGAAGGGATATGCATTTAGACGACTTGAAACAGATGGACCCTCGGGTGCTTCTGGAGACCGCCAACTCCCTGGAGATTGAAGGCTCTGCCTCAATGACCAAGCAGGAACTCATCTTTGCCGTGCTCCAGGCTCAGTCTGAAAAAGACATCTATATCTCAGGCCAGGGTGTGCTCGAAATTTTGCCAGATGGGTTCGGTTTTCTCAGGTCCGCTGACTACAGCTATCTCCCTGGTCCGGACGACATCTATGTATCCCCTTCCCAGATCAGAAGATTCAACCTGAAAAACGGGGATGAGGTCAGGGGACAGATACGTCCCCCGAAAGACAACGAACGTTATTTTGCCCTCCTCAAGCTAGAGACTATCAACATGCAGGACACGGAGATGGCAAAGCACCGAGTCTCATTCGACAATCTCACGCCGCTGTATCCCATGGAACGGTTCACCCTTGAGACAACAACGGATAACCTTACCGGAAGGTCACTCGATCTCCTCTCTCCCATAGGAAAAGGCCAGCGGGGCCTGATCGTTTCTCCTCCAAAAGCCGGAAAGACCATGATGCTCCAGAGTATTGCGAACAGTATCACAGCCAATCATCCCGAGGTCGCTCTCATGGTGCTGCTCATTGATGAGCGTCCGGAAGAGGTGACGGACATGAAGCGCTCAGTGAATGGAGAGGTTGTCGCATCAACCTTTGATGAGCCGGCGTCACGCCATGTCCAGGTGGCGCGGATGGTCATTGAGAAGGCGAAACGACTTGTGGAATACAAAATGGATGTTGTAATTTTGCTGGACTCCCTCACCAGGCTCGCCAGGGCTCACAATACGGTATGCCCTCCCTCGGGAAAGCTCCTCTCCGGAGGGATAGACGCCAATGCCCTGCAGAAACCGAAGCGGTTCTTCGGAACGGCACGCAACATAGAAGAAGGCGGCAGTATTACGATCATCTCCACTGCCCTTGTGGATACTGGATCCAGAATGGATGAAGTCATCTACGAAGAGTTCAAGGGTACGGGAAATATGGAGATCCATCTCGATCGAAACATCATGGAACGCAGGGTGTTCCCCGCCATGGACATCTCGAAATCAGGAACACGGAAAGAAGAGCTGCTGCTGCCCAAAGAGCAGCTGGATCGCATCTGGATTCTACGCAAGCTCCTCAGTCCCCTGAATCCTATTGACAGTATTGAATTTTTATTGGACAAATTGTCCAAGACGGATAATAATGCCGACTTCTTGGAATCCATGAATAAATAGGGAGCTTAGGAGAAATGAAAAAAGGGATCCATCCAGAATATCAGGAAACTACCGTCACCTGTGCCTGCGGAAACAGCTTTACAACACGTTCCACGAAACAGGATATCAGAATTGAAATCTGCAGCGCCTGTCACCCGTTTTACACCGGTCAGCAGAGGCTGACGTCGACGGCAGGGAAAGCGGAACTGTTCAGAAGAAAATATGGAGATTACCTGAAGAAGGACGCCAAGTAAGAGAGGGCGTTTCCACGTGTATGCTTGAAAAACTCCAGGAGATCGAAGCGCGATACAACGAGATCTCTGATCTCCTTGCCGATTCACAGATCCTCCAGAATCATAACCAGTATTCTCTGCTCGCCAAGGAGCAGGCTGCCCTCGAAGAATTTATGGGGCCCTGCCGAAAGCTCAAGCAGGTTCTCGCAGCTATCCGGGAAAATGAATCCCTTCAGGAAGATCCGGATCCGGAGATCAGGGCTCTTGTCAGAGAAGAGCTTGCCCGTCTGCAGGACGAGAAGGACAGCATAGAAGACGAACTGAAAACCATGTTGCTGCCCAAGGATCCCCAGGATGCCAGGGATGTGATCCTGGAAATTCGCGCAGGAACCGGAGGTGAAGAGGCCGGGCTTTTTGCTTCAGACCTCTTCCGGATGTATTCACGGTATGCAGAGACCAAGCAGTGGGGGGTCGAGATACTGAGCATTCACGAAACAGGCAGGGGCGGTATCAAAGAGGTCATCGCAGGTATAAAGGGGCATGGCGCCTTCTCCAGGCTGAAGTATGAAAGTGGTGTCCATAGGGTCCAGCGCGTTCCCGACACAGAGGCGAGTGGAAGGATTCATACCTCGGCGGTTACCGTAGCTGTGCTCCCAGAAGCTCAAGAGGTTGAACTTGACATAGATCCTTCTGATTTGAGGATTGATACCTACCGTGCCTCAGGGGCTGGAGGGCAGCACGTGAACAAGACAGAGTCAGCCGTGCGCATCACCCACGTTCCCACGGGGATCGTTGTTTCCTGTCAGGATGAAAAATCTCAACACAAGAACAAGTCAAAAGCAATGAGAGTCCTGCGTTCGCGCATTCTCCAGAAGATGCAGGAAGATCAGGATAAGGAGATCGCGACGCAGCGGCGATCCCAGGTGGGATCAGGGGATCGCAGCGAACGGATCCGCACCTATAATTTTCCCCAGGGAAGGGTTACCGATCACCGGAACAACATGACGCTCCACAAACTTCCTCAAATTCTCGAGGGAGATATCGACGAGCTTATCGATGGGCTCGCCGCACATTTTCATGAAGAGGCACTCCGGAACACAGGGAGTTGAGTCGTGTCATGGACGATCAGGTCTGTGCTTTCATGGGCCACAGGGTATCTCCACGGGAAAGGTATCGATCCCGCACGCCTTGATGCAGAGCTCCTCCTGGCCCATGCAATTATGGCAAAGAGAATCAATCTCTACCTCGACATGGACAGGCCTCTCCTGGAAGAGGAACTCCTGGCCTACAGAACCCTTCTGCAGCGAAGAGTAAAACGGGAACCCATTGCGTATATCCTTGGAGAGAAGGAATTTTTCGGACGCAGCTTCCAGTTGACCCCCGATGTCCTTATTCCCAGGCCAGAGACAGAACTCCTCGTGGAAGCTGCACTCTCTCTCGCGCCAGAGGGCAGCAGGATCTTTGAGATCGGTGTGGGGTCCGGAGCCGTGATCGTCTCCATGCTCTCCGAGCGGCACGATCTGTTGGGGTTCGGAAACGACATCAGTGTCAAGGCCCTCCTTCTTGCGCGCAAGAACAGCGAACTGCACGGAGTTGCCCACAGGCTTCGTCTCTATGCAGGGGATTGTTTCTATGGCATCCGTGTCAGGGTTCCCTTCATCATTGCCAATCCCCCCTATGTGTCGTGGACACACAAGCGGCTCCTTGATGACGAGGTGGCCCTCTATGAACCGCCTGAAGCCCTTTTTGGTGGTAAAGACGGCCTCGATGTAATAAGAAAGATCCTCAAGCTCACGAGAGATCACCTTGAAGAGGGAGGTGTTCTCGTCATGGAGGTGGGTTTCGATCAGAAGGCTGCGGTTGAAAGACTCGTTGATTCTCACGAGGGGATCTCAGTGAAAGGATGGAAAAGAGACCTAGCTGGTATTGAACGGGCAGTTCTCATAGAGAGGGAACATGGATAAGTTCATTATAGAAGGTGGAAAACCGTTGCGAGGGGAGGTGACCATTTCCGGGGCGAAGAATGCGGCTCTCCCCATCCTGTGTTCATCAATCCTCGCACAGGAGAGGTGCACCTATGCAAACATTCCGAAGCTCAGGGATATCAGCACGATAACAGACGTCCTTGCCACTCTTGGGGTGCATACCGAAAGCTGGCAGAACAATACCCTGGTCCTCGATCCCTCGGGAATCCATGCGTTCGATGCCCCGTATGAACTGGTGAAGAGCATGCGGGCATCCATTCTCGTGCTTGGGCCCCTCCTGGCTCGATTCGGCAAGGCAAAGGTGTCTCTGCCCGGCGGATGCTCCATTGGTGTTCGCCCAATCGACATGCACCTGAAGGCCCTCGCGAAAATGGGGGCGGATATCGCAATCTCTCACGGGTATGTGATCGCATCAGCCCAGGGTCTCACCGGGGCCAGGATCGTGTTCGACACCCCCACGGTGGGAGGTACGGAAAACATCATGATGGCGGCAACGCTGGCCAGGGGGAAAACCGTCATTGAGGGTGCAGCCAGAGAGCCGGAGATTTTTGACCTTGCATGTGTTTTGAACAAGATGGGAGCCTGTATCCAGGGGGCCGGAGAGAGTACCATTACCATTGATGGGGTCGACTCCCTCAATGGTGTAGAGTATTCCATCATTCCTGACCGTATCGAAACCGGGACGTTCCTCGTTGCTGCGGCTATCACCAAGGGAACCCTCACCCTGAAAAATACCCGGGCTGATCAAATTTCTGCCATCATTGATAAGCTCCAGGACATGGGGGTGGAGATCAGAGTGGAAAACAACAACGAGATCTTCGTGAACGGGAATCACGACCTGAAGGCAGTACAGGTGGAAACCGTCCCCTATCCTGGCTTCCCCACGGACATGCAGGCTCAGATCATGGCTCTGGCCTGTGTGGCAGAGGGCGTTTCAAGCATCACCGAGACGATTTTTGAGAACAGATTCATGCATGTGCCGGAACTCATGAGAATGGGGGCTGATCTTGAAGAGCGCGGTCCCACCGTGATTGTACGAGGGGTACGTCGCTTCCAGGGCGCCTCTGTCATGGCAACTGATCTGCGGGCTTCTGCAAGTCTCATCCTCGCTGCTCTCAACGCAAGCGGGCACACGGAGATCAGGCGCATCTACCACCTGGACAGGGGGTATGAAGCTCTTGATCAGAAACTGAAAAGAATCGGTGCTGACGTTGTCCGTGAAAGGGGAACGCTGTGATCCCGATATTTTCAACATCACAGGCAGGGTGGAGAGAATCTCTGTCCGCCCTTCTGGATCGCAGAAGGGCGGTTCCTGCCGAAATCGAGCAGACAGTCAGGGACATTGTTCGGGACGTGAGGGAAAACGGGGACGAGGCCTTGCATGCATTCACCAGGAAATTTGACGGATTTTCCCCTGATGCCGCGGGTATGATAATTGACAAAGAAGCCATCTATGATGCCTACGTGCGGACCCACCCCGATATACGCATCGCCCTGAACAGGGCTGCAGAGAGAATTTCCGCCTATCACCGGCACCAGGTGGAGCATTCCTGGATCACCACGGATGACTCAGGGGTAATCCTTGGACAGAAGATCGGACCTGTGGACAGCGTAGGGGTCTATATTCCAGGTGGAAAGAATGCCTTTCCTTCCTCGTTGTTGATGAATGTCATCCCTGCGAAAATTGCGAGAGTTGAGAACATCGTGGTGGTATCACCAACTCCCGGAGGAGAGATACAAAACTCCCTCCTTGCCGCTGCACACATCGCAGGAGTTGAGAGGATCTTTCGTCTCGGCGGAGCGCAGGCGGTTGCAGCGCTCGCCTATGGAACAGCGAGTGTTCCCAGGGTTGACAAGGTCGTAGGACCCGGGAATATGTACGTTGCGCTGGCAAAGAGAATGCTTCAGGGAATTATTGGAACAGATTCGTTCGCCGGGCCGTCGGAAATTCTCATCATCGCAGATGGGGGTGCCGATCCACGGGTGATAGCCAGCGATCTCCTCTCCCAGGCTGAACATGATTCCCTGGCATCGTCAATCCTTGTCACGTGGTTCGAGGAGTTGGCACGTGCGGTGATGGAAGAACTCGCTCTGTTAGCCGATGATCTTCCCAGGAGTGATGTGATCAGACATTCGCTTGGAACGTATGGCGCGTGCATCGTGACCAGCGATCGTGATGAGGCGTTTGCCATTGCAAACATGGTTGCTCCTGAACACCTGGAACTCATGATGGAGAATGCCTATGAGTGTTTGGGCAAGGTGAAACACGCTGGCGCCATATTCCTTGGATACAGCAGCCCAGAGGTTATCGGAGATTATATCGCCGGGCCCAATCATACCCTGCCAACCGGTTCAACTGCCCGCTTCTCCTCTCCCTTGGGGGTGTATGATTTCATGAAAAGGTCCTCCATTATCGGCTTTACCGCACAGGCCCTGAAGGATCTAGGTCCACTGGCAATAACCATTGCCCGGGCGGAAGACTTGGAAGCACATGCGAGATCTGTGGAGATCCGTATCAGAGAATCAGGTCGTTAGCTGCATCGCAGACCTTCTGCCTGAGGGAACAGTTCTCGTCGGGGGATGTATCAGGGATTTTTTCCTCGGGATAGATCCTCAGGATATCGATATCATTGTACCCGTCGATGTTTGGGTCATAGCCCGACGGATCGCACACAGATTCAATACAACGCCCTTCTGGCTGGACAAAGAGTGCAGGGTTGCCCGAATTTCCATCCCTGACACGACACTGGATATAGCTGCCCCGAGGAAGCCGACCATTGAAGAGGATCTCTGGATGCGGGATCTTTCCATCAATGCCCTGGCTTACGATATCAAGGACAGGAAAATCATTGATCCCACCGGAGGCATCGATGATCTGAAAACCGGTCTGATACGGATTCTTTCAGAAGAAACGCTCATGCAGGATCCGCTACGAGCGCTTCGCTGCATCAGGTTTTCCCTGCAGTTTGGATTTTCTATTACAGAAGAAAGTTATACGCTCCTCAGAAGGCATGCCCCGGAAGGGATACAGGTGGCCCCGGAACGCATCAAGCAGGAACTTGTAAAAGCATTGAGCCTCTCTTCCGGTGCACGCTATTTTTCCCTCTTGGACGCAACGGGCTACCTGCAGCAACTCTTCCCGGACATGTGCATTTTCGAGGGATCTCCTTGCCGGGATCTCCTCGGGCATGCAATCCTCACCGTAGAGTGTGTCGATCGTCTTCTCCCTGAGATTGACGTGATGTTTCCCGGATCCAGGGAGCATTTCCAGACCTCACTGGAGAGTGGGGTCTCGAGAATGGTCGTTCTGACACTGGCAGGGTTTCTCCATGACCTCACCGGGATGTGCATTTCCAGAACCAATGGGCACGAGGGAAGGACTTCAAGAGAACCTTTCGTGGGAGCGTTGAAGGCGGAGGGCATTCTCAGGAGGTATGCGTTTTCCACTAGAGCGGGAAGAGCCATCAGGAGCATTATCCAGGGATTTTTCTTTCTGGAGGCCTTCGCCGAGGCGGAGCGTTCCACGAAGCGCATCCTTCACCGGTTTTGTTCCCGGACAGGTAGCTTTGTTCCTGAAACGCTCGTTCTTGTACGGGCGCATGATATTCAGAAGGCAGACACGGAGGAACAACGACGCAGAGAGATTCTCGAAAGAACGTGGAGCTACTTCACAGGAGAATTCCAGCAAAACAGACGGAGTCCTCTGGTTACAGGACAGGACGTGATCCACGAGCTCGGGATAAAACCTGGGCCCTCGGTGGGCAGCTACCTGAACAGTATCGAGGAAGCACGGGCAGAAGGGGAAATTACTACACCCGAGCAGGCCCGTGCCCTTCTGAGAAAGCTGGGAACAACACACAGAGAGTAAAAGGTTTTTTATCTCCAGGAGCTGATCCGCTGATTCAAGGTTGCAGTCTTCACGCCAGAACCAGAGAACACAAGGGAAAAAGCAGGAACGACAACCAACAAAGATCTTCGTTCAGGGTTTCAATTGTATGACGTCTCTGCTATACTGGTTTCTATGAAAGTCGAATCCTGGATGGTAAAAGACGTGATCACCATTGGAAGAGATGCAGGAATTCGTGATGCGCTCATGGTCATGAAAAAATACTCTGTCCGGCACCTTCCTGTGGTTGAGAACTCGTTATTTGCAGGGCTCGTCACCCTTGGTGATCTGAAGCAGGTAATTCTCGCCTCCATGCTGGAAACACTCAAGGTCAGCGACGTGATGATCCAGGAGCCGTTCACCATAACCAGGGATACCTCGCTGGATCTGGCAGCGCAGATCATTTACGAAAAGCGGATCGGCTGCCTTCCCGTGGTGGAGGATGGGATCCTCGTGGGGATTTTAACCGTAAACGATATCCTGAAAGCCTTCATCGATATCATGGGTGTTCTCAAGTCAGGCGCGCGCGTGGATGTAATCCTGAAAAATGTTCACGGTTCCTTTGATGAGGTCATCTCCATCATTGAGCGGTATGGAGGATACATCATCAGCGTGGGAATGACGATCAACGGGGATGAGAATACCCACCATTTTCGAATTTCCGGTGGAGACACTGCGGCTATTGCCAAGGAGTTGACAGCTCTGGGATATCGGGGAGTCAAGGTCATCGAGTAAATCCAAGCAAAGAACGTATCGCTTGAGGTTCAATACCCTCGAGCGATACGTTCTTGGTTCTGCTCTTTTCTCCCTGAACGATCGAGATGCGAGATTTCGCTAGACCAAACCGCTTTGAGAAGAATTTTACCAGTGCTGTATTTGCCTTCCCATCAACTGCCGGCGCTCTCAGACGAACCACGAGCCTGTTCTCTCTAATCTCATCGAAAGCATCTCTGTCTGCATGTGGGATGATTTTTAGGGCAATGATGGTTGAGTCGCCTTCACCTCGTATCCACATACCTCGTTTCCCTGATCCAGTTCTGATATGAGTCGAGTATGGACTGGAGTTCGGTGAAGAGGAGGTTCTTTTTTTCTCTCAACGCAGCAAGCTCTGTCTCGAGAGCATCCTTGGTCTTCTGGGCATCCTGAAGAATCTCATCGGCCTTCTCGGATGCTTCTGCCTGGATCTCGGATGCTTTTTGCTGGGCTTCTGCCAGTGTTTGCTGGGCGGCGTTGTCCAGTTCGCTTACCTTGAGGTGTGCCTGAGAGAGGAGCTCTTTTGCTTCGAGTTCTGCGGTTTTAATTTTATCATCCGTGAACTGCTTTGCAGAAAGAAAGAGATCTTCCAAGCTCTTCTGTTTCTCTCTGGCTGTCTCAACCTGACTTTTGAGGAGACTGTTCTCTTCAATGAGTTCTTCCAGGTCATCTGCCACGTCAAGCAGGAACTGAAGAACCTCTTCCTTGTCGAACCCGCCAAGTTTTCCCTTGAATCTCTGTTCCCTGAGCATATCAGGTGTTCTCTGCATATCAAAATCCCCCTTTCAATCTATAGCCTGTTTCTATAAGGGAATTGGCCAATGCCGTATCCAGAAAGAGGATCAGGGCGATGACAATGATCGGAGAGAAGTCGATACCGCCAATCAACAGGGGAAGACGCCTTCTAAACCACAAGAAGACTGGTTCGGTCGCACTTCTGAGGAAACGAACGATCGGGTTGTAGGGATCAGGGTTCACCCAGGAGATCAACGCCCCAATGATCACGATCCACAGGTAGATATTGAGCAGGATGTGTAACACCTTGCCCAGCGCAATGAGAACATTTGCTAAGACAAACATACCAACCTCCTCCTAACCATATGAGAGGATCCTTCTTTTACGTAATGCCGATTTCCCAAAATAATTGCAAGGTGTTTTCAGGATTAGAGGGAAGGAGATATGTGTGCTTGCGAAGGGTTTCAAGCTCTGCTACATCGAAAGCGTGAAGTTGAAGAGAATTGAGATCAGGGGATTCAAGTCCATCGCCAAAAAGGTAGACTTGCCGATATCAGAGGGCATTACCTGCATCGCAGGACCAAACGGGTGCGGAAAGAGCAATATTGTGGACGCCGTCAGATGGGCGATGGGAGAGCAATCCACGAGATCACTCCGGGCCGGGGCCATGAGTGACATGATATTTTCTGGAACTCAGGAAATCGGACCAGGAAGCTCTGCTCAGGTACTCATTGAGTTCATCAGGGACGGCGGAGTCTTTCCTCAAGCCCTTGAAGGATTCGACCAGATAGCCGTTTCCAGGAAGCTCTTCAGATCAGGAGAGAGCGAGTACGCAATCAACGGTGTAAAGTGCCGCCTGAAAGACATCACGGATCTGTTCCTCGATACTGGCCTCGATAGGCAGGGATACGCCATTGTTGAACAGGGAAAGGTCAAGGAGATTATCCAGTCTCGACCTGAGGATATCCGCCATCTCATTGAAGAAGCAGCAGCGGTTGGGAAATTTCGGGTTAAGAGGATAGAGGCTCACAGGAGACTTGAGGCAACATCTAAAAATCTCGAGCGTGTCAGCGATCTACTCTCGGAGGTTTCCCGCCAGAGGAGTGAGCTTAAAGCTCAGGCGAACAGGGCACGTCGCTATCAGATTGTTCGAGATCAGATCAACGAACTTACGAGGCAACTCTGGGGCTCCAAGCTCGATGAGCTTGCCGGAAAACTGAAGGTTTGCAGCCAGCAGGAAAAGGAGTTGGGAGAATTTCTGGAGAAAAAAAAAGAAGAACTGGATGCGTTGCATGCCTCCAGAGAAGAGCTCGAATCCCGCCAGAAGGAACAGAAAAAAGGGATGGAGCTCATCAGCTCTGCGCTTCTCGAAAATCAAGCAGCAGTCGGTATCGCACGTGCCGACAGTGAAAATGCCAAACAGAGAAAGAGTGATATCCGCTCAACCCTGGAGATCATAACGACCCGAACAGCTCAGATAAAGAAAAGCCTCAAGGCAGAACTTGACCAGATTGGAACGGAAACCGAGGCGTCCGCTCTCGTGGAGGAACAGCTCGAGGTGTTTCAGAAAGAGGCTGAGCAGAGTCGGGGCATGGCCGATGAATTTCTCCAGCAATACAGGAGCCTGGACAAGAAGTTTGATGAAAAAAGAGCGGAGCTCTTCGACACCATCGGTCACGTCAGAGCCCAGGAGCAGCACATATCCGGGTTGGAAATCCGATACCAGGAGGTGTGTCCTGCCATCAGGAAACGCGAAGATGACATTGCCGATCTCAAAACCAGAGCAGCCGTTGTGAAAGAGACCCTCGATTCCCTGAATCAGGAAGCCGGTCAGTTGGAGGGCAAACTCGTGCTCCAGTCAAGACAATGCCAGGTTTTGGAAACGCAACGAGATGAGCTCAGGACATGCATGCAGCGTGTTCGTGAAACACTTCGTGACCGAGAACAGGAGCTCTCAGAGATCCATGCCAAAGTGAGTATCCTCGATCAGGTTATCCAGGAGACTATCCAGGCCCAGGATCTTTCTCCCGAATCCCTGAACGGAAACATGAGGGTATCCGATGCAATCACGGCCCGAAAAGGATTTGAGGAGACTGTTGGAAGGTCTGTAGGTGAGGCCCTGGAATTCCTGATCATCCCCGATCATGAAGAGCTTTTCGCAGAGCAGAGTATCGAGCATTCGTTCCCTGGGTTCGTACCACAGCGGCCGTACATCGAACCTTATCGATCAACGCAACCCCTCGAAGGGGAAGGCATCCTCGGGCCTCTGAGCTCGTTTATCGATTCAGAGAAGCAGTACGAAGATGTTATTCATGCATTATCCAGGGACATGTGGGTGGTAGACGATATCCATCGTGCTCTTTCTCTGTGGCGGGGAGGACAAAGAGCCCATCCCCTCGTAACCAGAGATGGGATGATCCTCGAGACCACAGGGGTAGTGAGAACGACGAGAACCCTCGCAAAGTACGGACAGGGCCTTAAAGCCAAGGCAGACAAGGACCAGCTGGAGATCAGGAAAAACGAGATCGAGGGTGAAAGGGACACGTGGGCTGCTCAACTCAAGGCACATGAACAGAAACTGGAACAGGCTGAAGAGAGAATCTCGATCACCAGAACGCTCTGTGTCGAGATCCAACGCAGTATCCAGGAAGTGCACTATCGGAAACAGGATCTCGAAAAGGAACACGAGCGAATCAGTGAGCAGATGAGAACAGGACAACAGGATCTCGATGCACTTGAGACGCTCAAGGATCGGCTCTCTAATGAACTCGCGTTACAGCGTAGTGAAAAGGCAGTGGTTGATGATGCGATTCTTTCTCTCCAGGATGTCGTAAAAGAGCTCGATGCACGCCGGAATGCTGCCAGGAAGAGATACGAGGAAGTTCAGGCTTCAGTGCAGCAGCAGATTCTGAAGGCCCATGAACTCAAGGTTGGATGGGCGTCCAAGAAGGAGCGGATACGGAATCTTCAGGAAAATATCACACGAAAACAGGCCGAGATTGAAAAAGATGGCGAGCGCATATCAGAACTGAACAGAACCTTGGAGCATATTGAAGCAGACCTCCGTTCTGCTCAGCAGGCATGTGAGAAGGCTCAAGAAGAGGTGTTACGCCTGGAAAGTGCATACTCTGACATGGTGCCTGAGTATGAAAAGATATCTCGCCTGCTGAATCAGCTCAGCGATGATCTGTGCCGGGCAGAGGAATCCGTGGAAAACCTGGAGAGAGATCGTACGGAAGCGCTCCTGATGCTCCGGGAACAGGAAATCGCCTACTCGATGGGAAAAGAGCGGCTCGAAGCTCGTTTCGGGAGGGAAACACCCCAGATACCGGACACTTTCGATCCCGAAAAAACCAGAAGCCGACTGGACCTCATGGAAAAGAAGCTGGAAAGGATGGGACAGATAAACTTCACATCCATTACCGCCTACGAACAGGCGCAGGCTCGGTGGGACGATCTTCACCGGCAGTATGAAGATATTGTTCAGGCGAGTACACGCTTGAAGGAGGTTATCGCCAACATAGAGCGACAGAGCAAGAAGGCCTTCATGGAAACATTCGCTCTGGTACGGCATCATTTCCAGGATCTTTTCACCACCATGTTCGGGGGAGGAAAGGCAGATATCGTTCTCGAAGACGGAGATTCCCTGGAATCCGGCGTTGAGATCTATGCCTCTCCTCCCTTCAAACGCCTCAAGGCCATGAGTCTTCTGTCCGAGGGCGAGAAGACGCTGTGTGCCTTAAGCTTTATTTTCGCTCTGATCAGGGTCAGGCCTGCACCATTCTGTGTCCTTGATGAGGTGGATGCGTCGCTGGATGATGCGAATGTCATACGATTCAACCGACTCATCCGTTCGTTTTCCGAGGAGTCGCAGTTTCTTGTGGTAACACATAACCGATACACCATGGAAATGGCGGATATTCTCTATGGGGTAACCTTCGATGTTCCTGGCATCAGCAAGGTTGTATCCATGGCCTTGAAGAACAGCGAAGGATAAAACATTTCCATCAAGAAGGAAAATCTTTTCCTTTTCTCCGGCGAATTAGGCCATCAACGGGCTGATAATCACGGAGAAGCCTTGCACGTAAATTGCAGGATGTTTCCGGCAAAGGAGAGGCAATGCCCAGGGTAATTGCAATAACGTCAGGAAAGGGAGGCATCGGGAAGAGCAACTTTGTCCTCAACGTTGGCATCTCTCTGGCCATGATGGATTCATCCGTCCAGCTACTCGATGCAGATCTCGGGCTTTCGAATCTCGATGTCCTTCTTGGTATCAGACCGCACAGAACTCTCGAGGATGTGGTGCTCGGCAGGGCCGCACTGAACGAAATTATCATCAGGACAGAGTACAAGATAGATCTCATCCCGGGATCGTCTGGAACACAGGCAATGGCTGATCTGAGCGGCGAGAAGATCGGCCGGCTCATCAAAGACGTTCAAGGTGCGTCCAAGGATGCAGATTTTCTGCTGGTGGATACGGCGTCGGGGGTTTCGGCTGCTGTCATCTCTTTTCTCATGGCAGTACCGGAGGTTATTGTCGGGGTGAGTCCTGAACCCACAAGCCTCACTGATGCCTATGCGCTCATCAAGATACTCAATAAAAACGGGTATCATGGCAGGATCTCCATGTTTTCCAGCATGGTAAAGAACAGTGCCGCGGGACATGCCCTCTACCAGAAAATTTCATCAGCTTCCCAACGATTCCTCGCAACCCAGGTTGAGTTTCTCGGCAGCGTCTATTTCGACGAGAAACTCTCGCGTTCGGTGTCGGCGCAGGTACCTGCCATCGTCCGATTTCCCACCTCCGACATCGCACGCTGCTACCGGGTCATTGCGCTCACTCTGTTAGGACAGGCCCACGTCCAGATGGATTATGAAAAATTCTGGTCACGCCTGATCACGATGATCATGAAAAAGGCACGGCCAAAACCATCACGAGAAGAGTCTTTGCCCGTAGCGGCAGGCCCGGATTCCATGGAAAAAACTCTCTTGGATATGCTCGATGAACAGCGCCGAACGAGGATGCTTTTAGAACGACTGCTCATGAAGGTCGATCAGGTACTTCCTCGCTGACGGGAAGAGCAGGAGACAGCCTGAACCCCCGGGGGGTTTCTGAAGAAACCTCGAGTGGAAGTCATTTTTCGGTTTGAAAAAAAATACATGATAACCACAAAACGCTCCAGCAAAAATCCGTTCGAGCCTTGCCCTTTTTTATTATGAATGTCTCTATATATTTTTGACAAAACATATATTCTGTCGTAGAAAAACTTCATGCTTGAAGCCTGTATCGATGTCTGCACCCGGGAGGAAAGAACGCTTTCTGTCCTGCGTGCTGTCCTCGGACTCGGTTTTATTGCCGTTGAACTGGAAAATGGGGCTGTGGGACTCAGTGCAAATATTGCCGTTTCAACGGTCACAGGATGCTCTGTGTTCAAGAAGGCAGGAACGCTTGCAGGCTCTCCTGTGGCATGTCTCTTGGATCTGGCAAAGGCCGATGACCTTATGTCGCGAAGTCTCGCCCTGGCAGCGGTCAACGCAATTGCTGCAGGACGACCCTGCGGAAGGAAAGGAGATGTCTTTGACAGGATCAAGATCTCTTCCGGTTATCGTGTAGCAATGGTGGGGATGATCGAACCTGTTGCCCGCATGTTGGCGGGCAAGGGATGTGAGGTCTCTGCCTTTGACCTGAGGAACAGAACTGAGTCCTGTATTCAATCGGCTGATCGGATCCCTGAGGTTTTCAGGCATGCCGATAGTATCATTCTCTCGGGAACTACCCTCATAACCAAGAGCCTTCCAGGTCTTCTTGCGTTGTCCGGCAGTGCACGTGAAGTGATCCTCATGGGACCAAGCACCCCCATGATTCCCGAGATTTTCTCATCAACGCCGATTTCTTTCCTTGCAGGAGCCAGGATTACGGATTCAAGGTCGGCATGCACCATTGTCATGGAAGGCGGTGGGACTCAGGAACTCTATCGGAGCAAGGCCATGGACAAGGTGATTCAAGAGGTGTGAGCCATGAAGAAACTCATCGACTCACATTCAAGGCATATACGGTACGTGCGTATCTCAATAACAGACAGGTGTACCTTCAGGTGTCGATATTGCATGCCCCCCGAGGGAGTGGAATGGCTGCCCCATGACATGATCATGCGGTACGAGGAATACATTCGGGTTCTGAACATTCTCGGGGAACAAGGCATAGACAAAGTTCGTATCACCGGAGGAGAACCTCTCCTGCGTCGTGGAGTTGTCGAGTTCATCGGGGAACTCTCGACGCTGGGCACGATCGGTGACCTCTCTCTCACAACCAATGGAATGCTCCTGTCTGCCATGGCCAGGGATCTTAAGGACGCCGGCCTGAAGCGTGTAAATATCAGTATCGACACCCTTGATAGGATCAAGTTCGCTCAGATCACCAGGGTGGATGCATATGACAAGGTTCGCAGGGGAATCGAGAGCGCTCTGGAATGTGATCTGTCTCCGGTGAAGCTCAACGTGGTGTCCATCAGGGGCTTTAATGACGATGAAATCCCAGCTTTCGTACACCTGACTCTCGACAGCCCCGTCGAGGTTCGTTTCATCGAACTCATGCCCATGGGGTGCATTGCCCGTCACGGAGATCGGGAACTCATCAGTTCTCTGGAGATACAGCAACGCATTGAAACGATCCATGGTGCCCTTGAACCCATCGAGAATGGTCTCGGGCCGGCCCGAATGTTCAGGGTGCCGGGAGCCCAGGGGAAGGTCGGGCTTATCGGGGCCATGAGCGAACATTCCTTCTGTACGAGTTGTAACAGGATACGTATCACCGCAAGCGGAGGATTGAGGCCATGCCTGTTTTCCGAGAATGTCGTTGATCTCCTTACCCCGATGCGATCAGGAATCACGGATGCCGAATTGGAAGCCCTCATCATCAGGGGCGTGATGATGAAGCCCCTCAATCATGGGATATGCAGAGGAAGTCAACCCCTCTGTTCGAGTGACCAGGCATCATTCATGAACAGCATCGGCGGGTGAGCGCCTTATACGCTCTGTCGTGCTTGGGCTGATTCAAGAATTCTGCTGAATGAGATCAGATCTTCTTTGAAGAGTACCTTGTTGGTGTTGAGAAAGGAAAGCCCTGATTTTTTGAGCGCCTCTCTTTTGGGAGACACCCAGGCCACCTTGCAGTAGAGGGAGATTGCCGGAATATCTTCAACCGGCTCGATCTCAAGCTTGACCACCGAACCCTCGGGGCACTGCACCCCGGTGATACACACTCCCTCCTTGCTGGCATTGACCACGGTAATCGGCTGCACAGAGTCCTTGATCTCCACGGTTCCGCTCAGATCAGGAAGGCTGATCCGGTGGCTGATTCTCCTTTCTTTATCCCCTCGCATCTTGTCAAAGGTACCGTGATCAGGATCAGAAAGTCAAGCGGGAGATCCCCCCTTTCCTTGTCGGATCTCCTACGAAACGCCCTGGGTCCCGGCCGAACAACGCCGTTATACCAAGCGTGGTAGGTATATCCGAACAAAATGATCTCTGTGCAGGGTAATGGCGTTGCCCCGGATTCGCTCATGGAAGCTCAATGCACGGCAGGAACACAGGGTATCACAGCCAAGGGTTCTCGTGAGAATCGAAGTGAAAGAGAACAGGGGGTATTTGAAATCCTGATCCATAGTATTATTATTCACTGCAGTGATGATGATTCCTCCGGGTTTCATGAATCAGAGAAGATGAGGAGGGTGTATGATTCGAGATCTCAAGAGCATGGCTGACACTGGCTATGATGTCCTCGTGATCGGAGGAGGAATTACTGGTGCCTTTGTTGCATGGGATGCCTCCTTGCGGGGACTTCGGGTGGCCCTCATCGACAAGGGCGACTTCGGTGCAGCGACCTCTGCAGCAACGTCGAAGCTCATTCATGGCGGCCTGCGGTATCTCAAGACCCTGGAAGTTGGCCTGGTGAGAGAATCTCTTCAGGAACGCAGGATCATGGAGATTATTGCACCGCACCTCGTGTACCCCATGCCCTTTATCTTCCCGGCGTATGGGTGGGGTATGCGTGGGCTCCCGGCTGCAATTTCCGCCATGGTATTCTACGACACACTCTCCTATGACCGGAAATGGATCAACGATGATGACAAGAAGATCCCCGGTCATGAAAAATATTCTGCAGAACGAATCCTCGAGCTTGAGCCGGTTCTTGATGCCAAGGATCTCAAGGGAGGGGTCATCTACTATGACTGCATGATGTACAACTCGGAACGGCTCACGTTGGAACCGATTCTCTCCGCAGCCGAGTATGGAGCCGATGTTGCCAACTATGTCGTGGCAGAAGACCTCATCAGGGCCGGAGAGCGGATTGAAGGGGCACGGGTGAGAGATCTCCTGAACGAGAAGGAGTACACAATCAGGGCCACCGTCACGGTGAATGCCGCTGGTCCCTGGGCTGATCTCATGCTGGGCAAAATTCGGGGAAAGAAACACCATGGCCTGATTCGTTCCAAAGGGATTCACATCATTACACGATCGCTTCATAAAGATCATGCCATTGTTCTTCAGACTGCCAGTGGGAGGCACTTTTTTATCCTTCCCTGGAGGGGGCACAGCCTGATCGGGACCACAGATGTCGTCTATAAGGGAAATCCCGATGAGTTCAAGGTAACCGAGACCGATATTGCGGAGTTTCTTGCAGAAATCAACGCCACGGTACCATCCGCCAGCCTCACGAGAGACGATGTCCTCTTTCAGTATGGGGGACTCCGCCCCATTGTGGAAAAAGAGACGAGTGTGGAGATAGAAGTATACGATGCGTCGAGAAAATATGAACTCTACGACCATGCTCTTGATGAGGGGATTCATGGCTTTGTCACTGCCATAGGAGGAAAATATACAACGTCTCGAAATATGGCGCGTCAGCTCGTTGATATCCTTTGCGAAAAGCTTGGCAGAGCTCCCGGTGCGTGCCAGACACACACTACGCCCCTGATAGGCGGAGAAATCGGACGATATGCGAGCTTTACTCAAAGAGCGAAACGAGCAAAACCTTTTGGGCTGAGTGACGCGGTGATAGAGAACCTGTGCAGAAATTACGGAGCATGCTATCCCAAGGTTCTCGAATCAGCCCAGAAAAAGAAACACTTTGAAAGAATCTGCGACGAGTTTGATGATATCGTTGCCCAGATCTTGTACGCAGTTCATAGTGAGATGGCGGTACGCCTGTCCGATGTTCTGTTCCGAAGGACGGGGTTATGCACTCTAGGCAACCCAGGAGAAGAAGTGATCGAGAAGGTTGCTGACATCATGGCGGGTGAGCTGAAATGGAAGTCAGCGCAGAAAAACGCCGAGATGGATAAAGCCCTTGAAAACTTCATCACCTTGAACGAATAGAGCATGAGAAGGACTCCCTTGTAACGAGCAACGGTCCTGGAGGGTCCGAGCGCCGGGCGTCCATGGGGTATGAGTATTTCTCATGAGCGTCGAGGAGGCATGTTCCGCAGGGAGAACGAGCGCAACGGTAAAGAGAGCCAGCGAGATGAAAGGAAGGCGGGTACTTCTCGTTAATCCGTGGATTTATGATTTCGCCGCATACGATCTGTGGGCGAAACCGATTGGGCTGTTGTCACTCGGCGCTGTCCTGAGGAAGAATGGGAGCGAGGTGAGTTTCATCGACTGTCTTCGGAGTTCCCATCCCCTCATGAAGGACGGAATCCCTCATGTCCGGGAGGGAGGCCACGGAAAGTTCCACAGGGAAATCATCCAGGTCCCCACTGTTCTTTCCCATGTTCCACGCAACTACGCACGATATGGAATCAGCCTGGAGGCCCTGCGTTCTGACCTTGAGCAGGAAGAACGGCCTGATGCCATACTCGTCACCTCCCTGA
>DSBG01000092.1 GCA_011046135.1 Deltaproteobacteria bacterium
CTACGTTGTGGTCATCACCGCGTTCGGCAGTGTGTCCGGTGCCGTGGAGGCAATGAAGTACGGAGCCTATGATTTCCTGGAGAAACCCTTCAACATGGATACCCTCACTGTATCCCTCAGCAAGATTTTCAGGCAGCAGGAGATCATGAAAGAGAATATCGAGCTCAAGGGACAACTCAAGCAGTATGCAGAAGGCCTCGACCAGCTCGTGGGATCTCACAGCAAAATGCAGAAACTCTATGACCAGATTATCACGGCTGCGGACACGGATCTCACCGTGCTTATCCTTGGGGAAACGGGAACGGGGAAAGAACTGGTGGCACGGTCGATCCATTCACGGGGTGACAGACGATCGAGGCCGTTCGTAGTAATCAACTGTGCCGCAATTCCCGAAAATCTTCTCGAATCTGAATTTTTCGGTCACGAGAAAGGGGCATTCAGCGGAGCAGTAAGCCAGAGGCTGGGCAAGTTTGAAAAGGCACACACCGGGACCCTGTTCCTCGATGAAATCGGAGATATTCCCCTGGATCTCCAGGCAAAGATTTTGCGTGTGCTGGAAGACAGAAAGATCACCAGGCTGGGAAGCAATCGGGAGATTGAACTCGATTTCCGGGTGATCTGCGCCACGAACAGACCCATCCAGGATATGATCAAAAAGGAGCTCTTCAGGGAGGATTTGTTCTATCGCATCAGCGTCCTCCCCATTATCATTCCACCGTTGAGGGACCGTAGAGAAGATATCCCCCTGCTCGTTGGCCATTTTATCAGCAAATATTCCGAGAAGCTCAACGCACCGGTCAAGGGGATCTCCAACAAGGCCTTGCATCAACTCGTTTCGTATTCCTGGCCGGGAAACGTTCGTGAGCTGGAAAACGTGATCCAGCGTGCACTGGTTTCCTCGCGGTCCGAGCTGATCACAGAGTTTCCTTCTCTGGGCAAACCCATCAATGAAACACAGGCACCCGTTCAGAACCCGGATGAAGAATCCACCATCTTTGTGGAGGCAGGAAGTGGCGCTGATTATCATACCGTGAAGCAGGCGCTCATCGAGCAGTTCGAACGGACATACCTCGTTCACCTTCTCGACAAGCACAAAGGAGTGATCGCGGAGGCTGCGCGGGAATCGGGGCTCAATTACAAGACGTTCTATCTCAAGGCTGAAAAATACAATCTTTTGAAGAAACGCAGAAGAGAACGCTGATATCTCAGCCGCGTGAACGAACGGGAGACGGTGATTCCGAATCCCGCCCCCCCCTTAGGGCATGAGCGGAATCTGTTCCGTGGCCCTACAAGAGAACCGTATCAGTAGGAGTATATTCCGGCATCTGGTGAGTCCTTCATGACAGAGACCTCAGTGAAAGAGTATCAAATCAGGGGTTCGGTCCTGTTCATTGCATCCCTCTCCTCATTCCTCACGCCGTTCATGGGGTCGGCTGTCATGATCGCCCTTCCTTCCATTGCCGAATCGTTCTCCCTCGATGCCATTATGATCAACTGGGTTGCAACCTCGTATCTCATCTCTTCAGCACTCTTTCTGCTCCCCATGGGACGGGTTGCAGACATCTGGGGCAGGAAAAAGATCTTCACCTGGGGGACGGCACTCTTCACGGCCGCGAGCTTATTCCTGGCCTTCTGTCCCAATGCCTGGTCCTTCCTCCTCATGAGGGTTTTTCAGGGCATCGGAAGCTCCATGATTTTCGGAACGGGAGTCGCTCTGCTTACGTCGGTCTACCCACCCCAGGAAAGGGGGCGAGTCCTTGGCATCAACGTGGCGGCTGTGTACCTGGGACTTTCTCTCGGTCCATTCGTCGGGGGGATGTTGACCCATCACCTGGGGTGGCAAAGTATCTTTCTCATCCAGGTTCCCTTCGGCTTGATGGTGCTGTATCTCGTGACACAGAAGATCAGGATGGAGTGGGCACAGGAACACCGAGAACCACTTGATCTTCCAGGTGCACTCCTGTATACTGCCGGACTTGTCTCGCTCATGTATGGGTTTTCGATGGCGACTGATTTTCTCGGCATGCTGTTCATAGGGGTTGGTGTCGCAATCCTTGCTGCCTTTGTCCGATGGGAGGCTCTTGCACAAAGCCCAATTCTCGATATACGCCTGTTTACCAGGAACAGGGTCTTTGCTTTCTCCAATGCTGCAGCGTTGATTCACTACAGTGCAACGTTTTCTGTCAGTTTTCTCCTGAGCCTCTATCTCCAGTATGTACAGGGAATGTCTCCCCAGGCGTCGGGACTCATTCTCATCATTCAACCCGCAATCATGACGGTACTGTCTCCCTGTGCCGGGAGGCTCTCGGACAGGTTGGAGCCAAGGGTCCTCGCCTCTGCAGGGATGTTCATTACAGCAGCAGGACTGTTTCTCCTTGCCTTTCTTAAGGTATCGAGTGGTCTCGCCTCCATTGTGCCTGGTCTTGTTCTCATTGGTGTAGGGTTTGCTCTGTTCTCATCACCGAACACGAATGCCATCATGAGTTCGGTTGACCAGAGAATCTATGGTACGGCTTCAGGGATTCTTGCAACCATGAGGGTCCTTGGCCAGATGACGAGCATGGGTATCACCTTGGTTCTTTTCTCGATTTTCATCGGGAGAGAGAACATTTCACCGGTGAACTTAGATGGCTTTCTCATGAGTGTACGGACAGGATTCATGCTGTGTGCGTTTCTGTGCATGATTGGCCTCTTCGCTTCCCTCAAGCGTGGTGGTGTGCACAAGAACCCGGGCAAAGAAGGGTGCACCGGAGCGTGATCAGGTGGTAGTGTCCTGGACGTGATTATGCAAGGCTATGAAATTAAAGATGAAACCGCGAGGAGGGCTGCTCTCTGGTTGAAATGAGTCTTTGATGCAGCAGCCCTTCCTGATGCCGGGAACGGTTCAATCGTTCCTTTTCGTGGTGCATCCTCGCGGTCAGACATGAGGAATTATATGATCCTCATGCGCTCTCAGGTGACGGATAACGCTCTCGTGTGTACGGGGCACTCGGTCCCAGGAATCATGTGAACAGGCTTACAAGCTGATCCCAGTAGAGTTTGCCCCAGACATTCTTCTGTTCGTTCTCTTTGCACTTCGGGCAGTAGTAGCCGATGCTTACGGTGTTTGGGTCAACGGAGCACACCTCGAGGTGCCAGCAGTATCTGCACACCGGTATGCAGCATGCACTACAGTAGGTTTCTGTCCGTACGCCGCAGGCGCAGGCGTCATATTTTTTTGCGGTTTGCATGCTTATCTCCTTTCCCAGTGTTGAACTGTACGTTCTGCTGCTGGATAATGCTAATACCGTGCCAGGATTTTCCACAAGGAAGTCATCGCGCTGCAGACATAAAATAGCTAGGAAATCAATAAGGTGAGAAGATATGGTGGTGCTGATAACACAGGAAATCTTGAGTGAAAGGGTGTTCATGCCATACGTTTATGGTGACTCTGCCATAGAATATTCCCTCCTCATTCGTGATCTGAGAGGTCTATGGACATTTCTTCTTGATCATGCTGATCACAGGGGTATACAGGGAAAGAGGAAAGGTAGTATGGAACAAACACAAGAGGTGTATCATGTTGGATTTGGATGATCTTTCATGGGAAAAGTCAGTGGTGCTTTCCCGGGGAGATGCTCTCCTTGTGGTGGACATGCAGAATGATTTCATGCCGAAAGGGGCTCTTGCCGTCGATCACGGAGACATGATCCTTCCTGGGGTTAATGCTCTGATGAGCGTATTTTCAGTCTCCGGCAACCCCGTGATCCTCACCCAGGACTGGCATCCCGCCAACCATCGATCCTTTGCCTCGGTTCATGGAGATAGGAATCCCTTCGACCCGGTGGATACACCGGGTATCGGCCCTGTTCTCTGGCCTGATCATTGCGTCCAGGGAACGCACGGAGCTGATTTTCACCAAGATCTCGACACGTCCCTCGCCCGTGCCGTCATCAGGAAGGGAACGAACCCCCTCGTGGACAGCTACTCGGGTTTCCTGGAAAACGACAGGGACACACCTACGGGGCTTCACGGATACCTCAAGAACATAGGGGTGACACGGATCTTTGTCTGCGGCCTCGCCCTGGACTACTGCGTGTTCTTCACCGCAGCAGACGGGGCCGACCTCGGGTATGAGGTATGGTTTCTCGCTGACCTCACGAAACCTGTGGCTTCCCCCGAGGGCAGCGTCTCACGAGCGCTGGAGACGCTCAGGGGCAAGGGTGTCCGGTTCCTCAGGGCAGAGGCCGTGAAACAAGAGTCTGGGTGAGAGCTCACCTGGCTCAGGGACAACTCTTCTCTGTGCATCATTGTGACGAGAAGAGAGTCTGCTCCTCGGGTTGTCCCGGTCGGTCTCTCTCAATCGAGAACCATTTCAGGGAATCAGCGCTTCAGGACTCTTGAAAGCCGTTCTGCCTCGTGGGAAGAAAAGTGAAGGTCCTGTAGCAATGCCTGCAACCCCGGTCCGCAATGGGTTCAGGAAACCTTGTCTCCGGGTTGTGGTCCTTCGTCAACGGTGCAGATGGACAGGGTGTTACCCTCACCTGCGGCCAGGATCATGCCTTCCGAGAGCCCGAACTTCATTTTCCTGGGTTTCAGGTTCACCACCACGAGAACCTTTCGGCCGACGAGGACACCAGGCTCCTGGTAGGCAGATCTGATGCCTGCAAGGATCTGACGGATTCTGCCATCCCCGACGTCGACTGTGAGGCGCACCAGCTTGTCGGACCCATCAACGGGAGAGGCTTCGCGCACCACGCCGATACGCAGATCCAGCTTTACGAAATCGTCAATGGAGATCTCCGGGACAGAGATCATGTCTCTCGCTGTTGCACTGGAAGCAGAAGACTGCGCCGGGGGAGCGGGTGAGATGGTTACTCCCTGTCTCCTGGCCACAGGAAGAGTCTTCTCAATCTTTGACCAGGAATCGCGCAGCGTTACGATCCTGTTGAAGACGAGGGAGTCCTGCGTGGAATCCTTGGGATCCACGCTGAAATACCCGAGCCGTTCAAACTGATACCGGGAAAGGGGGGCTGCCCCACAAAGAGAAGGCTCGATCTTGCAGGAGCCGAGTTTTACCACAGAAGAGGAATTCAGGAATTCCCTGAAGTCATGCTGCTCGCCTTCGCCTATGGGATTTTCGACCGTGAACAGCCTGTCGTAGAGGCGCACTTCAGCAGTGAGCGCGTGCCGTGCAGAGACCCAGTGCAGGGTTCCCCTCACTTTGCGGCTGTCAGGAGCGTCGCCTCCTCGGGTTTCGGGATCATAGGTGCAGTGGATTTCCATGATCTTCCCGGTTCCGGGGTCTTTGAGGGCCTGTGTACAGGTGATGAAATAGGCTCCCCTGAGCCTCACCTCACGTCCAGGGGAGAGACGGAAGAATTTCGGGATGGGATTCTCCTGGAAATCGTCCAGCTCGATGTAAAGCTCGCGGGAGAAGGGGACCATGCGGGATCCCATGCCGGGATCATGGGGATGAAAGGGGATATCGAATTCTTCGGTCTGATCTTCGGGATAGTTGTCGATGACCACCTTGAGGGGCTTCAGGATCACCATCACGCGAGGTGCATGCTCGTTGAGATCTTCCCTGAGGCAATGTTCGAGAAGGGCAATGTCCACCAGGGAGTCTTTCTTGGCCACTCCGATCCTATCGCAGAAATCACGGATGGATGCCGGGGTGAATCCCCTCCGCCTGAGTCCTGCAATGGTCGGCATCCGGGGGTCATCCCACCCCTCCACGATGTTCTCCTGGACCAACTGCAGGAGCTTGCGCTTGCTCATCACCGTGTGGGTGAGGTTCAGGCGTGCAAACTCGATCTGTCGGGATCGGAAGATGTCCAGTTCGTTCAGGAACCAGTCGTACAGGGGGCGGTGATCCTCGAATTCCAGGGTGCAGATGGAGTGGGTGATCCCTTCCAGGGAATCGGAGACGGGGTGCGCGTAGTCGTACATGGGGTAGATGCACCAGGAGTCCCCTGTCCTGTGGTGGGTTGCGCTCAGAATCCGGTACATGACCGGATCCCGCATGTTCATGTTGGGACTCGCCATGTCGATCTTTGCCCGTAGAACCTTGGATCCATCCGAGAACTCCCCCGCCCGCATGCGATGGAACAACTCGAGATTTTCTCCGATGGGTCTGTTTCTGTAGGGACTGTCCTTCCCTGGCTCCGTGAGGGTGCCTCGGTACTGTCTGATTTCTTCAGGGCTCAGATCGCAGACATACGCCTTTCCTAATTTAATGAGTTGTTCGGCAAAGGCATAGAGCTGCTCGGAGTAATCCGAGGCGAAGTAGAGCCTGTCTTCCCAGTCGAACCCGAGCCACCTCACATCCTCGATAATGGAATCGATGTATTCCTGGTCTTCTTTGCTCGGGTTGGTATCATCGAACCGGAGGTTGCATCTCCCCTGAAAATCACGGGCTATGCCGAAGTTGAGGCAGATGGACTTGGCATGACCGATGTGGAGGTAGCCGTTGGGTTCGGGGGGGAACCGGGTGTGAACCCGACCGCCATGCTTGCCGTTCTTGATGTCGTCGGTGATGATGGTCCGGATGAAATCCATTGCAGCGCCACCGATGTCCTTCTGAGGTGATCCTGCATCCTTCCTGCTGGTTCCCCGATCTTGCCGTGTGTTTTCCATGGCTCTGCCCCGCGATCATGGTGTGGTTGTCCGTGCTGCGGACCATATAGCACAGCGATGAAAAAAAGAGAATATCTCATCAGAGATGCGTCGTTCAGGAGGATTCGTGACGGATACCTTGTACGGGAAGGGAAGGTTCAGGAACCCATACCGCATCGACGCACCATTGAGTTTCACAATACAAAGAGGCAGGAGCTGAACACTTCGGTTTCTGCTCCTGCCTTACACTGGTAGTCCCAAGGGGAATCGAACCCCTGTTTACGGCGTGAGAGGCCGTTGTCCTAGGCCACTAGACGATGGGACCTCACTTCCTGGCTGGGGGACTAGGATTCGAACCTAGATTGACGGAGTCAGAGTCCGCTGTCCTACCGTTGAACGATCCCCCAGCAATGGTAAGGCCCTTCTAACGATTGGGTTCTGGCTTGTCAAGGCATTTTTGACGTTCCTGACCACGTCTCTGTGCTGGCCTTTCTGCCCGGAAAGAAGCCCCCAGTGCCTGTCTTCCACGAGTTGATGCAGGGATTCTCACATGACCGGATCGGGATCACTCCGAAGGTTGCCTGCAGGTAGCCAGGAGTTGTGGACAGAGACCGCTGGTGTGAGGGCGCAGCTGCGATAACATGTTCAAAACGGGACTTCTTTCCGTCAGGAAAAGCCTTGTAAGGTGGTTTTGTCAATGATATGCATTCAGGCATGACCATCAAGGATGAGAAACTCTATATTGTCATGGTTGGGCTGCCAGCAAAAGGAAAGTCCACCATCGCGGTGCGGATGCGCGACATGTTCAACAGAAACGACGTCCCCACCAGGATCTTCAACAACGGTGAAATCAGGCGCAAGTACGCTCCGCTGAAGGATACCTGGGCATCGGCGTTCTACAGTCCTGAAAACACCGCAGCGGTGGAGCTCAGGAAGCGCTTCACGCTGATCAACATCAACCGGGCCAGGGAATACCTCAAAAAACGAGGACAGGTCGCGATTCTCGATGCCACGAACGTGAGCAGGAGCAGGCGTCAACTGATTGAGGAACACCTCCAGGATCATCCCATCCTCTACATCGAGTGCATCAATAATGATGATGACATTGTCCAGTTGAGCATTCAGCAGAAGATCAAGTCACCCGAGTTTGCCGGCCTCTCCCGGGAGGTGGCCCTGAGAGAATTCAAGAAACGGATCGAATACTATCGAATCATCGCGAACCCTCTCCAGACAGAGAGGAATTACATCGTCATGGATTCCCTGCACAACAAGGTGCTCAAGGAAAAGCTCCACGAACAGCTCCCGCTGTACTCCAGGATCAGGGACTGCCTGGTGACCGACGTGGTCAAGAGCCTCTACCTCATCCGGCATACCGAGACGTACTACAATGTCGAGGACCGGATCGGTGGAGACCCCGAGCTTACCCCCCGGGGCATCGAACACGCAAAGGCCCTTGCTCGGTTTTTCCAGAAGAAGAAGATTTCCTACATCTTCACCAGCGAGAAGATCCGCACCATCCAGACAGCCAGGGAGATCAAGTCGCTCCAGCAGAACTGCACCATCGTGCCGCTTAGCGAGTTCAACGAGATCAACGGCGGTATCTGCGAGAGCATGAGCTATGACGAGATCCAGAGAACCATGCCCGAGGTGTACTCCGCCCGCAAGGAAGACAAGTACAACTATAGTTACCCCGATGGAGAGGGGTACGCGACCATGAAGGAGCGGATCAAGATCGGGATCAAGAAGGCCTTTTTCCTGAACATGACTCCGGACAACATCATGATCATCGGCCACCGGGCAGTGAACAGGATGATCCTTTCCCACTTCCTCTACCGGAGGGAGGCTGACGTCCCGTATATCTACGTGCCCCAGGACAAATTGTACCACATTGTCGCCACGCAGGACCGAAAGGTATTTGAGTTGAAGAAATTCCAGTAGAAAGAGGATTCTTCTAGAATCGATACGCTGCGCCTAGACTCACGGTGAAGGTGGTCTGCTGTATCTTGGAGCGGATTCCCGTAAGGCGCTGACCGGTGTCATTGAACCAATTTGTGGCGGGGTCATCGCCGTACCAATACTGGGACTGAAATCCCTTGGTCCTGATACGCGACAGGATGGATTGAGTCATAACATCCCATCCCCATCGGGTATGGAAAACGGTACTCAGACTTGTCATGGTTCCGGAGCCGGTACAGGAGCTCCAGGATACCCGGGATCTCCTCAGGTGAACATCTTCATCGTCCGCCTGTGCCTCCGGAATGAGCATGCTGTCAAAGGTGATGGTGATGATATCCTCCAGGGTCCCACGCACGGATACCCCGAGATTCCACAGGCTATACCTCACGGAATACAGGGCTACCGGTCCAGAGACGGTGGTAGTCTGATCACGCCAGGGCCCATAGCCGACCTGGTCGGTATTGCTGGCGCGGTAGTCAAATTCCTGGAACTGGTATCCAACATTCAGTCCGAGGGAACAGAACGTGTTCGAGAGAAAGAAGAACCGGGAACGTGCTCCGAACAGCATGCTCTTGGATTCAATGCTGCTCCGGGAATAGATATCCAGGGCGTCATGGAGAGGGCGTTCGGAATAGTAGGTTTCATCTATCCAGTCGTAATCCTCCATGGGTGCATCCATTGACTTCCAAGGTGATGAGCTGACCCACACTGCTGCTTCAAGGGATTTTCTCCAGGAAACCTGATAGGAGAGTTCCCCTGTGGTGGCTTCGATCGGCCATTCGAGTCTGCTGTTCCCTTCCGGGAAGCTCGTTTCGTAGACGGTTTTCCCCTTGATGGAGAGGACCCTAACACCGAGCTGATGGTTAAAATCCCGGGCAGATGCTTCAGGGCACATGATCCACAACATCATTGCAACGAGAGCGAACCTTGTCAAAGTGATTGTAAGGGGTGGTTTTGCCGGGAAATCACGAACCTGGGGCCCTTGAGAAAACGCGCGAAGAAATAAGGGTAGCAGCAGCCTATACATGAGACTCCCTTGATTACATTGCGTATTCTGAAAATATGAGCAAAAACGTGTTACCACGGGACATCTCCTCTGGGCAACAGAATAATCGCTGGTTGCCTGATTGCAGCGAAGGAATGAGGCCTCATACGCTCTGGAGTTTTCACGCGTTCCTCAGTGTGGCTTTTCTGGGTTGTTGTATTCATATTTTTCCTGCAGGTATCCGACAAGTACCCCTGTGGACAGATCTGCACTCGAAAACAGAGCTCCTGAAAAAATCCAACAGGAAATCATCGAGCTGGTCATGGGGCAAGACGTGATGAGAGCAGGCGAACAGAGCGTTCAGAAGACCGAGGTTCGCATTGATCAGCTCTTCGACCTGCAGCCGGATCCCACCTTTGCCATTGATCGCTCCGGGATTGTTTTCGGCTGGAATACGGCCATGGAGGAACTCACCGGGGTAAAGGCCAATGACATGATCGGAAAAGGGAACTATGAGTACGCTCTCCCGTTCTATGGCTCTCGTCGCCCCATGCTCATCGACTCAATTTTTGATCCAGCGAAAAAGGGGGATTTCGCGTATGATAGGCTCATGCAGATAGGCGACACCCTCTACGCAGAAATCACCCTGGAAAGAGAAGATAAAAGAGGTCTGTTCCTGGGAGTCAAGGCTCGTCCTATCTACAGTTCTCAGGGGAAAATCATCGGGGCAATCGAGAGTATCAGGGACATTACAGACTTCAAAATGACCGAAGAGGCGCTCCGTCTCAGCGAAGAAAAATACCGCAACATCTTTGAAAATGTGTCCGACTTTCTCTATGTTCATGACTTGGAGGGAAACTTCATCCAGACGAATATTGCCTCCAAAGAGGATACGGGGTACACCGAGGAAGATCTGGCAACCATGACGATCATGGATCTGATGCCTGAACGATACAGAGATTTCTTCGATCTCTACATGCAGAGACTCCTGGAAAATGGTCGCGACGAAGGACTCATCAGCATCCTCACCAAGGGAGGACTTGAGCGGGTGATCGAGTATAAAAACATCCTCATCTCAAACCATGAAGACAATCCGATCTGTGTCCAGGGCTCCGGCAGGGATATCACCGAACGTCTCAGAGTCGAGAAAGCCCTCAAGCTCAGTAATGAGAAGTATCAGAATATCCTCGATAATATCGAAGAGGCGTACTTCGAGGTGGATCTTTCAGGCAGGTTCACTTTTTTCAATCAGATGGTGGGAAAGACGCTGGGGTGCTCCGATGAGGAACTCATGGGAATGAGTTACCGCACATACGTGGATAAGGCCAATGCAAAAAAGGTCTTTGAGGTCTTCCATGAGGTGTTCGTGACGAAAAAACCCATCAAGGCATTCGACTGGGAGCTCAAGAAGAAGGACGGTTCCGTCATGTCCGTGGAGGCATCGGTATCTCTCCTGAAGGATGCCAAGGGCGAGCCAATGGGTTTCCAGGGGATTGTGCGGGATATTACCGAACGAAAACACGCGGAACGTGAGCGTGACCGCTACGAACTGAGGCTCGCACAGGCCCAGAAGATGGAGGCTATTGGAACGCTTGCAGGGGGCATCGCCCACGATTTCAACAACATGCTCTCAGCCATTCTGGGCTATGGAGAACTGGTCAAAAGTGAGACGCCCCTTGAGAGTCGCGCACACAGTTATTGTGATCAGGTTCTCAATGCAGCACTCAGGGCGCGCGAACTCGTCCAGCAGATCCTCAGCTTCGGGCGAATGTATAAGGCACAGCGGGAGCCGGTTCAGGTTCACCTCATCATCAACGAAGCCCTCAAGCTTCTGGGGGCAACGATTCCTACCTCCATCGAGATAAGGAGCTCTATTGAAAAGGTTTCCACAGAAGTGTTCGCAGACCCAACCGAAATCCATCAGATCATCATGAACCTCTGTACCAATGCATATCAGGCAATGGAAGAGGCAGGTGGCATACTTTCCATCGAGCTCACGCGCATGACCCTCGATGAGCTCACCAGGAAATCTTTTACGGATCTTGGATCAGGTCCATATCTCAGGCTCAGGGTCAGAGACACCGGATGCGGAATGGATGAGCATGTCCGGAAACACATCTTTGATCCGTTCTTCACCACAAAGGCCCCGGGAAAGGGAACCGGTTTGGGACTTGCCACTGTCCACAGGATCGTGAAGGATTTGAAGGGAGAGCTCTCTCTGGAAAGCGAGCCGGGAAAGGGTACGACATTCACGATCTATCTTCCGTGCAGCAAGAAGGGCACAGAGGAAAAGATCGCCTGCTGATATCTCGTTGAGGAACCACCGTTCATCAGGAAAAGAGCATCCCAAACACCGAGGCGACGTGTTCATCGACGGGAAGAATCTCCCACACGATAACCGGGGATCGAAAGACATGAAAGAAGCTGGAGGCGGCAACCGGATTTGAACCGGTGAATAACGGTTTTGCAGACCGTCGCCTTACCACTTGGCTATGCCGCCGTGTTCCTGCAGGAAAGCATGTATCGTATACCGGGGAGTCCCCGAGAAAGTCAAGGTTCAAATACGATGACTCTCGTGGCCCGGTGTGATGGTCAGAGACGGAGAGGCTCTTCTGAGCGTCGTCCCCCCCGCACGAGGGACTCTGTGCAGGAGTTCTTGTTATACCTTTTCCCCTCCAGTCTCATTGGCCTGGGCGCGGATGTACTCCCGGAAGTCTCTCCCGGTACGGATGATCTCCCGCATGTCGGAACGCCGGGTCCACCTGCTGTGCAGCCAGAACCACTGGTGGGGGTACTTTCGAACCACATCTTCCACCCATGCCTGCATGGTGTCGCTCAGGGGTTGCATGGCCTCCCTGAGGGTGCCGAAGTCTCTGGAATCCAGCGCCTCTGAGAAGACCACCCGGTAGGTGTCTCCTTCCTTGATGGCATGAACCGAGAGTACGAGGGCGTCGCCTTTCACGGCGAGAAATGCCGGGGCAGGGTTCGTCGGTGCGGGCATGCCGAAGAAGTCGCACAGGAGCCCGTCTGAGCGTTTTCCCCGCTGGTCTACCAGGATACCGATGATGTTGCCCTTCTTCAATTCTTTGACGAGCATGAGGGCCTTGCCCGTGGGAGGCAGGATCGTGGCCCCCGAGCGTGCCCTGATACCGTCGATGATGGCCTCCAGCCGGGGGTCGTTGCGGACATCGGCCATGACACAGAACCTGATGCCAATGACCCTGGGCAGGTGCGAGAGGACCTCCCAGTTCCCGATGTGGCCGGTGATGATCATGAGGCCGCGTCCGGTGGCGAGGGCTGCTTCGAGATGTTCCGTTCCTTCGACAACGATCCTCTTTCTGATCTCCTCATCGCCCATGAATGAGAAGCGGATCGCATCGATGAGGATGTCTCCATGGAACATGAACACCTCTCTGACCAGGGAACTCCGGTACGCATCACCAAGGGCAGCCTTCATCTGGATCTGTGCGACCTTTCTGTGGAACCCGTCGAGGTAGTACCCGGCAAAGCCCAGG
The DNA here is from genome assembly GCA_011046135.1 of Deltaproteobacteria bacterium. Taxonomy (GTDB): domain Bacteria; phylum Desulfobacterota; class Desulfomonilia; order UBA1062; family UBA1062; genus DSBG01. The sequence goes on from DSBG01000092.1 coordinate 13,054, forward strand.
GCCCTGCCGATTGTAAGCACCGCGTTGTAGGGAAGGGTACGGATCAGGAACAGGGCTCCTGTGACGAGGTGATACTGGAGGGAGCTCAGAAGTGTGGATCGTTTTCCCATGAATGCTCGCCGCTACTGTTCTCGGGATCTGTCTGCATACGTGTTCGCCTGGGCAATGACATACGCTCTGAAGTCCAGACCCTTCCTGATGATGCGCCCCATGTCTTTTCTCCGCGTCCACCTGCTGTGGAGCCAGAGCCACTGCTCGGGATGTTCCCGTACCACGGAACTCACCCATGCCTGCATCCAGGTGCTCAACTCCTGGACAGCGCGTGATTTCCAGGAATCAAAGACCGAGTCTATCTGGGTGTAGTCGTCCTGATAGGACCGGGTGTCAATGGGTTGTTCGAAACGGAACCGGTAATGATCACCTTCCTTGATGGTTGCCACTGGTATGACAAGGGCATCCCCCTTGAGCGCTATGAAGGCAGGGGCAGGGTTTGTAGGTGCAGGCATGCCGAGGAAGTCGCAGAAGAGTCCGGAATCCCGCTTTCCCATCTGGTCGATGACAAATCCCACGAGTCGACCCTTCTTCAGTTCCTTGATGAGCATGGGAACCATGCCTCCCTTCGGGGGAAGGTAGACGAATCCGCACCGGGATCGGATGTCCTCCATGATGGCCTGGATCCGGGGGTTCTTGTGGATGCGGCCCATGACACAGAACTCGATCCCGAGCAGTCTTGGGATATTTCCGAGGACCTCCCAGTTCATGTGGGCCGTGATCCCCAGCACCCCCCGCCCTGAAGAGAGCACTGCCTCAAGGTTTTCTCTTCCCTCGATCACCACCCGTTTCTTAATCTCGTCATCGTCCAGGTAGGCGAACCTCAGGGCATCGATCATGAGCAGGACCTGGTTGATGAACACCTTTTTAGTAATGAGCGTTTCTTCTCCCCTGGTGCCCAGGGCGTGGCGGATCTGGAGGTTGCTGATCCTTCGGTGGAGGGGGTCGAGGATCCACCCGAGGATTCCCAACGTTTTTCCCACAGCAACCACCAACGGATAGGGCAGGGATCGGATGAGAAAGAGGACAGTGCTGAACATGAGGGATTGGATCTCTCCAGCAATTCGATGTGCGATCTTCATGGGGTCATGTCCTCCAGGATCCAGGAAACTGCCTCGGGCAGATCCCGTGCAATAAAATCAGCGCTGTGGTTGTGCATATCCATAACACTTGTTCTCAGGAGAATCCCTGTTCCCCCGACCCGGTGGATGGTTTCAATATCGTCGGGCTTGTCGCCTATCATATAGCATGCCCCGAGGTCCATGCCAAACTCTTGCGCTGCCTTCAAAAGCATTCCGGGCTGTGGTTTCCGGCACGAGCAGTGCATGCGATACGCGCTCACCGTACCATCGGGGTGGTGCGGGCAATAATAGATCCCGTCGATGCGTGCCCCCTGTTTGAGAAGAAGGCTAAGAAGCCGACCATGAATGTCTGCGAGGATGGCTTCATCAAGAAATCCCCGCGCGATTCCCGACTGGTTCGTGGTCACGATGACCGGGATCCCCCGCTCATTGAGCATTTTCAGGGCACGGGGTACCCCGGGAAGGATCTCGATCCCGTCGGGGTCTCTCAGGTAGTTCTTGTCCCGGATGATGGTATCATCCCTGTCGAGAAATACGCCTGTTCCTGACAATGGTCTCGATCTCCTTGAGAATGGGTTCCATGGAGTCCATCCTGAGCGCAATCCTGACGCTCAAGAGCCTCTCTTTGACGTCTTGAATCCAGGGATGTTCTATTCTGACAAGATCTTTCTCCGTGGTGATGATGAGATCCGACCCCTGGGCTTCTCTGACAATCATGCGCATGTCTCCGGCTGTGTAGGTATAGTGGTCTGCAAACACCCGTGAGGTTACTTGGGCCCCCAGGCTTCTCAATCCCGAGAGAAACCCTTCCGGGCGTGCGATTCCGCAGAAGGCGAACACCTTTTTTCCAAGAACGCTGGACAGGTCATGGGTGTTCCCGCTTACGTCTACAAAACAGCTCATCTCAATAGAAGCCTTCAGGGCATACGAGGAATTCTCCTTGGTGGAGATGATGATGTGTGCGCGGCTCAGGGAGGACAGGGGTTCTCTCAGGTGTCCTGCGGGAAGGAGGACCTCGCCGTCGAGGTTTCTTGACACGAGCACGATATCCAGGTCGCGGTGAATCCTGCGATGCTGGAACCCATCGTCGAGGATCACGAGGTCCGCATCGAGTTCGCTATACGCGAACCACGCTCCTTTCACCCGGTCGGGGGACTTTATCACCGGCACCCTGGTGGTCTGGGCCATGAGCAGGGCCTCGTCGCCCACATCGCGGCTCGAATGAGAACCGGTTACGAGCAGCGGACCTGTGAGCCTGCCCCGATATCCCCTGGTGAGGATCACACAGCGGTGGCCTCGTTCCTTGAGCCTGCCTGAAAGCGCCATGACAAAAGGGGTCTTCCCGGTACCACCGGTCTCGATGTTTCCGACACTGATGATCGCCGGTGGGGTGCGATGAACCGCCAGGATGCCCGCATCATAGAGGGCGTTGCGCCAGGATACGGCCCTGCCGTAGAGTGTTGAGAGGATCCTACTCATTGGAGAACTGAAGGCTGTACAGCCTTGTGTAATGGCCGTTTCGTGCGAGGAGGTTTTCATGGGTGCCCTGTTCCACGATGCTGCCCTGGGAGAGAACGATGATCCAATCCGCGTTCACGATCGTGGAGAGACGATGTGCAATCACCAGCGAGGTTCTGCCCTTCATGAGCTTGTCCATGGCTGACTGGACCTCACGTTCAGATTCCGTGTCCAGCGACGAGGTCGCCTCGTCCAGGATGAGGATGGGAGCGTCCTTGATGATGGCCCTGGCGATACAGATCCGCTGTTTCTGGCCTCCTGAAAGCCGCACCCCTGATTCGCCGATGACGGTATCGTAGCCCTGTTCCATGTCCTCGATGAATTCATGGGCATTGGCAGACCGTGCGGCTTGGATGATTTCATCCATTGAGGCGGTCTCTAATCCATAGGCGATGTTTGCCTTCACCGTGTCGTTGAACAGGATCATTTCCTGGGTTACCATGGCGATGTTGTCTCGCAGCGAGGCCAGCGTCACCTCCCTGATGTCGGTTCCATTCACCAGGATGTTCCCGCTGGTGACGTCGAAGAGTCTCGGCAGGAGATTGGCGATGGTGGTCTTCCCGGAGCCGGATTCTCCCACCAAGGCCACCTGCATCCCGGCTTTTGCCTGGAACGTGATTCCCTTGAGGGCATACTCCTCACACCCGTGATACCTGAACCACACGTCCTGAAATTCGAAATCGCCTCGTATCCTGCCGATTTTTTCCGCGCCCGGTTTCTCGGTGATCTCCGGGGTGGTATCGAGCACGGAGAAAATTCTCTTCGCCGCAGCGATTCCCTCCTGGATCTCGATATTCACGTTGTTGAGCTTTCGAATCGGTGAGTAGAGCAGGCCAAGCCCCAGGATGAACGATCCGAACTCACCCGGCGTGATGGACCCACTGATCACCTTCATCCCCCCGATCCAGAGGATGCTGGCAAAGGCAAGGCCGCCGATGAGTTCTATCAGGGGTCCGGAGATGGCACGAATGGCGATTCTCCTCATCCAGTTGCGATAGTACCTTCGATTTTCAGCGGAGAACCTCGTTTTCTCGTAGTTCTCCATGTTGTACGCCTTCACGATCCTGATGCCGCTGATGCCTTCGTCCAGGATACTCATGACATCTCCCATGACCTTCATGCTCCTGGTGGAGTAGCGCTTGAGTTTCTGTCCGAACCTGATAATGGGGTAGATCACCAGGGGAAAGACCACCATGGAGATGAGGGCGAGCTGCCAGTCCCGGTAGAACACCACGAACACGAGTCCTACCAGCGTGAAGGATTCCCTGATGAACCCGGTGATGGCGTTGGTGACAGAAGACTGGACCATGTTGACATCGTTGGTGATCCGGGAGATGAGGACTCCTGTGGGCGTTTTGAGAAAAAACGGCATGGACAGGGTCTGTATATGTGCGTAGAGCTGATCCCGCAGGTCCATGATGATGCGCTGGCCCACATCGGCAACGTAGTAGTAGCTGAAGTAATCACTGACACCCCTGATGAGGTAGATGGCGATGATCACGAGCGGGAAGACCTTCAGCATGAAGAGATCCTGCTCGATCAGGATGTCATCCACCACGTATTTGAACAGCAGTGCCAGCAGCCCTGTTGTCCCGGATATGAAGAGCGTCAGAAACAGGGAAAAAGCCAGCTTGTGCCAGTAGGGCCTGATGTATCCCAGGAGCCTTCTGTAGATCCCGGTGTCCTTGATGGTTAGTGAAGCATCTCGCAGATCCACTGTGCAACTCCTTGTGATGCCTTTTTCGTACCAAGAAGATCCCGCATGTGGGAAAAGGCGTTCCTTGTTTGGCAGAAAAGAGATCTATCCTGGATAAACCGCAGGAGGAACTCGGCCAGGCGGGTTCCGGTGAACTCGTGCTGGATGAGTTCGGGAACGATGCGTTTCCCAGAGATGATGTTCGGCATGCCGATGTGGGGTATCTTCACGAAGGAACTGGCAATGCAGTAGTTGATACGTGATGTTCTGTAGCAGATAATTTCGGGAATGCCTCGGACTGCCAGTTCGAGGGTCGATGTGCCGGATTTCACCATGGCAAGGTCAACCTCGGGCAGTTCGCCGGTGAGCTCGATATCACCATCTACCAGCTTCTCGATGTCTCCGGGTTCCAGCCCAGGTGCCACAGGGAGGAGCCAGGAGATCTCGGGATGCTTTTCTCCCACGATGCGTTTCGCTTCCAGCATCACGGGAAGGATCTGTGAAATTTCGTGTGATCTGCTTCCGGGAAGCAGGGCAATACGCTTCGGAGGCCAGGAGACTTCTGCCATTTCACGTGCCAATTCCATAATGGGGTGGCCCACGTAGCGCGCGTTTACACCAAAGGAGCGGAAGAATTCCTCTTCGAAGGGAAAGATGACTGCAAGGCCATTGGTGATCTTGGAAAGGTGTTCAGCCCGGGACCGCCGCCAGGCCCAGGCCTGTGGAGCGATGTAGTAGAGCGTCCTGAACCCGTGCGCATGAGCCCTGCGGGCAATCCTCATGTTGAAGTCCGGCAGGTCGAGCAGGACCACGATGTCGGGGTTTCTCTGCTTCATGAGGTGCGTTAGCCCCTGGTAGACTTTCAGAATCCTTCCCATTTTAGGGATCACGTCAGAAAAGCCCATAACAGAGAGTTCATCCATGGAATAGACGCACTCCATGCCCGAGGCTTCCATCGCAGGACCACCCATGCCGAAAAAAGCGACACCATCATCAAGGGTCCTCACGGCCCTTATGACCTGTGAAGCGTGTCTGTCGGCGCTTGGTTCCCCTGCTACCATGAGGATGTTCTTCATAGTCATCGCCCTAGGGCACGACCATCGAATCTTTTACCCGATACGCCATTTCTACGGCCTTGAGTCCGGCTTCCCCGTCCACTTCGACCTGGCTGCCCTCTCGCACCGCATCCACGAACGATCGGAGCTCAGCAGCCAGGGCGTCGGAATCATCAATCTTAAGGTGGGTGTGGGTGATCTCTCTGTGCTCAGTGAGGGTGTAGATATCCACGGCGGACTGTGCAAAATCAATGGAGATATACGAGTCGCTCTGGAAAATTCTGATCTTGCGCATGATCTCAGCACTGACCCTGCTTGCGGTGATATTGGCGATACACCCCGAGGCAAACTTGATCCTTGCATTGGCTATGTCGACCGAGCCCGTGAGGACCGGGACTCCAACGGATTCCACGGAGGTAACCTCTGAGGTGACCAGAGAGAGAATGATGTCGAGGTCATGGATCATGATGTCCAGGATCACATCCACGTCCGCCCCGCGCTGCCTGAAGGGGCTTATCCGGTGAGCCTCGATGAACATGGGGTGCGTGATACTCGACTGAAGGTGCTTCAGGGCGGGGTTGAACCGCTCCAGGTGGCCGATCTGGAGCATGGCGGAGCCTCTGTGTGCTGCATCGATGAGAGAGACAGCGTCTTCGATGCGTGCCGCGATTGGTTTTTCCAGCAGGACGGCGATCCCCCGTTCCAGAAACGGCATCGCCACCTCGGCATGAGCGCTCGTGGGTACTGCGATGCTGACTGCATCGAGACGGTCAATGATCCCCTCTGCTGAGGTGTAGGCTTGAGTGCCTGTTTCCCGGGAAACAAGGACCGCACGATCTTGATCGATATCCACCACCCCAAGGAGTTCGACATCCTCCATGGCGGCGTACTTAAGGGCGTGGAATCTGCCGAGATACCCGACGCCGATCACGGCGGCCTTGAGGGGATTCATCTCGCGATACCCCGGGTCGAGGTGGAGAGGAACTCCACCAGCGCGCGGATCTCTTCCTCGGTGATCTCTTGTCTCAGCGCCTCGATAGCGTCTTTCAGGAGCAGTCCCTGCTTGAAGATGGTGCGGTAGGCCTTCTCGACCCGCTTGATCTGATCTGGTCTGAAACCGTTTCTCTTCAGTCCGATGGAGTTGACCCCGAACAGACGGGCACGGTCTCCTGCGGCGCGGGCATAGGGGACGATATCGAGACTTACCATGGATCCGCCCCCGATAATGGCATAGGCCCCGATGCGGGTAAACTGATGGATTGCGGAGAGGCCGCCGATGATGGCATGATCCTGGATCTTCACATGGCCGGCCAGCGTCGCGAGATTGCCCATGACCACATGATTGCCGATGACGCAGTCATGGGCCACGTGGCAATAAGCCATGATGAGGTTGTTGTTCCCGATGGACGTGACTCCCCTGTCCTTAACGGTCCCCCGGTTGATGGTAACGAACTCCCGGATGGTGTTGTTTTCACCGATGACCAGCCGTGTGTCCTCGCCACGATACGAGTGGTCCTGCGGGGGGGTTCCGATGCTCGCATATCCGGTGAAGGTGCAATTTCCTCCGATCTCGGCAGGACCCCGAATCATGCAGTAGGGACCGATGGTGGTCTTCGCTCCGATGGATGTCCTCTCCCCGATCGTTGCATAGGGGCCGACGACCACATCGTCTGCAAGCTCAGCCCCATCGGCGATTAGGGCGGTGGGATCAATCTTTGCCAATGGATTCGAGCCTCCTTTCCAGAGAGCGTATGCGCTTGAGCATTTCGGGAAGGTCCTTGTACACCTTCTGTACCCGGAGCCAGTGTCGGTGATCCATTGCGGGGAACCCCGAGACCACGCTCCCGGCAGCGAGATCCGATGCGATTCCAGCCCTGGCTGCTGCAACACAGCCGTCACCGATGGTGATATGTCCCCCGATTCCGCACTGGCCGGCAAGAACGACGTTTGACCCGATCTGTGCACTGCCCGAGATCCCGGTCTGAGAGACGATGATGGTGTGTTCACCGATGACAACATTGTGACCCACCTGGATGAGATTGTCCATCTTCACGCCGCTGCCGATCCTGGTGCTGGTGAGCGCTGCACGGTCGATCGTGCAGTTGCTCCCGATCTCGACATGGTCGCCGATGATCACGATCCCCTTCTGGGGGATCTTCACATGGCGGGACCCGTCCCAGACAAAGCCGAATCCGTCCGATCCAATGACGACGCCGCTGTGGATAATGCAGTTGCTGCCCAGGGTACATCCGTCATAGATCACGACATTCGGATAACAGACAGTCTGATCGCCGATGGTGACGTTTGCACCGAGATAGCACCCGGGATAGATGATGCACCCCTTCGATACCCTGGCACCGGCACCAACGTTCACGTGAGGGTAGATGCATGCCCCCGCATCGACAGAAGCATCGGGATGGATACAGGCCAGGGGGGATATTCCCGGCTCAGGGGTTTCATCGGGGTATACGAGAGACACGACGCGGGCGAAATAGAGGTAGGGGTCCTTCGTGATGATCTGGGGAATGGCAGTTTCGATCTCGTGGGCGACAATGATCGCTCCTGCACGAGAGGTCTTCACCCTGTCCCTGTACTTCGGGTTTGCAAGAAACGTGATCTCGTCTGAGGATGCCTCCTCAAGGGTGGATGCTCCGGAGACAACCCGATCCTCTCCCTTGAGAATTCCGCCGAGTTCTGTAACGAGATCACTCAGGCGCATGGGTTACTCTTTCTTGGAATTCTTGTTCTGATAGTGGTTGTTGAATATCTCCATGATGGGATCCGTGATGTCGATCTTTTCTGATGCATAGACGATGGCAGGATTACGCTTGTCAAGGATGAGATCGATGGCATGCTTCAGGCCGTAATCATTGATGATGATGTCGAGTTCCATGCTCCAGGGTTTGAGCAGAGAAATCTCCAGACGTTTCAGATCGTCTTGGGCATCCTTTACGAGACGATTGTATTTTCTGAGCTCCTGTTCGTAGAGGGTTTCAAGTTCTGCCTTTGCTGCGACGCTCATGGTGGGGGATTTCGCGGCAATGTCGTCACCCATCGCTTTTATCTTCTCCTGCAACTTCTGGATCTCGATTTCTCGTTCATCCTTCAGCGCGCTGAGCTGTTTGAAGGCCTCCTTGCCTGCCAGGGATTCATACAGGATCCTCTGGGAGTCGATGTAGGCAATCCTGACGTTCTGAGCCCCTGCAGTTCCTGCAAGGAACAAGAGTACAGCGAGTGCTGTAACTATCCGGGTTCCGTGTCTCATAGGTATACTCCTTAATGTACGTGTTAGAAAAACCTTCCTATCGTGAAATCCCATTGCGATTTAGATTCAAAGTCTTTGGGATCGATGACCTTGCCGTATTCCAGGCGTAGCGGTCCCATGGGCGTCACCCACCTGATGCCTGCACCATAGGATCTCTTTAGGTTTGTGAGATCTATCATCTTTTCATAGGAATTCCCCTGGTCAAAAAACAGGATCCCGTACAACCCGGGGATATTTGCGATGGGAAAACTGAGTTCTGTATTGAAAACGAGCATGCGTTTGCCCCCGATGACACTTCCGAAGGTGTCCCTGGGTCCGATCTCTCCGTACTTGAACCCCCTGATGCTGTTCATTCCACCGAGGGTAAAGCGTTCATATTCTGGAAGATCATCTCCCTGAGCAGGGTTGATGGTACCCCATCTCGCCTTTAACATCAAGGCGAGAGTGTCCTTGTACAGGGGGAAGAACTGCGCTGCCGTCGCTGTGACTCGGGTGAAATGAAAGTCTCCTCCAAGGCCTGCATACTCGAGGGAGAGCATGAGATCCGAGCCTCTGGTGGGTCTGAAAAAATCGTTGGTGGTGTCTCGATGCAGGGTATTGGTAATGCTGCTCGTGACACCTCCTGTAATCTCGTCTTCTGAAAGAGCGCTCAGGTAGACGGGGTCGATATCCTTGAGTTCCAGAACGTGCGTGTACGAATAGATGATATAGTGCCGGATCTCCTCGATGAGCGGGTATCCAAGACGGATATTTCCTCCGCGGGACTCCTTTGTGTAGTACACATACTCTCTCTCCATGTTGAAGAGGCGCACGCCAAGGGAGACCGGACGTCCAAAGAGCCAGGGCTCTTCGAAATCCACCATGTAATTCTTCTTTTTTGCCCCGTATTCAGTGCTCAAGCGGCTCTTGAGACCCAGACCCAGGAGGTTGTTTTCGCTCAACTCAAGGGTTCCCATCGCACCGTCGAGACTCGAATAGGCGATACCGAAGGCAAATGCCCCCGTAGTGGTCTCCTCGACGTCAACGAGCAGTGACATGGTTTCTTCTTCCCGGGGGATGGGGTCGATAGTCACGGTGCTGAAATAACCGAGCCTGGAGATCCTGTCCCTACTGCGCCTGAGGTCGGTTGAGGAGAACAGATCTCCCTCGTCGAGCTGCAATTCTCTCCGGATAACCTTGTCACGGGTTTTTTGATTTCCCCTGATGTAGATTGTGTCGATAGAAACAGGATTTCCCTTGGTGATCTTGAAGATCAGGCCCACGGTGGTTTCCTCTTCCTCCTTGGTGATGGGTCTGATCTGTGCGTAGGCATACCCCTGATTCATATACACATCACGCAGATTTTCGATGGAGGTATGCACCTTGCTCTTGCTCATGACGTCCCCTGTCTTGAGGTCCAGCTTTTTCATGAGTTCTTCTCTTGGCTGAATGAGATCTCCGGTGATGTCAATGCTCCCGATGGTAAAGAGGGGGCCTTCTTCAATGGGGATGGTGATGAATATTCCTGTATCCTCTTGGACATCGACCCGAGGACGACCGACCTTCGCCTGGATGTATCCGTTGTCGGCATAGAACTGCTCGATCCTCAGGAGATCATTGTCGAGGCCCGCTTCGAGGTAGGAACCGGCGTGCCCGAACAGACCCAGGATCCATCGATTTTTTGTCTCCATGATGTCCCTGAGTTTCCTCGATGAGATGTTTTCATTTCCGTCGAACTCCACCTTGCGGACATAGAGCTTCTCGTTTTCTTCGATGGAGAAGGTCAACGTGATCCCGCCCTCGGTTGGCTGAGTATCGGAACCCACCATCACGTTGTAGAATCCCTTTTCACGGTAGAGGCTCCTGATGCGGTCTATGCTCGTTTTGAGCAGTCTCGTGTTCAGGATGTCGAAGCGTTTCAACCCAATGGCGGAGAGGATATCTTCGTCTTTGATCTTGTCGTTGCCCTCCACGTCGATACTGACGATCACGGGGTACTCGGTGACGACGAAGGTGAGCGTTCCCTCGGAGAAAGAGGCATCGCATGTCTCGAAGTAGCCCATGGCAAAGATGGATTCTATGTCCTTTCTGATCCTGTCCCTGTGGACGATATCACCACGTGTTGTGGTGATGCGGAATCGTATTGCCTCCGAGCTGATTCGGGATTGTCCCGTAATGTTCACCTGGTCCACCACACAGATGCCCTTGAGTCTGAGGTACCCGTCGAGGGCCTCCTCGGGTGTCGAAGCGGTGTAGGTCAGGTCTGTGGTATCATAGACGCGGAAGACTCCGTCGCTTGTTTCCATTGCGATACTCAGTGCTGCATCTGTCCGGAGCGAAACACAGAGAACCTCCTGGAGGATCTTGGAAAGGGTTGCGTCTGCTGTGGCGATGTTCACTACCGTGGCATTGAGGTAAAGTGGTGTGAGGAAAAACAGGAGAATGATGAACAGGTGTCTAGACAACGTGAGGTTCAAGGTGTCCCTCCTTCAGCACCAGGATCCTTTCTGTGATGCTTGCAAGGTCCATGTTGTGCGTGACGATGATCATGGTGATGCCAAGGGAACGTTTCAGGTCTGCGAAGAGATCCCGCACCCTGGCCCCGTTTTCCGGATCGAGGTCACCGGTGGGTTCGTCCGCCAGCAGGATATTGGGAGACATCATGAGGGAACGCGCTATGGCAACCCGCTGCTGTTCACCGCCGGAAAGTTCGCCGGGCTTGTGAGTGACCCTGTCGGAGAGCCCCACGACATCGAGGAGTTCACGGGCCTTCTTCGGGATGTCGGGCGTGATCCGTGCGCTCACGAGGGCAGGCATCATCACGTTTTCCAGGGCAGAAAATTCACTCAGCAGATAGTGAAACTGGAAGACAAGCCCGACCTTGAGGTTTCTGAAGGTCGAGATCTCCCGTTCATTCATGAGGCAGATGTCTTTGTCCCCGTAGCGTATTGTGCCGCTGTCGGGCTTTTCGAGACCTCCGAGGAGATGGAGGAGGGTGCTCTTACCGGATCCTGATGCTCCAACGATGGCGATGCATTCTCCCCGGGTTACTTCCATGGTAACCCCCTTGAGGACATGTATGAGTTCCGGTCCTTTTCTAAAGGATTTCTGCAGCTCTCGTGTTTGGAGTATTGGCTTATCCCTCATAACGCATGATCTCCACGGGATCCTGTTTTGCTGCCTGTCGCGCCGGGTAGATGGTGGCAAAGAACGAGAGAATCAACGAGGCAACGGTGATGAGGGCGACCTCAAAGAAGTTCACTTTTGTGGGTAACCCCGTGATATAGTAAACATCCTTGGGCATCACCTCGATTCCGAAAAGAAATTCCACCGTTCTGACCACCGGATCCAGGTTATAGGAGAGCAGAAGACCGAGTCCGAGCCCTGCAAGGGTACCTGTGACGCCAATGACCATACCCAGCGTCATGAAGATGCCGAGCACCTGGTTCGTGGTTGTGCCCATTGACTTGAGAATGGCGATGTCCTTCCTCTTTTCCGTGACCAGCATGATCAGGGTGCTGATAATGCTAAATGCGGCAACCAGGATGATGAACAGGAGAATAATGAACATCACGGTTTTTTCCAGTTTCAGGGCAGAGAAGAGACTTCTGTTCATATCTTTCCACGTTTTTGCCCAGAACCCGGGATCGAGGGAGGCGAGAAGTCTGCCGGCAATTGAATCCGCGTCATAGATATTCTTCACCTTGATCTCGATACCAGAAGGAAGGTCCTTCATGGACATTCTTTTTGCTGATTCCAAGGAAATATAAACCATGTTGCTGTCAAACTCATACATGCCCGTGTTGAAAATACCCGTTACACGAAAGGACATGGATTTCGGGATCATGCCAAGGGGCGTCATGGTCCCGGTGGGAGTGATCAGGGAGATCACATCCCCGATATGCATTCCCGTGTGAAGTGCAAGCTCTGATCCCACCAGGACCCCTGATTCACCGAGGTCACAGCAGGTACCCTCGACAATGATCTCCTTGAGACGAATTACCTGTGAGGCGGTTCGGGGATCAATCCCCCTGATGACCACACCGGAAATGCCCGCCGGCGCAGAGACGAGACCCTGCGTGAGAATAAACGGTGTGGCACCCAGGACGTCCGGATCCTTCATAATGCCCTCGATGATGCTGGTATGATCACGTATGCCGCCATCATAGGTGGAGATTACGATGTGGGACTGGGTTCCAAGGATCTTGGTTTTGATGTCTTCCTCGAACCCGTTCATGACAGACAGCACCACGATGAGCGCCATCACTCCCAAGGCAATACCTATGACGGAGAGTCCGGAGGTGAAACTGATAAATCTCTGACTCTTTTTTGCCCGCAGGTATCTTTTTGCGACGAGAAGTTCAAACCTCAGGATATCTCTCCTTTGCGCAGCAACGGGAACAGAATGACATCCCTGATGGATGGGCTGTCAGTCAAGAGCATGACAAGCCTGTCGATTCCGATGCCCTCTCCTGCTGTGGGAGGCATGCCATATTCCAGGGCCCGGATGTAGTCTTCATCGATTTCGTCGATCCCCTCTTTTTTGCGAATCTGCTCGATGAAGCGTTCTCTCTGATCAACAGGATCGTTCAGTTCGCTGAAGGCGTTTGCTATCTCACGACCCCCGATGTAGAGTTCGAATCGATCCACGACTGAAGGGTCCTCGTTGTTCTTTCTGGACAGCGGTGAGACATCAGTCGGGTAGGATGTAATGAAGACGGGACCCGTGAGTTTCTCTTCAGTCGTTGTTTCAAAGAGAATCAGAAGGAGTTCCCCTTCTGACTCATCTCCCTCCAGTTCGATGCCAAGATTCCTGCAGTATGCCTGTGCAGCACGCTTGTTTTCGAGCACCTCCTGGGGAACATTGCCCAGGGTTCTGGTTGCCTCTTTCAGGGTATACCGCTGCCAGGGAGGGCTGAGATCCAGCGAGAGGCCCTGGTAGGTAAGGGTGGTTGTTCCCAGAACCTTCATGGCGAGAGATGAGATCATGTCCTCGGTGAAAGCCATGAGGTCCGTGTAATCAGCATAGGCCATGTAGAATTCCATCATGGTGAATTCAGGATTGTGCCTTGTGGAGATTCCCTCGTTTCTGAAATTTCGGTTGATCTCATAGACCCTCTCGAAACCCCCGACGATGAGCCTCTTGAGGTAGAGCTCCGGGGCGATCCTCAGGTACAGATCCATGTCAAGGGCGTTGTGATGCGTGAGAAACGGCTTGGCGGTAGCCCCCCCTGGAATCGAATGCATCATGGGGGTTTCGACCTCGATGAAGCCCCGGGAGTCCATGTGCTCGCGTAAGGTCCTGATGATCTGTGTCCTCATGAGAAACGTTTCCCTGACCTCGGGTGTCACGATCAGATCGAGGTACCGTTGCCGGTAGCGGATCTCCACATCTTTGAGCCCATGCCATTTTTCCGGCAGTGGCCTGAAGGATTTGGTGAGGAGTTCGAAGCCCTGGACATAGACGCTGAGCTCTCCCGTGCGGGTCTTGATAGGGGTTCCCCAGAGGCCGATGATGTCTCCGATGTCGAGTTTTTTGAACAGATCATAGGAATCATCACCCAGTCGGGCCTGCTCAAAGAATGCCTGGAGCTTGTCGGATGCTTCCTGGACGTGGATGAAAGATGCCTTGCCGAATTTTCTCACCGACATGATTCGACCGGCCAGATAGTGGACCGTTTCGACACGCGAAAGAGCTTCGGCATCAAGGTCCCCATAGGTTTCGATGAACCTCGAGATATCCGTATCTTTCCGGAAGGTATTGGGAAAAGGGACGACTCCTGACTCTTTTTTGAGGAGTTCAAACTTTTCGAAGCGCTGTTTTACAAGTCGATTTACATCTTCCAAGATAGACAACCCCACCAGTGTAGAAAGCCGAGACCTCTATAGAAGATTTCACGTCTCGAGTCAACAGATCTCATGAATCGAGATGTTCTCTCACGAGTACCCTTCCCATATCCTGGTGTGCTATAGGGGGGTGCATGGGATATACACGTTCAGAAGAAACCGTTCTCGTGAGAATTGCCCGCCGGTCCATTGAGGCCATTCTCAAGGGGAGATCTCTGGAGGATCACGACATGGATCCGTGTCGTTTCTCTGCGGCACTCAGAGAGAAAAAGGCTGTCTTTGTGAGCCTGATCCTGAACTCGGAACTCAGGGGAAGCGCAGGATACCTGATGCCGCTCGTTCCTCTCTGGCAGGCGACCATGGAGAATGCACGAAATGCGGCCTTCAGAGATCCACGGTTCACCCCCCTGTGGCGTGATGAACTCCCCGAAGTCGAAATTGTCGTTCACGTGGTTTCTCGCGTGATGCACATCAGTGCTGAGGACAAATTCAACCCCCGGGAAGAGGGATTTCTTCTCAGAAAGGGCTCTCGAATGGCTTTGTTTCTTCCCATGCCCTGGAGAACACCGCTGACCCCCAGAGATGAAGTTCTATCAAGGCTCTGCCGGGAGGTAGCCCATGATTCAGGCGGGAGCACCGCGGCAGAGGAAAGGGAGCGCCTGATCCTGGAAGGGATCATACGGGAACAGGACACGGCTTGACGCGGTTGGCCGCTTTAGGCGGAGCCGTAGGGTGACCGGTGGGAATTCAGGTGATCTCTTCCAGAGAGGAGACCACAATATCCATGTGTTCTCTGAGATTTTCCTCGGATGTAATGCCGACAACCCCGATGGTCAGCATCACGCCGGAGTTTCTTCCCAGGAGCCCGTCCATGATGGTATCACCCACCAGGATGGCCTTGTCAGGACTGACGTGAAGATGATCACAGATCTTCATGACCATGTCGGGCGCAGGCTTTGAGTGAACGACACTGTCGGCTCCGATGACGAAGTCGATGTACTGAGAGGCTCCAATGAGTTCCATATCCCTGAGGGCATCCGCCATTTTGTCGTTCGTGGCTACAGCGCTCAGAATTCCTTTCCGTTTGAGTGTTCTCAAAAGCGTGATCGCTCCCGGGGCAGCGTGAACACTCCGGGCACGAAGATCAGATCGAAAGACCCTCTGTCCCGCCTCACTCACGATCTGCTGAGCTCTGTCCCACCGGAGACCCTCATGGTAGAGACAGGAGGTCAGGAGCGCATCACACTCAGAAAAGGTGCCCATGGCAAGGGGGCCATACCCATCGATTTCACCTCGATCGATACAGATGCCCAGGGCATCTTGAATCCGCTCCCTAAGAGCGGGATTCATGGGTGCTGAGGTTCCCAGTTCACGCAACAGGATTTCGATAAGTCCGAGCCAGGTCTTTCTGAAATCTACCAGGGTGCCGTCCTTGTCAAAGATTACCAGTTCGGGTTCAGTCTGCGTGCCCGAAATGATCAACTGTGCCATGAAGGTTCTCCTGTACGAGGGAGTCGATTGATCGGGGAGTGATTGATTCCCTTCTCTTCATGATATATACTTTCGGAATCTGTATACAGGCGAATTGAGAGCAATGATAGTGAAAAAACCCGCACGCCTATACCTGCTGAGTTTTCTCTTCGGTTTTGTCGTGTTTGTCCTGATCTTTTGCTGCAGCAGGGAGCACAAAGAGGTGTCTCAACCCGACGACTCCCTGAAAACTCCGGTACAGATCCTGGTCCTCGCTTCAGACCCGGCAAAAAACGGCAGTGCTCCAGAAAAGGAACTTGAGGGTGTTCTGCTCGCTCACGCCCTGATGCCGGTAGTGGCGAACACCCCGATTGAACTCAGCGTGCACGACTCTTCCGAGCGCGACGTGGGGAATATCCTCAGTGAACTCATGGCCGACGATCATCTCGCAGGAATAATTATCTGCGGGAGTGACTTCAATGACGTGCCCTATCCACACGACGCCAGTTGTGGAGTTCCCGTGGTGGATCTCACGTGGGTTCGGGTATTTCCTGATGAACAGATGGGAAATTGTCTCGTATACTCGCCTGCTCCATCCCTTCAGGAACAGGCGGAAGCTGCGGCTGTTTTTCTCTCCTCCTCCCTAAAGATCAGAAAAGTTGCGATACTCGTCGATGATCGTCTCAGGGCTTCTGTGATGCTTGCGAGTCTCTTTGCTTCTCAGATGATCTCTGCCGGCGGTACCATCGTGGAACTTCTCTCCATCGGCCAGGAAGAGATGCATTCCGGGTCCCTTGACCGCATTCTGAGAAGCAAACCCGAAGCACTCTTTCTGCCTGACTCTCCTGGTTTTACACAAAAAGCCCTGTCCCTCTTGGCTGAGTCCGATCTGCAGCTTCGCGTCGTGGTGAGCAATGTTGAGGATGAAGAAGTTCTCCTTGAATCTGCTTTGGTGATGTCCGAGAGTGTGTATCTGATTACCGGATATCATGCCGATGCCGTGCAGACCGAGAGCGCGCAGGTCTTTCTGAGGGAGTTCAGAAAACAGCACGCGAGAAGACTGCCTTCAGCGAGGGTTGCTCGGGGTGCCGAGGCCTACTTTTTCCTGGCCGATCACATAAGCCGACAAGAGTTGTTCAGGAAACCCTCCACAGGAGATAAAATGCTGCAAGAAGACAAGAGAACTGTCGGGATGCTGGGAATCGACGATCAGGAGGGTATACAGAAATCTCTCTACGTTGGTCGTGTACGACCGAGGTTTATGAGGACTACGATCCTTGAATACGTGGAAACGATAAAACCTGCTGTGCTAGATTCTGGAGGAGATATCCGGGCTCAGTAACTTATCTGCAATTACCGTCATGTCAGGGCGGTAGATACCCTTGGCTATTGTCTCTCCGAGTTCATGTACCTTCTCTGAGCGAATGTCAGGTGCGGACAGAGCAGCATCCCGGATGTCGTGAAAGAGTTTCACCTTCTCCGATATTTCAACCTTGTCACGAAGCGATGAAAGCCCGGGGCTCCCGTCTGTGCTGGTCCCCTGTGCCTGATGAATCTTGGTGCTTGATGTTGAAGCATAGGCTTTTATTGCTTCAGGATTTGTGGTTATGTTAATTTTCATCAATGAGAACCTCGCTCAAGCCTTTTTTAAGGCTGTGTTCCATCAGATCCCCGAACAGGCGCTGTGATGCATTGGGGGAAATGTTCACTGGATCACTGGATCGATTATAGCCAATTCTCTCGGGGTCTCTCTTTACAGCATCGCTGATTTCATCCTGTTTATCATACGACCTGAGGATGTGATTGAAGAAGATGTTCTTGACCTCCATGCCCTCTCCTTGTGAGATGTAAACCGTACCTATCCTATCGGAAATGCGTTAGAATGCTTTAAACAATTTTTCGTCTGGTTCTTCTCCTCGTTCCTGCTGTGAATGCGTCTATTTTTTTCTGAAGAAAGATGAATACATGGAGAGGACGTATCCTTGAGACGGGAGTCTCCATGCGGAAAAGGATGCTGCAGGGGAAATTATTGCCTGCCAGCCTGATCATGCAAACTGTCTTCTGAAGCGAATCTTGTCCCGTGGCATTGATATTGCTCAAAGGACAGCCGAGGGAGGAAGTCATATGGAACAGGGAATGTACACGGCGGCCTCAGGTGCCATTGCCTTGGAAGAACGTCTTGAGGTGATATCCAATAACCTTGCCAACGTGAATACTACCGGGTTCAAAAAAGATGCACTGGTGTTCGAAGAATTCTCGCGAATACTTGATACAGCATCGCTGGCTCCCGGTCAGTATCGCACTACACCGGTGGATGTCCGTGTGGGGGGATATTTTGTCGACACAACACCAGGTCCAGTCAGGATGACGAGGAATCCCCTCGATGTGGCCGTGATGGGAGATGGGTTTTTCGTCGTGAATACCGATGATGGCCCCCGGTATACCCGATCAGGATCGTTTCAGCTTTCTCCCGAGGGTGTCCTCGTGACTGTTCATGGGGATGCAATCCAGGGGGAAGGGGGTGATATCTTCATCGAAGATGGTGAGCTTGTCATCGATTCGAGTGGAAGCATCAGCATCAATGGTGCCGTCACCGATACGCTCCAGGTCGTGAAGATCCCAGCGGAGGCACTTCTCCGGGAGGGAAACGGCCTCTTCTCCATAAGGGAAGGGTATTCCCCGGAGGTTCTTGACGCCCCTTGGGTCGCTCAAGGCAGCATCGAGGCCTCGAATGTCGATCCCATTCGGGAGATGATAACCATGATCACTGTTCAACATGCATACGAGTCGATCCAGAAGGTAATCAAGACAATCCAGGATAGTTATTCCCACTCCATACAGAAGGTGGGCACTATTGCATAACAAAAAGGAGGAGAAGACATGATACGGGCAATGTGGACCTCTGCATCAGGTATGAGCGCACAGCAGATGATCATCGATGTCATGGCAAATAATCTTGCAAACGTGAATACAACCGGCTTCAAGAAGAGCAGGACGGAATTCGAAGATCTCTTCTATGCAACCTATAAAGAGAAGGGAAATCCCAGCGCACTAGGCGGGACCGTGCCGGTAGGGATTCAGGTGGGTATGGGAACACGCCCGGTTTCTGTTCAGAAGATTTTCACCCAGGGAGATTATGTTGAAACAAAGAACAATCTCGATCTTGCCATCGAAGGAAACGGGTTTTTTCTCTTATTTTCAGACGGTGAAGAAATCTATACCCGAGACGGCGCCTTCAAGATCGACAGCGAAGGATACATTGTGAATTCAAGGGGAGAGCGGCTTCAGCCGGATTTTTCTGTTCCCACTGAGACAGCCTCCATAACCGTAGACAAGAACGGAGAGATCGCCTGTCTGTCATCGGCAGGTGATGTGATCAGCCAGGGGCAGATTCCCCTGTACCAGTTCACGAACCCTGCGGGACTCAAGTCCATAGGCAGGAATTCGTACATTACGACCCCCGCGTCGGGAGATCCGATCCAGGGAGTTGCAGGAAGCGTCAATTTTGGCACCATCTCTCAGGGCTATCTGGAGATCTCCAATGTGGATGCGGTGGAAGAGATGATCAATATGATCGCTGGTCAGAGGGCCTACGAGATCAATTCCAAGGCCATCAAAACAGCGGATGCCATGTTGCAGGTTGTCAGCAACATCGCACGGTAAGGGACATCATGAAACAGGTTCTGCTGATTGTCCTGAGTGTGATCCTTCTGACACCACCTGAGATCGTATCGGGTGAACCGACCCTTATCCAACTCAGGGAAAAAGCCGATGTCTCAGGGGATACGGTGCTCCTGAAGCATATCGCAGCTCTTACGGGACCTGACGCGCACGATCTCGCCGGTCTTTCCATCATGCCTGCTCCACAGAGTCCTCTTCCCTCGAGTATTTCAGCGATGTACGTGGCTCAAAAAGTGCGGGCAATGCATTCTGGAGTAGTTGCATTCAGCGGTTCAGAAGAGGTGTCCATTACTCAGCGTTATGTGACTATTCCAACCAAGACGCTGGAGGAGATCTTCATCAGGGAAGTCATGGCGAAATCCCCCTGGAAGGATCATGCCACGATCGTTGTTGAGAACTTCAAGACTCCGGGACATGTTCGCGTACGAGAGATTGACGCTCAGAGGTCCCAGGCAAAATTTTCCCCTCATGAGAACTTTTTGGGACTCACGACCATGACTCTGCAGTTTGGACGCGGTTCAAGCTCAGCGTCTTTCAACCTCTCAGCCCGTGTACGTGCCATTGCCCATGTGCCTGTTGCGAAAACACCGATCGATCGCGGAGCGCTCATCACACGAGCGGATCTGGAAACACGCGAACTTGATATCTCTGCCTTTCCATCCATCATCCTGGATCCGCAGGAGTGTGTGGGGATGAGGGCAAAGACAGGGCTCAGACAAGGGCGACCTATCCTGAGAATCAATGTAGAGGTTCCACCGGTAGTCTCCCGGGGAGATCTCGTGACTCTCGAGGTGAGGGTAAACAGCCTCATCGTACAGGACAAGGGGATCGCCTTGAGAGACGGGAATTTCTCGGATCAGATCCCGGTAAAAAACATAACATCTGGAAAGCAGGTGATTGGCACCGTTATTGCTGTATCAGTCGTACAGGTGAAAATTTAGGAGGAAGAAATGATCCAGCGATACAGTGTCATGGTTGCTGCTCTCCTGGTTTTGAGTGCTTGTGCCCACACGAGAAGCGGGCCTGAGTTTATCGAAGACACGATGGCTATTCCCGTGGAGGAAGAGCCCGTAGTCGTTGAGGCCCCTGGGTCATTATGGACACCCAGCGCCAAATTTGTGAACATGTACGGAGATTTGAAGGCGTCTCGTGTTGGGGATATCGTTGTCGTCCAGGTTGTCGAGAGCTCGTCGGCCAACAAGGAAGCTAAGACAGAATCGGAGAAATCGAGCTCGGTCGACAATTCCGTCGACAATGTCCTCGGGTTGCCGCTTGATGCATCATCGGTCTTCGGATATAAGCTCAGCCCGACGCTTGCTGCGTCATCGTCCTCGGATTTCGAGGCCGATGGAAAGACCTCGAGGAAAGGTTCTATCAGTGCGGTCGTCTCTGCAAGGGTTGTGCGCGTGCTTCCTTCGGGTAATATGATGATCAACGGAAAGAAGCAGATCAGGGTGAATAACGAGCACCAGTACATCATTCTCTCCGGCATTGTTCGGCCCGAAGATATCAGCCCGTCAAACTCAATACAGTCGACGTACATAGCCGACCTGCACCTTGACTACTACGGAAGTGGCATCATCGGTGACCAGCAAAACAAAGGTATTCTGGGCAGGGCCTTTGACAAAATATGGCCCTTCTGAGGTATGACATGAAAAGACTCTGTTTGGTTGTCCTCATTCTCATTCTGGGTGCTCACAATCTCTATGCGGTTCGGATCAAAGATCTTGTCGAAATACAGGGCGTTAGGGAAAATAAGCTCACGGGATACGGGCTTGTTGTGGGGCTCACCGGAACAGGAGACAAGTCCGGTGCTGAAGTAACCATTCGCTCTCTTGCAAACATGTTGAGAAACATGGGCATTCAGGTCGATCCCACTACCTTGAAGCCCAAGAATGTTGCAGCGGTGATGGTCACCGCCAGCCTGCCGCCCTTTGCCAGGAGTTCACAAAAGCTCGACTGTACCGTGTCGTCCCTGGGTGATTCATCATCACTGGCCGGGGGAACCCTCATCTCCACCCCCCTGTTCGGACCTGATGGAAAGGTCTATGCCATGGCACAGGGACCGGTGACTGTCGGAGGATTTGCCGTGGGCGGGGTCGGTGCCGGGATTGTCAAGAATATTCCCACTGTGGCAATGATTCCTTCCGGTGCAATTGTGGAACGATCGATGGATGCCTCCCTTGGTCCCCGGATACTGTTGTTGATGAACAATCCTGATTTCACCACCACGCAACGGCTTGTGCGAACCATCAACGAGAAACTCGGAACAGAGGTTGCACACGCGCAGGATCTCACTTCCGTCGAAATCCAGGTTCCCCAGCAGTACCTCAACAGGATCGTAGATTTTGTTGCACTGATTGAATCAGTTGATGTCGCCCCTGATAACAGGGCGAGGGTAGTTGTCAATGAACGTACCGGGACCGTGGTCATGGGCGATGATGTGAGAATCTCCACCGTGGCCATTGCCCATGGGAATTTGAGCATCAGGATTACCGAGGAGCCTGTGGTATCTCAGCCGCTGCCGTTTTCTCGCGGCGATACCGTGATTCTTCCCCGGACCGGTGTGACCGTGGACGAAGGAGGAAAGAGCCTGGTGGTGCTTCCGAGCGGTACAACCATCGCAGATCTCGTCGGGGCCCTCAATGCGATCGGGGTAACGCCCCGGGATCTCCTGGTCATTCTGCAGTGCATAAAGAGCGCCGGTGCGCTGTATGCAGAACTGGAGGTCATATGATGTACGACGTAAGCCCCCTGACTCACATCCGGCATACGAACCCAGAGAAGGCCCTCGAGAAGGCATGCAAGGACTTTGAAGCCATTTTTATCCACCAGCTCCTAAAATCCATGGGCAAGACCGTGTCCGAGGGGATACTCGATGCAGGACTTGCCGATGAGATCTACAAGGACATGCTCTACATGAATATTGCGAGTTCGGTGGCTCAGTCAGGGGGACTTGGGCTCTCGGAGATTCTCAGTGAGTACATCAGGACCGATGGCACGCAAGAGCATGCAACCCGATTCCTGCCTGGTGATAGGATTTCAACGAGCGAATGAGTCTCTGGTATGGAACAGGGAAAACAATGAAAGCCGGGGTGAGTACATGACCTGTACAGACATGATGGCGGCACTCGGGAAAGAAAAAGAGCTGATTGCAGCACTCAACGTGTGTCTCGAAGAGGAATTGGGATATATCTCAGCCCAGGACCTTGTGGGGCTGGAAGAATCTTTGCCGCACAAGCAGAAACTGCTCCTCGAGATTGCGAAGAACAGACAGGGGATTGATATGGAGAGGGACCCCGACCAGGAACATGCACAGACCATCGGGATCCTTCAGCAGGAACTTATTGAACTGTGGAAAAAGGCAAACAACTTCAACGAATTGTCCAAGACGCTCGTGAGTAGCAGGCTCAATGACATTGAACGTCAGATCGCCATCTTCCTTGCAGGGCTGAAGGGAACCTATACCAGACAGGGGAAGACGTCGGGTGTGCCTGCGCGCATGATAAAGACGGGAGTTTAGTATGTCTAGCATAGGCGGGGCATTCGACATTGCACGATGGTCCATGTATTCCTCGCAGCTGGCCATCCAGATCACTGCACATAACATCGCCAACGCAAACACCGTCGGTTATTCGAGACAGAGCTTGCGTGTGGAGGCCAACAACCCAATCACCACCGGACCCGGCCAGATTGGGACTGGTGTTCGAGCCGCAGAGGTGATGAGGTCCTACGATGCGTTCATCAATGAGCAGGTCTCGCAGAAAACTTCTGAGTATTTTTTCTGGAATGCCAAGAGAACTGCCATGGAGGAGATTGAGACAATCTTCAATGAGACCAATGGGTTCGGGATCAATGCACAGATGGGAGAGTTCTGGAATGCATGGAGTGATCTTGCCAACCACCCCGAAGGGATACCGGAGCGTGAGGCCCTCCTGGCAAAAACAGACAATCTAATCCAGCACGTTCAGGATATTGACTATAATCTCAGATTCTACCAGATGCACCTGGACAGCGGCATCAGAGGATCCGTTGGTCATATCAATACTCTTATAGAGCAGATCGCTGACCTGAATAAAAGCATATCCAGCGTGGAGATCGATGGCCTCATTAACGCAAACGATCTGCGTGACCGCAGGGAACTTCTTTTGGAACAGCTCTCTGAATATCTGGATATCTCTTATTATGAAGAGGAAAATTCCGGTCAGATCATGGTCTACATCCTCGGTGGCACACCGCTGGTGCTGGGCAAGGATGCCTATGAGCTCAGCATTGAGAGGAATCTCAGCACGGGGTTTTCAGACATACTGTGGATTGATTCATCGGGAAGGACGGTGAATATTACCAACAAGCTGAAAGGGGGAAAGATCTCCGGATGGATTGATGTAAGAGACAGAGATATCCCTTCATACCTCGAAATGCTCAACACGCTGAGCCGTGAACTCGTCTGGCAGGTCAATTCGCTGCATGCAGAAGGAGTGGGGCTTGCCCCGGTCACCTCCATGGTGGGGACGGTGTCAATATCCCAGGCAAGTGACGATCTCGGTGCAGACTTTCTGTTCAGCAGCAGATATCAGCCAGGGGGGAATTTTGAAATCGTTGTCTATAACCAGACAGGAGCAGTGGCTGACACCTATGTGATCACCCCCGCTGGAGATACGGTTCAGGACCTCATCGACGCCGTCAATTCAGTATCAGGGGGAGAGATCAGTGCATCCCTGAGCGGAGGAACGAGCGGATATTTCCAGATTCAGGCCTCCGGGGATTTCAGCTTCGCCATCAAAAAGGTCCCTGAGAGCCAGTCGAACAATTCCCTTGCCCTCCTGGGTGTCAACACCTTCTTTTCATGGAGTGAGCAGACGGGATCCATGATGGAGGACATAACCCGAACCATGGATGTGAATGCTTCCCTGAAGGGAAATCCTCACCTCATCAGTGCAGGATACCTTGACAGTGAAGGCAGGGTTGCTCCTGGCCAGAATGAAGTGGCCCGAGCCATTTTCTCCCTGCAGGACAAGGTGATCCCCGACATGGGAGGCAGTGGTACAGACACCACCCTGAGTACCTTTTACAGCGCATTCATTGGAAAGGTTGGTGTGGATGTCACCAATGCAGTACAGAACGAGAAGTACAACGACAGTCTCCTGGCGCAGTATAGCCGGAGGAAAGAGTCCATCACGGGAGTCAATCTCGATGACGAGATGGCTGAACTCCTCAAGTTTCAGCATCTCTACCAGGCAGCAGCCAAGATGATCTCCATTGCCGACGAGATGATGCAGACATTGCTTTCAATCAAATAATCAGGTAGTATTCTGCAAACGTTTCTGGGCAGGGGGATTTGATTGCTGATATTGACCAGGAAGGTCGGGGAAGTAGTCGCCATTGGCGATGACATTCAGATCTCCATCGTTGAAATCAAGGGAATGCAGGTCAAGCTCGGGATCCAGGCACCCAGAGACGTACAGGTGCACAGGGAAGAGGTGTATCTCAAGATTCAGGAGGAAAATCGGCGTGCAGCGCTTGTTTCGAAGGACAGTCTCGGAATGGCTGAGGATTTGCTCTTGAAAAAGGAGAGTCCATGATGCACAATCACGCGGTGAGACCGTCTGTGCGCAGACACAACAAAGCAGGAGGTTGAAAATCATGCGATGGCTCTTGAGCGGTATAGTATGGCTTATTCTCGCACCATTCAGGATCATAAAGTTCATTCTGTCCGATATCCTGCTCTTCGGGATAATCGGAGGGGTGCTGTCTCTCATCAGGTCTTTCATCAGGATAATCACGAAGATTCTCTTGAATCCCATCACGCTCCTCATTCTTGCTGGGGCAGCAGCTGCTTTCGTGATTTCAGGCGAAGAAAGAAAGAATAAAGTCAAGGCCATTGTGGGGCTCTAGCCTCCACGAATCCCTCAGGGCGCTCCTCTCCTGACTGGAATAGTTCCTCAGGGTGGAGTCTGCCCAGTTCAGTGATGATCTTTTTCCTGGTAATCGATTCAAGGGATAGCTGTGCCCCCTTCAAGGGCAGAGTTGTCAGCCGGGGAACTCTTCACCTCACATCATAACTCCAGGGACACGGCTTTTTTGCGGGCAGAAAGCCTGGCTGTGCCGTACATTGAGAGCGATGCTTCGGGAGAGCCACGGTTGAGAAAGGCGGACGTGAACGCTAAAAGGCGGGATGGTCCCTGTGGTTGACCACCCCGCCTGTGAGCAACGATTGGAAGACTATGGTATTCTTTGAACCGATGAGCTTCCCGCTACGACAGAGCGAAATCCAGGTGCCTGTTAAGCCAGACCGAGGAACTTGAGGAAAGGATTGGCATAGAGCAGGATGAGTGCTGTCACGAGTGTGTAGATGGCCAGAGATTCAATCATGGCAAGGCCAAGGATGAGTGCTGTCAGAATCTTCCCTGATGCCTCGGGATTTCTCGCGATTCCTTCGCTCGCTCCCCGGACACCATTGCCCATGCCCATTCCAGTACCGAATGCTGCAATCCCCATTCCGATAACACAGGCAACAGCAACAAAGCTGAAGAACTGAATGACTTCAGGGCTTGCCGCTCCTGATTGTGCGAAGGCACCTGCTGCGAATGCCAGAACAAAGATGACTGAAACCCCTGAAATCAAAACAAGTCTTTTCATAAAACCCTCCAAGAAAAGTTAGTGTGTTCGTCGAAGTCAGCATGTAACTCCGCTATCTTACCCGTCAAGAAAGGCGAAGGTCAATACCGTTTGGGCAGAAAAACAAGAAAACGTAGCGGTTGTGAGCCTGGCCAGCTATATTTTTCATAATAATCTGAATGGATTGCTCTCGATTCGTCAGTGGGCTTCCTCCATGGCACCGCTGATGTACATCATGGCAAGGAGGGTGAACACAAAGGCCTGCAGAACCGCGGTGAAGATCATGAGAACAAGAAAAGGCATGGGAATCAGGAAGGGGACGAGGACCAGGAGGACCACGAGTACCAGATCTTCGCCGAAGATGTTGCCGAAGAGCCTCATGGTAAGAGACACTGGGCGGGCCAAGTGGCCGATGAGTTCCACCGGAACCATGATAGGAGCCATCCACCACACAGGGCCGACGAAGTGTTTGAGGTATTTCATGCCATGAATCTTGATTCCTACGATGTGAGTCAGAAGGAAGACCACCAGTGCCATGGACAGGTTGGTGTTCAGGTTGGCCGTGGGTGAGTACAATCCCGGGATAATGCCACCTAGATTGCATACAAGAATGAACAGTGCCAGGGTGGCAATAAGGGGGAAGAAACGCAATCCATGTTCACCCATGGTATTTACCAGGAGGCTTCTCAGAACGCCCAGGACTACTTCGAGAAAGTTCTGGAGTCTGCCGGGAACCATTTTGAGACTCTTAATCAGAATGAAGGACACGATGATGAGGACGAGCATGTAGAACCAGCTGTAGGTCACGTGGTACATATGATTTCCGTCGGCGAGATGGAAGGTGTGTTCTAAAAAATAATAGAGAGGTTTTGTGATGAAATCGAGAATAAGGAAACCATGATCCATGTTATTCTCCTCCTGCAATAATGTAGATGTAGCATGCATAGCTCATGATACCCAGCATGACGACGGACAGACCCAGGAGTAGTCCAAGCACATCGATGTGGAGAACCCCGATCAGTGCATAGAGGATGATGCCCGTAGTGATCAGCCGGATGATGTAGCGTTTCTTCATGAACGATGTTCCCTGGTTGTCTCTCAGGGAGATGGCTTTCTTGGCGTGGGAGTAAAGCCACTGGAAATTGAGAATACAGATGGCACCACCAAGGAATACCCCCAAGGCGAACATGGTTCCGAACATGAGCAGCCCCCCGAGGCAGAGGAGAATCCAGATCGCATAGGTGAGATGCTCGATGCGTTTTTGAGCAGGGTCTTTACTTTCGGCTGTCATCCGGTTTATTCTCTCTGAAGAAGCGCATATAATTTTTATACATGATGCGGAATCCAGACAAGATGCCCCCGAAGATGAACAACAGGGTGAAAATCGGTTCGGTCCCCATTCGATTGTCGAGATACAGGCCGATCACAAGACCCAAGACAATGGATATCACCATCGCAAACCCCATGGTGGAAAGGTCTGCGACGGAAAGGTAAAGGTTTTTCTTGTCCTTGTCGTTACCCATGGATTCCCTGCTTATTTAACCCCAATCAATGCGAGGGCATATTACTGAATAGTGATTCATTATGCAAGTACGTTTTTTGGTCCGTGCTCCGCTGTATTGTATCAAGTAGCTGTACTGACAGAACCTCTGATACACGACAGTCATTCCTGAAAAATATCCTTGTGGCGATCACTGCTTTTGAGATACAAGACTCAATTCGAGAGCCATGACACTGAGTTACAGAAAGAGTACATCATCAGAGCCTTCACTGTTTATCAAACGCAGAAAGATGATCCTCGTCTTCCTTGGATTTCTTCTTCTGATGGTAGTTTTCGCAATTCTTCTGCACGGCACGGGGAAGCAGAAGAAGCTTTCCGGTGAACAAAATGCCGTTGCGTACGTGTATCGTGAGACTCTTCCAGCACAAGAGATCATGCAGGAAGGAGAGCATCGGCGCAAGGAACTCTTCATTGACGTCCTTCTGCCCCTTGTTCTCAAAATCAATGAAGAAATTCTCGCCCAGAGATCCGAACTGGAAAGAATACGGGACCGTCTGCTGTGGCTGACGAAAAAGCAGAAACGGTTTCTCGATGAACTTGCACAGCACTACAACGTTGAGTTCCAGAACTATGATGAACTGATTGAAATTCTTTTGACCCGGATCGATGTGCTCCCCACATCCCTTGTCCTTGCACAGGCAGCGATTGAATCGGGATGGGGAACGTCTCGATTTTCCCTGGAAGGCAACAATGTCTTTGGTCTGAGAACACCCGAGGGACGTGGTATGGTGCCTGAAAAGCGCAGGGAAGGGGCTCGCTACCGGGTATCGTCCTTTTCCGACATCCAGAGCAGCATCAGGTTTTATCTCTGGACGATCAATACACACCCCATGTATGAAAAACTCAGACAGATCCGATCCCAGAGCACCCCCCCTTACGATCCGATCCTGCTGGCCGAGGGGCTGGAATATTACTCCGAAATGGGGTATGCCTACATAGAGAAAGTCAAGGAAATCATTGAATACAACAAGTTATATGTGTACGATTCATACACCCTGCAGTGATTCACCCTGCGAGAGGAAATGATTCAATGCAGCGACACAGCAGACTCCTCCTGATTATAGCGACACTAGCCCTTATCATGGGTGCCGTCTGTATCACGCCATGTTCCCTCAGTGCCCACATCACCGTGTTGCTCTACCATAAGTTCGATGAACAGGACTCTCCCTCCACCTCCACATCAAGCCAGTTGTTTGAGCAGCAGATGGCCTATCTGAAGGACAACGGGTACGCTGTTCTGTCTCTGGAGCAGCTGCTTGGATGCATAGAGGGAAGGATCCCGTTTCCCCATAAGGCTGTGGTCATAACCCTCGATGACGGAAATCTTTCACAGTATACAAAAGCGTTCCCCATTCTCAAACGACACGGGTACCCCTTCAGCGTGTTCATTTTTACGAGGGCACCCGGGGTGCCCGGCTACATGGACTGGGAACAGATCAGGGAATTAAAGAGGTTCGGGGCCGAGGTGGGCTCTCATACGCACACCCATCCGTACCTGACGGATCTCGCACCCCGTGAAATAGAGCAGGAACTCTCTCGATCGAAGAAGATTTTAGAAGACAATCTCGAAACCGAAATACGCTGGTTCGCCTATCCCTTCGGCTACTATGATGAAACCAGTCGCTCGCTGGTAAGACAGTCTGGTTATCGCCTTGCATTCACCTCCGATCCCGGGAGTGCGGGGGCACACACCACGCCGCACGTTATTCCCCGCCAGGCGATTGTGGGAGACAATCTTGACATGACAGGCTTCATTGAAAAGCTGAACAGACCGCCCCTGAACGTTCTCAGGAGATCTCCTCAAAGCGGAAGGTTACCTGGGTCATCCATTTCAGAGATCAGTCTCACCATCGCCCGTCCCGAGTTATACCTGCCAGATCAGATTCAGGTGTTTCTCTCTGAAAAGGGCCAGATCCCCGCCAGTTTTGACCCTACCACAGGAATTCTGAGCTCCACAGAGTCCATCATGATCACGAGAAAAATGAACAGGGTCATCCTTACAGCGCGGAGGAAATCTGACAGGAGCTTTGCCATGGATTCCTACATGATCCTCCTCCCTGAGGAAGGGCTCCCTGAGTCAACCAAGTAATCACCGGGGGAGTCCGCACAGGTTCTCCTGGGGAGAGTTGAGCGGAGAACGACCGATTTTTCTGTTGAACACCTTCTCCCAAAAAGGCTAGATTCACCCAATGGATTTGGTGGACACGATCGACATCAAGATTCTCTCCCTTCTCCAGGGAGATCTTCCGATTACCCGCAGGCCGTATTACAGGTTGGCCCTGCAGATAGGGATTCCAGAGGAAGAGTTCCTTGAGCGGATAGTTCGACTGAAGGAAGAGGGAGTTATCCGCGAGGTGAAAGTTGTGCTCAAACATCAGAGAGCCGGATTCTCCTCAGGTGCCATGGTTGCCTGGGCCGTTCCTGATGCCTCCCTTGACGAGATCGCTGAGCGGATCGCACTGAATGCGATGGTCAGTCACTGCTACGAACGTCCAGGATTCGGCAACTATCCCCTGTTTACCATGATCCACGGCAGGACTGACACAGAGGTGGATGCAGTGATTCAGGAGATCGCCTCGGACACGGGAATCCATGATTATCGAGTTTACCGCACACTGAGAGAGTTCAAGAAAACTTCCGCGAAGTACTTCTCTGAAGGACAGCGAATACATGACAAATGACGATCTCTTCCGCAGGGCACTCACGGTTATCCCCGGTGGTGTAAACTCGCCTGTTCGTGCCTTCGGGAAGGTCGGAGGGATCCCGAGGTTTTTTGAGCGCGCGCAGGGACCGTATCTGTGGGACGCAGAAGGCACCAGGTATATCGATCATATTCTTTCGTGGGGACCCATGATCCTTGGTCATTGTCATCCCGCCGTGGTGGCGGCAGTCAGGAACCAGGCAGGAAAAGCCCTGAGTTTCGGGGCGCCCACAGAACTCGAGGTCCGCATGGCGGAACTGGTGTGTGCCGCCATGCCCTCCATGGAGATGGTACGCTTCGTGAGCTCCGGAACAGAGGCGACGATGAGTGCCATCAGACTCGCACGAGCCTTTACGGGAAGGGACGTCATTGTCAAGTTTGCAGGCTGTTACCATGGACACGTGGACAGCATGCTCGTCAAGGCAGGCTCCGGGGCGCTGACCCTGGGTATTCCTGATACCCAGGGTATTCCGGGGGCAATTGCCTCGACAACGGGCGTGCTTCCCTATAACGACACCGATGCCTTTTCAGCGTTCATGGAGATGCACGGGGAACGTATTGCCGCCGTAATTGTGGAACCTGTGGCAGGGAATATGGGGGTTGTGCCTCCCCGGGAAGGGTTTCTTGCGACCCTGCGGATGTTGTGCTCCGAGAACGGGACACTGCTCATCTTTGACGAGGTGATTACGGGCTTCAGGTTCTGTTTCGGGGGATACCAGAACCTCATCGATATCAGGCCGGACCTCACATGCCTGGGAAAGATCATCGGAGGAGGTCTTCCCGTCGGGGCATTTGGGGGAAGCAGGGAAGTCATGTCGTTGCTCGCTCCCGGGGGGCCGGTGTACCAGGCAGGGACGCTTTCCGGGAACCCCATGGCCACTGCCTGTGGTCTGGCAACCCTTGAAGTGCTCAAGGCAGGAGATATCTATACGGGCTTGGATCACGCCATGGAAAAATTCTCTCGGTCGCTCACAGAAGCTGCAACTCATCTGGGCATCCCGGTGACGGTGAACCGAATAGGCTCCATGGCCGGAATCTTCTTCCATGAAGGACCTGTGGAAACCCTTGATGATGTCATGAATGCGGACGTAAAGCAGTACCGGAAATTTTTCCATGAGATGCTGGACTTGGGCATCTATCTCGCCCCCTCACCCTTCGAAGCTCTGTTCATCTCTGCGGCGCACGAAGATGCCGTCCTTGAACAGAGCGTATCAGCTGCCCGCAGGTCCCTGGCTAGGCTCTTGCAGGAGGAGTGATCCCGGCCTTTTCGAGTTCCTGCTGGTGGTGGTGCATCAGCACGCTGTGTTCAGGCTCTGTCTCCGGGAAAGCGAGTTTGAGCACTTCCTCGATGTTTTCCACGAGGTGGATACTCAGATCCCTTGTCAGTGAGCCTTCAATGTCATGGAGGTCTTTTTCATTCATCTTGGGCAGGATGATGTTGGTAATCCCTGAGCGCTTAGCCGCGAGAACCTTTTCCTTGATGCCTCCCACCGGAAGGACAACTCCACGCAGGGTAATCTCCCCGGTCATGGCGAGATCATCACGTACCACGGTGCCGGTGAGCAGGCTGATGATGGAGGTGACAATGGTTACTCCGGCAGAGGGTCCATCTTTCGGGATTGCTCCGGCAGGGACGTGGATGTGCATGCAGTGATCTTGAGCGATGGGATTTCCCATGCTCTTTATGATGCTCAGGGCGAGGCGTGCCGACTCCTTCATCACGTCTCCCATCTGTCCGGTGAGGATCATCTCTTCCTTCCCTTGTACCAGGGCTGATTCAACAAAGAGGATTTCTCCTCCATAGGGCGTCCATGCAAGTCCGGTGGCGATTCCCGGGATGTGGGTCCTCTGGGTGCTTTCTGGCAGATACTTCAAGGGGCCCAGTGCCTTGAAGATAAAGTCTTTCCCGATACAGAACGTCTCTTCACTCCCACGTGCCACCTCAGAAGCGATGACCCTCAGGCACGAGGCAAGCTCTCTCTGGAGATTCCTCACTCCGGATTCACGGGTGTAGTATTGGATGATATACTCCAGAGATTCATCGTAGATTACAATGTTCCTGCCGCTCAATCCATTGGCCTCGATCTCCTTGGGAACCAGATAGTTCTTTGCAATCTGGAGTTTGTCTTCAAGGGTGTACCCCTCGATCTCGACAATCTCGAGCCTGTCTTTCAGGGCATGGGGGATCGTGTCGATCACATTGGCCGTAGTTATGAAAAAGACCTTGGAGAGATCATAGGGGACATTGAGATAGTGGTCCACGAAGTTGTTGTTCTGCTCGGGGTCGAGGGCTTCGAGAAGTGCCGACGCAGGATCGCCGTGGATATCGTGGGAGAGCTTGTCAATCTCATCGAGCATGAACAGGGGGTTCACTGTTCCTGCAAGCTTGATTCCGTTGACGATCCGGCCAGGCATGGCGCCAATATAGGTTCTCCTGTGGCCGCGTATCTCCGCTTCATCCCGCACACCGCCAAGGGAAATCCTGACAAATTTCCTGCCCATAGCACGAGCAATCGACCTGCCCAGGGATGTTTTCCCGACCCCGGGGGGGCCGACGAAACACAGGATCGGACCTTTGAGTTCGCTCTTGAGCTTCTTCACCGCAAGGAACTCCATGATCCGTTTCTTTGGCTTTTTCAGGTCGAAATGATCCTCGTCGAGGATTTTCTCCACCGCAGGAATCTCAAGATTGTCCGGAGTCGTCTCAGTCCAGGGGAGATCCAGGATCCAGTCGAGATAGGTGCGGATGGTCACGTATTCCGACGACGACGGCTGCATTCTTGCGATCCTTTTGAGGTCCTTGTCGATCTCAGACTTTACCTCATCGGGAAGCTCTTTGTCCTCGAGTTCCTTTTTGAGTTCTTCAACCTCGTCGTCCAGATCTGCAGCACCTTCACCGAGTTCATTCTTGATGGCCTTGAGCTGTTGTCTGAGGAAGTATTCACGCTGGGCATTGTTGATCTCGCCCTTGGCCTTTTCGCTGATCTTTGAGGAGAGTTCCAGGATCTCCAGTTCCTCCCTCAAGGCGCTGTGGAGCAGGGTGTACTTCTCCTGGAGAGAGAATTTCTCGAGTATCTGCTGCTTTTTTTCAACAGGGAAGGGCAGGTTTGTGGTGGTGGCGCTCATCAGCACAACGGGATCTTTGATTCTGGAAAGGCTCGAGAGAACGGTATCGAGGTTCTGGAACGACAATCGCGCGAGCTGGGAAAGAATCTCCCTGCTGGAAAGTGCCAGGGCATAGACCTCTCTGTCCGCTTCGAGGTTTTCACTGAGATAGGAAACCCGAGCCGTCATGCCGGGAGATGCATTGACCTGTTCGTCCAGGGCAATCTTGTGGATACCCCGAATCATGATGGAGATCTCGTTCGGCTTCAGGGGAGAGACTTTGGTGATCTTTGCCATACACCCGATATGGTAGATGTTCTCCCATGAGGCGAGCTGCAGCTCAGTATGGCGCTTCATGCCCACAGCGGCAATCACGCTGCCGCTGTCGTAGAGGTTTTTGATCAGAGCAATAGCTGCAGGATTGGATACAATCAGGGGGAGGTTCCCCCCGGGCAGCAGGATGGCATCCTTCAGAGGAAGTACAGGGAGAATTTCCGGCAGTTCTTCCTGCTCAAGGGGACTTTTTTCTCTTGATGAGCTTTTCAACAGATTCTTCCACCACTGCATTTCACTCATAAAGGTAGGGTGATCCTCTGGGAAAGTCAATCACTTCACGGGTGCGTTTTTCCCATGCAGAGGTATGGATGGAGTACGGATCCTGGTGGAACGGTTGTCTGCTCAATCACACACCCCTGCCCGATGATGCTCCCTTCACCGATAGAGGCGTTGCGGATCCACACGTTCGGCAGAATCCGGACGTTATCTCCAAGGCTGCTCTCTCCAAGGATGTGTACATTGGGCCAGATCTCTACGTCATGG
This sequence comes from Deltaproteobacteria bacterium, assembly GCA_011046135.1. Classification (GTDB taxonomy): domain Bacteria; phylum Desulfobacterota; class Desulfomonilia; order UBA1062; family UBA1062; genus DSBG01. Next base: position 47,502 of record DSBG01000092.1, read on the forward strand.
CTGAAGGAGGCATTCATCCCGATCCAGGTGCTCGACGGGTCAAGGATCGTTACCCCTCTGTCCAAGAGGCCGCCATTGATATGTTCCTGCAGGCAGGCCTGCGCTTCGATGAGCTGTTTCCTGGAGTTGATCCCACGGGCTTCATTGAAATCCGAAATCTCGTAGGAAATTGCGGAATCAGCCCTCTCCACGATATCGGTCAGATAGAATTCGCCTTTTGCATTCTCGGGGGAGAGGCTGTCAACGGCCTGCAAGAGGAACTCCCTGCGAATGATGTAGACTCCCGTGTTGATCTCCGTAATCTGTCTCTGAGAATCAGACGCATCCTGTTCTTCCACGATGGCATTGACACGTCCTTCCGCAGAACGGAGGATCCTTCCATATCCATGGGGATCAGGAATGTGCGCGGTGAGCACACCCATGTCTGCATGCGTTTCTCGAAAGACCCTGATAAGTCCACGCAGAGATTCTTCCCGGATGAGGGGCATGTCTCCTGGAAGAATGATCACCTCGTCTGTGTTGATGCCCTCAAGGGCAGGTCTGGCAAGCAGGATAGCATGACCCGTACCGAGCTGAGGCTCCTGGAGAACCGTGATTACGGGAAAGGAGTTCAGGTAGCCCGCGACAACATCTCTTCCGTGGCCGATGACCGTGAGGATGGTGTCGCTGACTCGTCGGGACAAATCGAGAGAGTACCGGATCAGGGGTTCTCCAAGGATCTCGTGCATCACCTTGGGCCTGGAGGACTTCAATCTGGTGCCTTTCCCTGCGGCCAGGATTATGGTACAGGTGGTATACATTGAGGTGTTTGCTAGCATACAATGGAGGGATTCGCAAGAAAAGGGATGGCCTTCATTTGACTTGTCAAAGGAGTATGTATTTGTTAAGAGGCTGACATTTGCGAGCCTCACAGTGAAAGGAGAGGGCAAGTATGGTCTTTGAGTGGATCTTTGGATTGTTCTCCAGTGATCTCGCTATCGATCTCGGCACAGCAAATACCCTGGTTTTTGTCAAGGACAAGGGCATAGTCCTGTCAGAGCCCTCAGTGGTCGCTGTGAAGAAGGAATACGGGGGGGTAAACAGGATCGTTGCTGTGGGGACGGACGCCAAGAAGATGCTCGGGAGAACCCCTGAGAATATCCAGGCAATCAGGCCCATGAGGGATGGTGTGATCGCGGACTTCGAGGGAACCGAGGCCATGTTGAAGTATTTCATTACCAAGGTTCACCAGAGAAGGCTCTTCGTCAGACCACGGGTTATTATCTGTGTGCCCTCGGGAATAACGCAGGTCGAGAAGCGGGCTGTCAAGGAATCTGCCGAGGCGGCAGGGGCCCGGGAAGTTTACATTGTCGCGGAACCCATGGCAGCTGCCATTGGAGCAGGGCTTCCGGTCACCGAGCCCATCAGCTCCATGATCGTCGATATTGGGGGAGGGACAACGGAGGTTGCAGTCATCTCTCTGTCCGGAATTGTGTACACCAACAGTGTCAGAGTGGCCGGTGACAAGATCGATCAGGCGATCATGCAGTATATAAAGCGGGAGTACAACCTCCTCATCGGCGAAAGAACCTCGGAGATCATCAAGATCATGATCGGTTCTGCTGCCAGTGACGAGGTGGAGAAGACCATCGAGGTCAAGGGACGTGACCTCGTGGATGGAATACCGAAGATCTTCACCATCAGCTCTGAAGAGATACGAAAGGCATGTCAGGGTCCGGTGAGAACCATCATCGATGCGGTGAGAATCGCTCTGGAACAGACACCGCCAGAGCTTGCAGCGGATATTGTCGACAGGGGCATTGTGCTTACCGGTGGCGGATCGTTGTTCAAGAATCTTGACAAGCTCATCAGGGAAGAAACCGGGCTTCCCGTTATCATTGCGGAAGACCCTCTCTCCACCGTTGCACGGGGGGCAGGCAAGTTGCTCGACGATATAGACCTGCTCAGGGAAGTTGTCATTCCAGGTTGATGAGAAATCATAAGGGTGCGCGGAACCTTTTCCTGTTAGTCGCTGCGGCGCTCATCATTCTTCTTCTGTCCTTTGGCCAGAACAGTTCTTCATCGTTGGGTCTGAACATCATACGCGAAGGATTCTTCTTCTTTGAACGCATTGTCCGTTCACCTGTGGGGTTTGTCCACGGTCTGTGGCTGGACTATATTTATCTGGTGGATGCACGACAAGAAAACCAGGACCTGAAGAAGCTGGTTGACGAGATGCGGGTGAAATGCATGATCCTGGAAGAACTCAGGGAGGAGAATTGGCAACTCAAGGCAATGATGGACTACCGCTCAGAGCACCAGGAGTTCGTTCTCTACCCCGCAAAACTTCTGGCACAGGATATCACGATGGTTTTCAAATCAGTGATCATCGATCGCGGGAGCAGGCATGGATTTTATCTGGATATGCCCATCGTCAATCCGGATGGGGTGGTGGGGAGAGTCATCGCGGTGTCCCCCCGTACAGCTGAAGTCCTTCTCGTTACTGATCCCAACAGCGCCATTCCCGCACATATTGAAGACTCACGGATCAAGGGCATCGTGAAGGGACGAGGAATCAACACCCTGAGTCTCGAATACGTGCGAAGAGCCGAAGAGGTTCATATCGGAAGCGCTGTGGTCACATCGGGACTCCTGGGAATGTTTCCCAAAGGACTGATCTTGGGATATGTGCAGGAGGTTACCACTGACGAGAACAAGATGTTTGCTCAGATCCTGATTTCCCCGAGTGCCAATATGGAAAAGATCGAGATCGTCTTCGGATTGGGTCCACATGTGGAAGCTGCAGATTAGTCTGTTCGGGATTCTCTTCGTGGTTATCTTTGTTGAGGCGACCGTCATCCCCCATTTGTGGTCGCCCCTGAGGGTTGATTTATTCATTGGCATGATTATCGGTCTCATCATCCATACCCCCTACTCCCAGGGATTTCCCTTTGTCATCCTCGCATCCCTTTTTCTCCAGGCTTTTTCCGGCGCACGGCTCGGGTACCTGCCTCTGCTGTACGTGTTTACCTACCTCTGTATTGATCTGCTCAAGAATATTGTCTACCTGGAAAACGTATTTACCCAGCTCACCATCGGATTTCTCTTTTTCCTGGTCACGACAACGGCGGTTGTTGCCTCAGTTCAGGGCAGCATTATTGATACGAATCTGGGGGCGCTTCTTTTCGGAGCAGTCCTGACCGGGAGTATGAGCCCGATCATGGCGACTCTGGTGCGTCACCTCAAGAGTACCTATGAATCCTAACCTCCCCCCTCCACACCTGAATGAAGAGATCAATGCCCGCTCCAAGATTCTCACGATATTCGTGATTTTTCTGTTTGCTGTTCTCCTCGTTCGGCTTTTCAGTATGCAGATCATCAGCGGCTCCTACTATGAGAGTCTCTCTCGAAACAACCGTATCCGGATGGTGAGTATCCATGCTCCGCGCGGGAAGGTGATGGACAGGGGAGGTGTGGTCCTTGTGGAGAACAGGCCAGCATATAACGTGATGATGATGCCCGAAGATGTTCCCAATATTGGTACGATTTCCCAGGATCTTGCCCGGATCCTGGAACAGACAGAAACTGAGATTGAAGACAGGATCAGTGATTCCAAGACGCGTCCGTACGATCAGGTCTTTCTCGCCAGGGATATCACCTTCAATCAAGTCGCGAGAATCGAATCAGAGATTTTCAATCTTCCCGGTATCTCCATCGATGTCACCCCGGAGAGGGATTACGTTTTTAAAGATCTTGCCCCCCACGTGATCGGTTTTCTCGGGGAGATCTCCCGAAGAGAACTCAATGTCCATGGAACCAAGGATTATCAGCGGGGAGACCTCATCGGCAAGAGTGGGGTAGAACTGGCCTGTGAAAAGATACTGCGGGGGAAAAAGGGCGCCAGAGTCTTTGAGGTGGATGCCTTGGGCAGAAAGATCAGGGTCATCGATGAGCGGCTGCCCGTGGTGGGTGAAACAGTTGTCCTTACCATTGATAAAGAGCTTCAGACCATTGCCAAGCTGGCTATGGCAGGACGCGCAGGAGCGGTGTTGGCGATCGTTCCCTCCACCGGTGAGGTTCTGGTCATGGTGAGTTCACCTTCCTTCGATCCCAGCATGTTTCTCTCTCCCATGGCACCCGAGGCATGGGATCAGATCACCTCCGATCCCCTTCACCCTCTTGAGAACAGAGCAATCAGGGGGCTCTATCCCCCAGGTTCCGTTTACAAACCCGTCGTTGCCCTGACTGCCTTCTCCGCGAGGATCGTTGATCCGAAAAAGGAGATCAACTGCCCGGGACACTATGTCCTGGGAACCCAGACCTACCGGTGCTGGAAGCCCGAGGGGCACGGGGCTCTGGCCTTTCTCGAGGCGATGAGTCAATCGTGCGACGTCTACTTCTACATCCTCGGTGAAAAGCTCGGTATCGATCGCATGGCAGAGACTTCACGATACGTCGGGTTTGGAAGACCCACGGGAATCGATTTCGGTGATGAAGCCTCCGGGGTTGTTCCATCACCCGAGTGGAAACGTGCACGATTCGGAAAATCATGGCTTCCCGGCGAAACCATCATCTCAGCAATAGGACAAGGATATACGCTGGTTACCCCTGTGCAGGTTGCGAAGATCATGAGCGCACTGGTCAACGGGGGGAGGCTCTATACACCGAAGATCCTTGCTTCGACGCCAGTGAAGCTGGAAATGGTTCTCGATGTTTCTCCCGCAGACCTGGATCTCATCAAGGAAGGATTGCGCAGTGTCGTTGAGGGAGAACGAGGAACCGCACGAGGTATCCGTGACCCCATGTTTTCCATTGGGGGAAAAACCGGAACAGCCCAGGTGGTTAGTGGCTACGCCTCAAGGCTCCCTGATCAGGCAGACATACCCTACCGGTATCGAGATCATGCATGGTTTTTCGGGTTTTCACCGGTGAACAACCCTGAGATACTGGTAGTGGCGGTAGTGGAACATGGTGGAAGCGGCTCGAGCATTGCAGCACCCATCGTGCGTGACGTGATCAAGGGATACTACTTTCTGAAGGGGACCTCGGGTGAGCAGGTACGCGAAGATAACGGGAAATATTGACTGGGGTCTCCTCCTGACCACCTATTCCATCGTGGCCATCGGGCTGCTCTCCCTGTACAGCGCGACGGAAGTCACAACCATGACCATCTTCTTCAAACAGCTCATCTGGATTGCCATCGGAACAGGCTTCCTGTTTGTTGCCTTCTTCCTGGATTATCGGGTCTATCTCCGGTCTGCATGGGTCATCTACTTCTGTGTGCTCGCCAGCCTCATACTGGTTCTCTTCATCGGCAGGGATATATCTGGCGCCAGGCGGTGGATCAGCCTGGGTCCAGTCGGGATCCAACCTTCTGAGCTCGCCAAAATCACCCTCATCATCTGGATCGGATTCTTGGGAGAGACCAAGAAGCACATCTCAGAATTCGGCTTCAGGGAACTCATCATTCCTGCAGGAATCATCCTTGTCCCCACAGGGCTCATCCTTGCTCAGCCGGATCTCGGGACAGCCTGCATGGTACTGTTCATTTCCCTGATAATGCTCCTGCTGCTGGGGATCAGGAAATCAACGGTTCTCTCCCTGGGAGCGATCTTTCTTTCGGCCCTTCCCTTTCTGTGGCTCTTGCTGAAAGACTATCAGCGCAAGCGGATTCTCTCCTTCTTCGATCCTTCCCGGGATCCCCTGGGGAGCGGATACCATGCGATACAGTCAAAGATCGCCGTGGGTTCGGGTGGATTGTACGGCAAGGGACTTTTTCAGGGTACACAGACCCAGTTGCGCTTTCTCCCCGAACACCATACGGACTTCATCTACTCCGTGGTCGCAGAGGAATGGGGATTTATCGGCTCTGCCGTAGTCATCATCCTGTACATCATTCTCATCACCAAGATCATATCCATCGGTCTGAAGGCAAAAGACAGGTTTGGTGCCCTGTTGTGCATGGGAATTGCCGCATACTTCACCCTTCACGCCGCCATCAACATCGGCATGACCATCGGGGTGTTCCCCGTTGTGGGAGTGCCCCTGCCCTTCATAAGCTATGGTGGATCTTTCATGGTGGTGAGCCTCTTCTGTATCGGGGTAGTGCTCAATGTATTCTGGAGGAGACACATCTTTTGATGGGTTACAGGGAGCGGGTAACCCTCCTCGGATCCTCAGGTGACGGAGGTTGCGTGAATCAGCTCTTCAGCATGAACCCGTCTTCTGATTCGATCACCCGGCTGTCATCGATAAGCCTTTGAAGATGCTTGATGATCATCTGTTCCTCCCCATATCTCAGGATGAGATCACCCACGGAATGGTCTGTTCCATAGAACGGTGATCTGTCCACGAGGGATGTCAGGTTAACGGGCTTATTTCTGGGGATACAGTGGCAGAGGATACTGTTACGCGCCTCAAAGATCGAGGCGTATGACTCCAGGCGCTTGCTGACATAGGGGCCTTTGACAGGTCTGGCATGGGAGGAGAAGTATGTCGTCACCGGCATCGTTGACGCCTGTTCGATGGATTTCCTGAACGTGGGAATGTCTGATTCCCTGTGACCATACCAGGGCCCAAAGGGACTCAGGTCGATATCGAAGCCGAGCAGGATCTTTTCATCGGGTTCATAGAAGCAGTAGTGATCAAGCAGGTGTCCCGGACTGTGCACCGCGATGAATCTCAGCGACCCCGTAATCACCTCCCGACCGTGGGAAAAGCTCTCACTGAGGGAAAAATCCCTGAAGCCGGTGACGGGAAGGTAGCGTTCTCTCCACAGAGCAGCGAGTTCTGTTCCCACGAATCTGTATCCGAGCAATTCCGCGCTGGAAATGCTATCCGAGCACTCTTTGGGAACAAGAATCCCGGGATCGCAGAGCTCCTGCAGCAACCAGTTTCCCGCTGTATGGTCAGGGTGGGAATGGGAATTGACGACGAGATCTATGCCGCACGTTCTGATCACCGTTTCCAAGACATCCAGACCACACCCCGAATCAAAAAGGACATGCGCTGTATCCAGGATGAGAAACGAATGGGAAAAGGGGGATCTTCCCCTGTTTTTTCCGTGAATGACATGAATCTTTTCCGAAATGCTTGTTACCCGTATTCCGGATTTTGTAAGCATGTCGATTCCCATGACTATGTGACACTATAGATGGTCATCTCTCCGAGGTCAAGAAGTCACGAGATCTGGACCACTGGTTGAACTCCGATGAGTTTCAGGGTAGTAACAGGGTGTATATGAAGCTCCGTCTCACAGGACCTGATATCATCCTCATCAGTACCATCTTGGCGGCTTCACTCCTCTGGGCTGCAGTCCTGAACCGCAGTGACAATGACGATCTTGTGGTTGCCTATTATACCAGAGAGGGTCTCCAGCAGGAACTCTCCCTGGATGTTGATACCCGTATACATCTTCCTGGTCCCCTCGGGAAGAGCATTGTCGAGACCTCACGGGGAACCGTCCGTATGCTGTCTTCACCCTGTCCCAACAAACTCTGCATTCATATGGGGGTAATCTCTGGGGCGCATGAGAGCATTATTTGTATCCCAAACCGGGTCCATGTGCTGATTCGTTCCAAGAAGCAGGCTGTCGACTCCATTACCTACTGATACTGCTCGAAAAATACAGCTGTAGCCTCCTCGTACATCTTTTAATGGGTTCGGCTTACGAGCGGTTCTGCAGGATCATACTATCTGACGACACAGTGATGGGAGAGCAGTCAATCTATTGACGATATGGACGAGGGAGAACCTTCAGCATCAGGTAGCGTTCTGTGTGGCCCAGTAACCAAATAAAATCACATGGCAATTTCTTGAATGGTATGCTGGCATTCTTCCTGCAGAAGAGGATGCATAGGGAGAGCGCTATCATGGAGCAGGGTGATCGTGTGCTTGCGTGAAATGATCCTGATCACGGCAGGCAGGTACTATGAGGGGCGTGTGTATGTATTGGAGCAGAAACGAGAGGGAGAGGTGATATGAGAAAAATACTCTTGGTGGAGGATGACGAGCTTCTTCAGGTGCTCATCAGGGATGAGCTCATGGATGAGGGGTATGAGGTCGTGACGGCACGCAACGGAATCGAGGCCATGTCTCTCTTGACAAACAGCGGACATAAAGAGCCGGATCTCATCATTATGGACATCCGTATGCCGAAGATGGACGGGATCGATACCATGGGTCATATTCTCAAGTCACGTCTCGAAAAGCCTGTAATCATCCATTCAGCCTATTCCGGATACAGGGAAAACCCGCTGACAATGGCTGCTGACGCATACCTCGTAAAATCGCATGACTTCTCACAGCTCAAGGCTACCGTCTGCGAGCTCCTGGATGCCAGGAGAGACGAGCCCCTTTCCGCCGGGGTTGCGTGAGAAACAGTCACGAGCCCCGGGGGCATCTGCTCACTTTAGTACCACTCAGGTGCCACGGTGAGGGATTCCGGTAACCAGGCGGTGAGGCGCTTCGTTCCCAAACCTCTTCAGCGACCAGGAGATTGCCCAGGATCGTGACTATGGTGAACGAGAGGAACATTTGGCGCTTGATCATTTTCACCAGAGAATGCATGGTTGCTCCAGGGAACATCTTTTTGAGGAAAAGATGGGGTCGAAGGGGGCTTTTTCTGCTCTGCCGGTGATGTCGCATGTTGAGCTCCTGCCATGAACCCTCCTGCAGGAGGAGACACCTCGAGGTCGTGGTGTCCAAGGGAACATCCATTTCTGGGGTGGAAGAGATTTTCACGCTCCCCGGAGGATAGACTATGGATAAAGAACTGAGCAAAGATCAAGGCCGCCAGCTGGTGGCCCTCGCACGAAGGACCCTCGAAGAACGGTTCGGCATGGAAGGGAAAACCCCGTCTTCCTCATCTATTCAAAGAGATGAAGCGCTTCAGGAAAGAAAGGGAACGTTTATCACCCTGTCTGAGAAGGGACAGTTGCGGGGATGCATCGGAAGCCTTGAGGCCAGGGAATCCCTTCTCGATGGTGTCAGGCGCAATGCCCTCAATGCCGCGTTCCATGACCCGCGATTCAGGGCTCTCTCACCTGATGAGCTCGACAGGGTGCAGATTGAAGTCAGTATTCTGTCACAACCCATACCCCTGATGTATACCGACAGTTCTGACCTGCTTTCAAAACTGACGCCTGGTCAGGATGGAGTCATCATCAGCCTCGGTTCTGCCTCGGCGACCTTTCTTCCCCAGGTATGGGAACAGCTCCCTGACAAGGAGGTTTTTCTCTCCAACCTGTGCAGGAAAGCAGGCCTTTCCTCTGACGCATGGAGAAACAGGAATCTCGAGGTCTTCACGTATCGGGTTCAATCTTTTAAAGAGACGGACTGATCACTTCACCCAGGTTGTTGCCGAAGGTCTCTCCCCGTATCAGCTTCTGTTTTCTCGGCTGTCCGTGATCATGCCCGGGATGCGTGCATCATCAAGGGCCGTGTGAGCCTAGTTTGGTGACGAGACGGCGTCTTTGTAGATGATGTACAGAGAAATACCCACCAGCAGTGCTCCAATGGCCAGGCTCATGGCATCGCTTCTTAGGATGCCGTAGATGAAGTCGGCGATACCGATGACCATGAAAAGGAGTGGTATCAGGAAGCGTTTCATCGAGGATATCCCCCGTGGGAAACCCGACAGGAACTCTGCCGGGTCGGCACCCAACGACAGCGAGGAGGGTGAACCTCTTTTCTGCAGAGGGTGAGGATCGCACTGCGATCGATCACGACTTCTTTTGGCTGATTCACGGCATTCTTCCCATCATCTCTGTGCCGAAAGCCTTCGCGCGACGTTATTCCAGGCATTTTCACCCGATCTGGTCTCCCTTCTCGATCCCGCACAGTTCTTTTGCGATTTTCTGCTTGTGCTTCATGTTGATCAGCCGGCTGATCATGATGCGCTGGGCCTGCGGAGAGCCTGCCCCGTGCATGGACTCGGTCAGGTACCCCACAGCGGCAGTTCCCATTGTGATATTCTCGATGAGCCGTAGAATCCGCGCCCGATGCTCGGTGGGGATGTCGGCCCTTGTCCTGTAGTACTTCTTTACCCACCTTCCGACCTCCGGTGAGTCAAAATCAGCGGCCGAGGGCAGGGTGACCAGCAGGCCACCAGCGACGTCCTGGGCAAGGCGCGCGAGTTCATAGGGAAATCTCGTCACGTTCTGCTTGTGGACATTCGCCAGCAGCACATCCACCAGGTAGGTTCCGCTCGGCTCCCGGTGACCTTCTGCAGCACAGGCAATGCACCCGCAGAAGAGCGTCTCGTTGAGGTGATTCATTTCAACGATCTTGTCCTTGATATGGGATGCCCTGTGTGCCCCGTTGTACTCTGCGATGGTCTGGGTCGCGCCGATGAGCACGTCGCCAACGCCCACCTTGCATGCATAGCTCTGTCGGTGATAAGCGGCGAAGTTTTCCACGAGCTGGGTGGTGAAGTCATATTCCTTGTACATAAATACGCGCTCCCAGGGAACGAAGACCTTGTCGAACACCACGAGGGCCTCGTGGCCACCGTAGAAGAGGTTGCCGCGATCAAAGGTCATACCTTCGAGTTTTCTCGTGTCGCAGGACTGGCGGCCCAGGATGTAGGTGAGCCCTTCTGTATCGCTGGGCAGTGCAAAGGAGATGGCATAATCTCTGTCCTCCTCCCTCATGGTGAGGGTGGGCATGACGATGATTTCATGCGAGTTGACTGCGCCAGTCTGGTGGGCCTTGGCGCCACTGACCACGATCCCGTCCGGCCGCTCTTCGACCACATGTACGAAGACATCTTCATCAAGCTGCTTGCTCGGGGCGACTGACCGGTCTCCCTTGGGGTCGGTCATGGCGCCGTCACAGGTCAGATCGTTCTCCTGAACATACTCGAGATACTTCAGGAATCGCCCGTAGTACTCCGTCCCATACCTGGCATCGATGGCATGGGTGGTGATGGACAGGGAATTCATGGCGTCCATACCCACACACCTCTGGAAGCAGCAGGCAGTCTGTGAACCCAGGAGCCTGCCCATTTTACTCTTTTTTACCAGGTCATCCCTGTTCTGGTGGATGTGGGTGAACCGGTTGATCTTTTTTCCCGTGAGGTGTGATCGTGTGGTCATGATGTCTTCGTATTCAGGCCTGTGCGCCAGTTCATAGGTGGCCGCCACCGCATTCATGGATGGCCTGATGATGGGATTGTCCACCACGTTCTCAACCCTTTTTCCAAACAGGTACACCTTCAACTGAAGCTTTCTCAGACTCTCCTCGTACTGTTTCGCATTCATGAGACTGTTCATAAGGAATGCTCCTTTTGTATTCCCATGCCGTTCATTCAACATGGTCATCTCGCCCTGAGATGAACATACCGTAAAACGAAGGCTGGCTTCTCTCTCCAGCGTTTTCCGTCCACTGTCTTTCTGTACTACAAAACCGCGAAGGCTGAAAGCGCCTTCCTCAGATTCAATGAGATCACCCGGGATACCTCTATCCGGTGCACAGAGATAATGAGAGAGATAGAGCCCTGTTTCGAAATATTTTTTGGTGCAGACTCTTCGCGGGGCAGTTCGGATACGTACGTTCGCTGCAGTCCACGGGAACGTGCAGAGATGAGAACCTTCCCTCTCTTGACAGGATTACGGGGAAGTGGCTAGGTGTTTTTAGAGCAGAAGACCAGTCTGAATTGGTAGAGTCAGTGACACCTCTGATGAAAAGGGAGGCTGTGCCCCTGCGCCATGGCTCGAGATCATGGCATTCGTTCCGCTGGAAGCAGAGAGCATGGACAAATCAGAAGGATTGAGAGTTGGCTTTGATTCGTAACACAGCAGTTCTCAGATCTTTACTCGTTTATCTGCCCCTTGCTGAGGATGAGCCAATCTTCTCCAGGAGGAGCCTTTCAGGAGATCTTTCCATAACTTCCCTGCCGAGGAACCCATGATTGAAAGCGTCGTCATTGGAGCGTACCTGGTGGGCATGCTTGCAATCGGTCTTGTGAGTTTCGGCAAGATCAGGAACATAGCGAGTTTCTATGTGGGTGACAGGTCGGGAACGACGTCACTCGTGAGCGGCTCTCTCCTTGCAACAATTGTGGGAGGATCCAGCACGTTAGGCCTAGTGGGACTGGGATACAGCAGAGGGCTCGTCGGGGCCTGGTGGATGCTCGTCGGGGCGGGAGGATTGCTGGTGCTCTCATTCTGGCTTTCAGGAAAAGTTCGATCCTATGAAGTCTACACCCTGCCGGAAATCCTGAAGGCACAGTATGGGAGTGAGGCCGTCAAGGTGATCGCCTCCCTGCTCATTTCTCTGGCTTGGATCGGGATCATCGCTGCACAGATCATCGCCGGTGGCAAGATCCTCACAACCCTGTGGGCGGTCGATCTCGAGATATCCATGATGCTCATCTCGGCGGTCTGCATTCTCTACACCACTCTGGGGGGGCAGTACTCCATCCTGAAGACCGATTTCATCCAGTTAATCATCATTCTGGCCGGGGTCTTCATCTGTCTGGTATTCAGTCTCGTGAACGCAGGAGGCATAGCGTCCATGGCGGCGAACCTTCCCCCGGGCCATCTCTCATTTCCGACATCGCCAACGTTTTCTGTTCATGACCTCGTGCTCTTTTGTCTCTTTGTCGGAACCACCTTTATCGTGGGCCCCGATATCTATTCCCGTCTCTTCTGTGCCCGGTCACAGGGGGTTGCACGTCGAGCGAGCCTTGTGGCGGCGCTTATCATGATTCCCCTGGCTTTTTCTCTTGCCCTGATAGGGATGTCCGCACGGATCATGCTTCCCGAAGTGCCCCCCGAGAGTGCATTCCCATCCCTTGTCATGTTCCTGCTGCCGACTGGGCTCAATGCCCTGGTAATTGCGGCCCTGCTCGCCGCCGTCATGTCTTCGGCAGACACCTGCCTGCTCACCACGAGCATGATGATCACAGCCGATGTAATCCAGCCGTTGCTCGGGAAAGAGCTTTCAGATACGAAGCTCATCTTTCTTTCCCGGGTGGTGATACTGATTATTGGAATCCTTTCCCTTGCCATCGCGATGGATGCACGCGGGATTATCAGCTCCCTGCTGCTCGCCTACACAGTTTATTCAGGCGGACTGTTCATTCCCGTTGTTTTCGGGTTCTATGCTCACACCATGAGACTGCATCACTTCGGCGCTCTCCTCGCGGTAATCAGCGGCGGTGGTCTTGCCCTGTTTCTCACGCTCTCTTCACGTGACGACCTGCTCCTGCTGTGTTTCCCGGTTTCAGTCGCCTCACTCATTGCAGGGAGCTTTTTCGGCAGGTATTTCTCCAGCAGGAGATGAGCAGTGCTCTGGAAAACAACGGCTCACTAGCAGGAATCGGCACCTGGTTCCCAGTTTCTGTTTTTCGTGTCAACCTGTGGTGGTTTGTGGATACCGGATGATTTTTCTGCTGTTGAGAATACTCATTACGAGAGCGTGGACTCTGGGCAGCATACAGAAACTCTTTTCCCGGCCCGCCTCGAAGAAATCATGGGGTTCCACGTTTGAGGCGTCTCTTGTTCGAATATGCGGTGATACGTGAGATCAGTTCTTTTCGTCTGGCTTCCAGGGAGGTGTTCCCCGAGAGGTAGAGCTGGAGGAAGGAGCATCTGATTTCCTCGGGCAGGACTCTTTCCAGGGACACGTTGAGATAACTCAGGTTTTTTGCGATGAGGTACAGACTTGGATAGCGTACCCGGTGCAATCTGTCCAGGTCGATGAGATAGATTTGATCATCGCCTATGAGTAGATTCTCGGCCTTGAAATCCGTGTGGACGATACCCATTTCATGGATACCCCTGACAAATTGTGCAATTCTCGGGAGAGAAGTTCCTACACACGACGTATCCTTGAGGTATGTTGCAAGGTCAGGGGCATGGACGTATCTCGTTGCCAGATACGATGAGAGGAGAACTCCACAGAACCTCTTTTCGCAGGAGAACAGGACATCGGGGGTGGCAATCCCGAGCTCCTCGAGCATGAGTGATGCCTCGAACGCCCGTCGTGCTCTGCTCTTCCTGAAGAGATTCTTCAGACTGTCTCTGATTCCCTTGTAGTTGTACCTTTTCAAGAAGATAGTCTCTGCTCCGAGCTGACCGCACTTGACAAGGGAGGTTTTTGAACGGTTCACCACCGTGGTGCTGAAGGTCTCCATGAAACGATCAGGATCGTGAACCTCGGCAGGGATTGATGTTTTGGGCTTGAGATACCAGGTATACCTATTTGCGAAGTGGAACCCATGTTTTCTCGGGCACGGTTCCATTCCCCAGCTCCGGGGCTGTCCGAGGAGATGCCACAGGAGAAGGGAACATGATTTTCTGAGTCTGTCCTTGAAGGCCGGGTTGTATGCCATGAAGAGGTGTCCCAGGCTTTCGAAGAAGAGCTTCGCTATCGTGAGTCCATACAGAGCGAAATACTGACATGATCCCTTGTGCTTGCGGAAAAATCGGAAGAGGGAACGGTGAAATTCCACATTTCTCCTGAGATTGGCTTTTTTCGCGGTGACACCTTGGTGGTGCACGACCGATAGGTGGGGGAGGTGCCACACCTCGAAACCTCTGTCACGGGCACGTTTGCAGAGATCTGTCTCTTCAAGGTAGAAAAAAAAGCCTTCATCCAGCATCCCGATGAGATCGAAGAGCTGTCGCTTGATCATCATACATGCGCCGATCACGGAGGGCACTTCAACAGACCGGGTGAATCCCGAACGCTTGCTGGGATACAGGCGTGGGAACAGGATTTTGAGCAAGGATTTGTTTACCACCTGTGTGAAGAGGTTCGGGATCACATCCACGGAATTTTGGAGCCTTCCATCAGGGAAGACGAGTTGAGGACCGCAGATCATGCAGCGTGGATTCTCCGAAAGAAAATTTTCCATGGGGGTGATACAGTCGGAGGAAAGGACGGCATCGGAATTCAGGAGCAAAACTACATCTCCCTTTGCCCGTATGAGTCCTCGGTTCACGGCACGCGCGAAACCCAAGTTCCTGCCGTTTTCGATGATGGTCACGGAAACATCATTGTCTGGCAGGAGAGCATCCGGAGCATTGTTTACCAGAATAATCTCGTAGGCACACCTCACGTGGGTTTTCAGCGAGGAAAGGCACTGGTCAAGAAGCTCGTCATGACCCATGGTAACGATGATGATGCTGACCATCTGGCTCACCTTTAAAGAGAAATGCCCGGTTCTGCGGGTGAACGAAGAACAGCGCCGAGATCTCGGAATCATGTTCAGGGCGTATGCCGTGGCACGCTCCTCTGGTTCTGGTGATCGGCCTGCACTTCAAATTCTTACCTATACGATATTTTTTGGGATGCCAAGTGAAAGAAAGGACCTTGGATTTTGACATGGGATCAAGTTGTGGTAATGAAGTTGTCCATGGACGTGACTATCATCGGTGCTGCACGGAGAAACAACGGTATCGGGGAATTCATCGCCAGATACTTTCATGCCCGGGGAGCTTCCATAACTGCAGTGCTCGGGACCTCTGAGCAGACCACCTCGGCGGCTGCAGATCACCTGCGACGGTATGGAATCAAGGCTTCGGCATATACAGACTTCTCCCGCATGATTTCTGAGCAGAAGCCCGATGCCGTGGTGATCGCCTCTCCCGGACCGACCCACGTGTCGTACCTGCAGCAGTGTGTTGATGCCGGAGTTCATATCTTTTGCGAAAAGCCCATAATCTCCCCTGGTGCCGAGGTACATGAGCGCTTTCTCACCGATCTCTTTGATCAGGCCTCCTCCCGTGGGATCAGGATCGCCATGAATTCCCAGTGGCCATTTTCCCTGCCGTTTTATGATGCACTCTGTGGAAGATTTTCTCCAGGTGAGATCGAGAGCTTTTTTATCCACCTTTCTCCCCTGATGCGAGGACGGGCGATGATTCCCGAGTCTCTGCCCCATGCTCTAAGCCTGATGCACGCACGTGTGGGCCCGGGTAAGATAGAAGATCTCAGCCTGATGGAAACAGACGCAGGGCTTCTGATCAAATTTTTCTACGCCTCTCTTTGGGGCCGGTGTTCAGTCGTGGTGGAACTGGAACAGGAGGAGTATCAACCGAGGAGCTTCTCATACGGATTCAACGGGAGGATTGTCCACCGGAACATTGAACCTTCTACATACACTATTTCCTTGACGTACCGCGACAAAACCCTGAAAATACCGGATCCTCTCGAGCTATCAGTGGGTGATTTCATAACTGCGTTGAATACAGGTTCACAGCCCATGATTGATACGGAGCATATTCTTGAAACGTCTTCCCTGCTGCAGGATATCTACAGGGAATATACGATGGAGACCAAGGGGTAAGTATGGAACAACTCAAAGAGAGAGAGCACGATTTCAGCGCAAAACTCAGGCAGGCTTCAGTCATCGAATCTCTCAAGGAGTACATCTCCTGGCAGAGAAAGGTGCGGTCATCATCGGGACAGCCGGTGTTTCCACGACGTGGACCGATCTCGGTCAACCTGGATCTTACAACGGCATGTAACTTCTCCTGCCCCCACTGTGTGGATTCACGGATGCTCAACACCGGTGATTATCTTGATCTCGACACGATCAAGCGGAGCATCGAGACACTGCAGAACAACGGGCTGCTCTCGGTGATTCTCATCGGCGGTGGAGAACCGACCATTCATAAGAACTTCGAAGAGCTTGTGAGGTTCCTTTCCCGGCAGGGCCTCCAGATCGGCATTGCCACCAACGGCTCCCGTCTCGAGAGGGTCGCATCCGTTGCGGATGCGTTCAAGGAAGGTGATTGGCTGAGGCTGTCCCTCGATGCGGCTCGCGAGAGTACTTTTTTCAAGTCCCACCGACCACGAGGCCGAATCAGCCTCGAGAAGATTCTCGGTGATGCTTCTGAGATCAAGAATGCCAACAGTGCCCTCTCCCTGGGATACTCCTTCGTGATCGTGTGGAAAGGCATTCTCATCAATGGTTATGAACTCTGCGAAAATGTTCAGGAGATTCCCGAAGCGGTGAGGTTGGCACGCGAGAACCACTTCGACTATATTTCCTTCAAACCGTGTCTCCTGCGCCTTGATGGATCTCTGAAGGAGTCGATCTTCAGTCAGCCCGATGAAGAGCATGAAACACAGGTCATTGATGAAATTACACGGAATCTGGAAAAAGCCAGGCATGAGGCATCTGACGGTGTGAAGATTCTCGAGAGCATCAATCTTGATGCGATGCTGAACAGGAAGGTCCATGAACTCAAGGTTCAACCTCAGGTGTGCCACAGTCAGTTTTTCCGGACAGTGATCGCTCCGTCCGGTATTTTCCACTGTCCCGCGCTGCGAGGAGTTGATCTGGGAAGAATCGGGAGCGAAGATGGGTATAAATCTGCGGGGAACTTTGAGCAGACGCAGGCCAACCTCGAACGCTCCCTGAGGAACTTTGATGCAGCGAAGGAATGTGATGTGGTGGTATGTTTCTACCATCACGTGAACTGGTGGATCGAGAAGTTCATCACCTCTCGAAAGAGCGTCCGGTCCCTGACCAAGGTCGAGGACGATAATTTCTTTCTGTAGCATGTCCATGGAATGCACGAAGATAGGGGTAATTCATCTCAATCAGATCGGCGATCTCCTTTTCTCTCTGCCGCTACTTGCTTCGCTCCGTGAACGATTCCCCCGCGCCCGGATTGATTCCATTCTGAGGCCCGCGCTCAAGGATCTCCTGGAAGACTCCCCTTTCGTCGATCGTTTCATTGTGCGCGATCAGGGAAGCGTGCCATGGTTCAGGCTTGCCAGGGCTCTCAGGAGAGAGCGTTACGATCTTGTGCTCTGCCTTTCAAGATCAGAAGGAGCCCTCACACTGGCCGCAGCAATCAACGCGAGGGTTTCTGCCGGCTTTGCCACGTTTCCCTGGGACATGTGTCTGGATGTGAAGGAAACCCTCGAGGGTCACAACAGCTGGTACAATAATGCGAAGCTTCTCAGGCTGCTGGAGATCATTCCAAGCCGGGATAGCTATGTGGGGCTCTTGCGGGTGAGTGACTCGGCATATCGGGGTGATCTGCCGGAGAGATTTGTCGTGATCTCGCCCGGTGCGTCCAAGAGACGGCTCATAAAAGCGTGGGACGAGAAGAAATTTGCAGAACTCATGGTAGCGTTACGCGAGCACGCTTCTCTCACTCCGGTTATCGTGGGAGGTAACGACTCAAGGGCTTGCGCTGCTCTCATCAGTTCACACTACCGGGAAATCAGAGGATTCTCACGCGCATCAGAAGAACTGCTCGACCTCACCGGAGCAATGTCACTGAGGGAACTCTGCTCTCTCCTCACACGTGCAAGGTTGTTTGTGGGGATAGATTCAGGGGTGATGCACCTTTCTTCGGCCCTTGACATACCGGTTGTGGGGCTCTTCGGCCCCACAGACCCGTTCTATGTCGGGCCTCAAAATACAAAGAGCATCGTGGTAAAACAGGAGGTCTCCTGCTCTCCCTGCTACATCAGAACACCCTGCAGCCACAGGGAGTGCATGGAGAATCTTCCGGTTTCCAGTGTCTTGGATGCCTGCAGGACTCTTTTGGAAAACAGGGAGGAAGAGCACGTCACAAGGCATGCATGAGTGAATCGGTGATGACACAAGAACGTGTCACAGCGTGGGAATCCGTTGTGCTCAAACTCCGGGCAACATCCCGCGCGAGGGAGAGAGGCCATTACCATCTACGAAGTCATTCGAAGGAACTATCCGGATCACCGCATGAAGCTCTTTCAGGAGCGGTCATCGCGGAAGATCGTTGTTCTCGAGAAGCAGGGCAGCACAGAGTATTTCTGTAAGGTTTACGACGCAAGCGACTTCCTGTCCAGGATGAGGAACAGATTCTTCCCGAAGACCCTCAAAGAGGCGGACATGCTCGGTCGCTTAAAAGAAAAAGGTCTCCCGGTACCCGAGATTCAGGGTCACATGCTGCATGCTGGAGCAAGTGCACTTATTACCAGGGCCATTGAACCAGCTCAATCCCTCTGGGAGGTGGATCCTTCCATCCGGGGGACAATCATGCTGGAGATGGCTGTCCTCCTGCTCAAGCACGGGTTTTCTCACCGCGACATGCATCCGGGCAACATCATTCTCGACAGTTCCGGCAGAGCGTTCCTCATCGATGCCTATGAAATTTCCGCCCATGGCCGCATCGGGAAAAGGGAGATTATTCGTCTATTTGCCCAGATTTTCAATGCATCCAATATCTCACCTGCTGATCTTGAGAAACATCTCGTTGGGTTTCAGCACATCGACGATTCTGCCACGTTGGCTGCCAAGATCGTGCGGTCGGCCCTGAGAACAAAGAGGAGATACGTGAGGAAGCGGGTGAAACGGTCCATGAGAGAAGGAAGTTTCTCCACGGTTCTGAAAACAGGGAATTTCTCGGCATGGATCCGCAGAGGGGAGGCCATCGATGTGGAAAGCATCATTGCCCGGCACGAAGCAAATCTGGCAAACGGTATCGATATTCTGAAGGTCCAGGACAAGACGCAACTGAGCAGGGTGGACCAGTACTGCGTGAAATCGTACCGGAAATCCTGGCCCTTTGGAGAGCCATATGCCAGAAGATCCTGGAAGGGGCTCCTCACACTTGTCTTCAATGGGATTAAGACCGCCGGTCCGGTTGCGTTGGTTGTTTTCAAAGATGGGAGGAGTTCACTCATTACCTCTGTCCTGGATCACCAAGATCTCGATCAATTTATCGGTGAATCATACAGAACACTGGACATGCACGAACGGATCGGAATTGCCCGCGCGTTCGGTTCCGTGATTGGGACCCTTCACTCCCGCAGGATCTACCATGCTGATCTCAAGGCGTGTAACATCAAGATTGACCCGGAAACACGTGAGTTCTTTTTTCTGGACACGGATCGAGTAGGACAACAGAGGCACCTTTCCAAGGACAGGGTGTACGAAAATCTGGTTCAGATCAATACGAGCATCCCGAGGTTCGTAAGTCGTGGCGAGAGAATGTCATTCATCAATGCCTATGCGGCAAGAACCGGACAGAACCCCAAGGAGGTCTTCATCCGGGTATGGGAACTCTCCCGCACAAGGGGCATCCTATACTGTTCTTCAGAGGGAGATCGGTTCGAAGGGTGGATCGAGAAATAAGCCAGGCAGGACACACGCCTACTTCGCAAGAACTGCATTGAGTTTTTCCAGCACATCGGATGCAGTGATGGATTTCATGCAGACAGGATCGTCGCACACGCGCCTGTTGCATGGTGAACAGTGAAGATCCTTTCGAATCACTTCCCCGACAAAAGGTCCAGTCCGCCTTGGATCGGCAGGACCAAAGAGTGCGATGACTTTTTTCCCCAGGGCTACCGCCAGATGCATGGGCCCGGTGTCACAGCTGATTACTGCGTGTGATCCTGCAAGAACCTCTTTGAGTTCGAGGAGGGATGTTTTTCCGGTAAGGTTGATAACCTCCTGTCCTGCCATGGTCTCGATCTCATGAGAAAACTGCACGTCTTCTCGGCCGCCGGTCAGGACACAGGGGATGCCGTATCGTTGTACGCATTCGCGCACAAGGCTGGAGAACCCTTCGGCGGTCCAGCGGTTTGCCGGTTTTGTGGCTCCGATGTTGAGAACCAGGTACTCTCGGGGCAGAGCATGCGATGGTATTCCCGTAACGGGAATCTCCCAGCGGATATCATTATCAGGAACACCGAGGTGTTTCGCGAACTCAAGATACTGATACACCATGTGAGCGGAAGGATCGCTTTTCGGGATGCGTTCAAAGGGCATGATCCAGGTCATTTCTTTACACCGCTGCCTGTCGAAACCGATTCGTCTGGTGCTCCGGGAGATCATGCACATGAGGGAAGATTTCGCGGTGCGTTGGAGGTCAAGGGAAATGTCCCAGTACCCTTTTGAGAGCTGGATAATGATCTTTGGAACAGATAGAGGAAGCCGATTCTTATCAAAGAGGATAACAGAATCAACAGAGGGGTGACCTGATACGAGGGGTAAGCTCAGAGGCTCGACGAGCCAGTGTATCCGGGCCCCCAGATGGATCTTCAGGGTAACTGCCAGTGGCAGGCTGTTCACCACATCTCCCATGGCACCGAGTTTCACAAAGAGGATATCCATTTGTTTCTGATAAAACATAATCCTCGCTCAGGCAAGGACTCGAAGAGCAGCATGAGTGATTTCTGAGCCGAAGAACAGCTTTTCAGTACTGGAGGGGTGGCTGCGTACGTGGTGCAATCTCAGGGAATGGTGCGTGAAAACTCCCCCTTGACGTGTATTGACTCACGGGCGTAGACTCTTCTTACTGACAGGTCCCAGGGAAGTGAATAATGGCAGAGGGAAAAAAGAAATCCATGGTTCCACTGATATTTCCAGTTCTCGTTTTCCTGGTAGGCCTGGTGCTTGGGTACTACTTTTGGGGAACAAAGAGCACGGAACAGATCGACTTCAAGGCATCCCTCCAGCAGACCATAACCTACATTGCAACGCTGGAGCACAGAAATGCGAGACTTCAGGATCAGGTGAATTCCCTGGAGAACGAGCTTGCTCTCTTGGAGCAGAAGCACCTGGAGGTCTCGTCCAGCGAGTCTGACCAGGTGAAACACCTCACCGACAGGGTGAATACCCTTCAGAGGCAGAATGAGGAACTGCGTGCGACCATTGCTGATAACCTGCAGCTCTACGAGGAGAATCAGAAACTCAAGGAACGCATCGATACACTTGAGCACATGCTGAATACATTGAGGGCAGGTCAGCAGGATCTTACCCTCCCCCCGGAGACAGAGCAGCCCCCTGGGGAAAAGGAAAAGCCGTTCTAAGGTCACTCCTCTCTGATCTTGTCGATGAACACTCTTGCGATATCAGGATCGAACTGGGTTCCCATACACCCGCGGATCTCTTCACAGGCCTTCTCTGCAGGGAGCCCTTTACGGTACGGTCTGTCAGAGGTCATTGCATCGTACGAATCGGCCAGAGCGATGATTCTTGAGAGATAGGGAATCTCTCTCTCCTTGAGGCCGGAGGGATATCCCTTCCCGTCATAGCGTTCGTGGTGATGTCTGATGATCTCGGTCTCCCGCGCCATTGGGGGCAGTGGTGTGAGGATATCGGCCCCGATATCGGGATGTCGTTTGATGACTTCAAATTCTGCATCCGTGAGGTTGTCGGTTTTCAGCAGAATGCTGTCAGGAATCCCAACCTTCCCGATGTCGTGCAGTGAGGCTGAGATAGAGAGGACATCGCGCTCCTCCTGGGGCAGGTTGAGTGATGATGCGACTGCCAGAGAAAGCGTCGTCACGCGCGTCGAGTGCTGGGAAGTGTGTGGGTCTCTGGCGTCAAGTATCTTGGCCATGGAGTTCAGGGTTGAGAGCATATTCTCGTAGAGACCCTCGTAGAGAGCGACATTTTCCATACGTTCCGCTGTTCTATTGAGGAGATAGCTGATCTTTCCCTCTTTTTCCTCGCCGAGCATGCTGTTCGAGTGGATATCAAGGGTCCCGAAAACCTGGCCTTCGATCATGAGGGGGAAAATCGTGTTGAAGATTCTCGGAATATATTTTTCTGAGTGGTTTCTCCGCACGATTTTGCCCTTGAGCAGTTCGCTGTCGATGACATGCTCATGTCCATTCTCAGGGTCGATAAGTCTCCAGGTTTTTCTGTTCAGAGGAAGGAATCGTACCTCCGAATCCTCGAGCAGCTGCTTAGAAACATCGACGATTGCACTGACTAAATCCCGGATACCCTTGAGAGAGATGATTTTTTCTGAAATTGCCTGGAGCGAGGAAATTTCCTGATTCTTGTCTTCCAGCTGTCCCACGAGATTATCGATGAGCCGATGGAGCTGAAGGGTGTCTGAAAACTTCTTGTTCTCCTCCAGGATCAACTTTTCCCGTTTCACCTTGCTGAGCATGAGCTGTATCTGGCTCACCTTGAAAGGCTTCGAGATGAAATCGGATGCACCATACTTCATGGCGTCAATGGCGATTTCCAGTGAGGCGTAACCCGTGATCACGATGATGGGAAGAGAGACGTTCCATGCCTTGATTCTCTTGATGAGTTCGATTCCTGTCATCTTGGGCATCATGATGTCCGTGAACACGCACAGGTAGGACTCATCCTGGAGAAGAGTCAGTGCATCAACACCATCGGTGGCAGTTCGAGCCGTATAACCCAGTTCTTCGACCAGATCAGAGATGGTTTCCCGGATGCCGGGATCGTCATCTACGATGAGAACCTTGTCAACTATCATACGATCCTTCTCAGAAGCTTGCCTTTGTACTCTCCGAACTCCTTCTCGGAAATGAGGCCATCAATCTTCAGTCTTCCCAGGTGTTCGATTGCGGATAAGGCCTTGCCCAGGTCTGCTGAAGCCTGTAAAGAAAAAGGCCGCATGGGTTCGGGGATAGACTCCAGGGTTTCCTTTACCTCGTGGACTTCATGCTTCAACTTCGCCTGAAGGCACTTGATCTCTTCCTTGAGTTGATCGATCTCCCTCATGAGGTTTTTCTTCTGGTGTAAGCGTTGAATGACAAACCGGATCTCTTCGATGTTGAAGGGTTTCTTGATATAGAAGAAGGCGCCCTTGTTCACAGCATCTATGGCAGAATCAAGGGATGCATACCCGGTTATGAGAACAAAGGGAATATTCAGATTCCGCGACGTTATCTCCTGCAGGAGTTCGAGGCCACTGATACCGGGGAGCATCAGGTCAGATATGATGAGGTCGAAACCCTGCTTTTCAACGACTGAGAGAAAGTCTTCGGCACAATGAAACCGTTTTGTTCGGATTCCTTCTTCTTTGAGGATCTGTTCGATGAGGTCGAGGATTTCATCTTCGTCGTCTACAATAGCTGCACGAACTTGTTCCATGCTTAGCATTATCGAAACCTCTGCAGGCGAACTTGAGAGAATCTCGGGCACTCTGAGCCCGAATGGGATAGATTCAGAAACGATTCACAGCACGGCTTTCGTTGCATAAAAAAGGAAGATTCTGGTGCAGGGGACCAAGGCCTGGGGTCAATCTCTGATTCTGTACAGTCTTCTGATCGCCCTGTTGTGCTCCTTCAGTGAGGTGGAAAACGAGTGGGTGCCATCTCTGTTGGATACAAAGTAGAGGTAGTCTGTACTCGCCGGCCACAAAGCCGCCCTGATGGAAGCAATACCCGGATTGCAGATGGGACCCGGAGGGAGTCCTCTGATTCTGTAGGTATTATACGGAGAGTCTCTCAGGAGGTCTTCCGGTCGGATAGTTCGACTGAATCCGTCTATACCGTATACAACCGTCGGGTCTGCCTGGAGTGGCATATTCTTCCTCAATCTATTGTGAAATACCGATGAAATGATCGGTTTTTCCTCATGAACTACAGCCTCTTTTTCGATGATGGAAGCCAGGGTGAGCACCTCGATCCGGCTCATGTCAAGTTCTTCCGCGCGAACGTCAAAGTCATTGGTATAGAGTTCGCTGAAACGGTTGATCATTTTGGCCATGATCTCCAGAGGTGTCATATGGGGTGATAGGAAATAGGTATCAGGAAAGAGGAATCCCTCCACTGACGGTGCGCCCAGATCGAAGAACGACGATGTTTCGGCCCTGAGAGCACTCTGGACAAACTCCTCTCTGGTTACAAGACCAGTGTTGGTGATGATATCGGCGATGGTGTAAATGGTCGATCCTTCCGGAATGGTTATGCGATATCGCAATGTCTTTCCTCGGAAGAGGATTTCCATGATCTCCATGGGGAGATGCCTGCCTTCGAATATGTAGGTTCCGGCCTTAAGAAATCTGTATTTAGAGCTTGCGAGCGTCAGGGCCATGAACATGGGGGCATCGGTGACAATGCCCTCATGCTCCAGGAGACGGGAGATCTCCCAGGCACTCTGGCCAGGAGTGATTTCGATTTGCAGCGGCATTTCCGGAGCTGTCGGTGTGGTAAGGAACAGATATGCATGGATGATAAAGACCACCACGACTCCTGCCGTGAATGCGCACGTCATATGCACAAGGGTCTTCATGATCCGTGGGTATCCAGATATTCTTTGAGGATAAGGCTTGCAGCGATCTTATCAACCACCTTCCTCCGCTTCCTGCCTCTGACCTGGTGTGCCATGAGCAGTTCATGGGCGTCGAAAGAACTGAGGCGTTCGTCGAAGAACTCCACGGGAAGATCGAGGAAGATCTCGAGATTCTGGGCCCACGACATGACTTCTCTGGCGATTTCGGAGACGCTTCCGTCCATGTTGAGGGGAAGCCCTACAATGACTCTTTTCACCTCATAGTCTGTGGTGATCTTGAGGAGTTCGTCCATGTGGGAGCCGTCAGCGTGGACAGCAACAGTTTTCAGCGGATGCGCCATAGTGCACCCTGGATCGCTGATGGCGACTCCCAAGCGTTTCGTGCCGTAATCAATGGCCATGATGCGTACAGCAGTTCGCAGGCCAGTCACGTCCCGTTGCATGATCATGTTCATCGCCCTTGGCGTGTACTCCGCTGCAGCCCACAGTGGCAGAGAGTTTCATGAAAGTGCAGAGAACGAGTCAGGGCTTCATCTTCTCTGTTCATGCGTTCCCGTCTTATTTCCACTGAAACTCCTTCACTTCTACCTGAAAGGACGTCCCCTCACGAGCGGGTCTCCCGTAGAAAGCGATGGCGAAGGGCAGTTCCTGCGACGAGGCGATGATGCCTGTGGAGGCAGGTTCAGCATTCAACAAGGCATCGATATCCGCTCTCTTGTTCCGGGTGAATTCATAGGCGTGGGGTACGATGCCCGCAAAGGCGGAGCGGGTATCGATGAGCTTGTTCTGAGGATCATACACCCGGGCCTGAACCATAACAGACTGCAGGGGTTTCTGGGAGAGTTTCACGATGACGCCCTTGATTACGAGCACGGCACCTTCGCTGGGGCTGGTGAGGAGTTCATAGGTAATACTCTGTTCAGGGATAGAGAAGAAGGGTCCCGTTTCAATGACCTGTTGCTCCTGCTCATCTTGAGCCGCTCCAAAGAAGGGGAGATTACCCCGGATAAACCACACTCCAGCCAGGACAAGCGTAACAAGGACGGCAATAAAGAGAAAAACCCACGAGGATCTCTTCTTCCTTTTCTCTGGTTTCGAGACGAGCCCTTCCTCTGGAGCGATATCAGCACCTTTTCCAAGGATGGAATCGATCTCCCTGATCACGGAAGAGGGTTGAACTTCTGATTCATAGTCGGCGCCGGGTTCCTTGCGTGGGGGGGGCTCGTCGGTTTC
The DNA here is from genome assembly GCA_011046135.1 of Deltaproteobacteria bacterium. Taxonomy (GTDB): domain Bacteria; phylum Desulfobacterota; class Desulfomonilia; order UBA1062; family UBA1062; genus DSBG01. Next base: position 73,678 of record DSBG01000092.1, read on the forward strand.
CGCGATCTCCTGAGAGCTCTCTTCGGACGGGACGAGACCTTCTTCCTGTGTTTCGGCAGGCGATTCGTTCTGGCGAATGAGGGAATCAAACTCCTCTTCAATGGTGGGTTGTTTTTCGATGATGTGGATGAAGACGTGAGAGCACACGCTGCAGCGCATTTTCACACGGGGTTTCCCCACTGATGACTGATCGAATTTGAAGCTGCTCTGGCATTTCGGGCATGTGATAATGGTCACCGGGAGCCCTCCCTGTCCATAGAATCAAGGACATAAATATCGGGCAAAGCCCGATAGTTCTCAGCATAGTCAAGCCCGTAACCGACAATGAAACCGTCTGATAAACGAAACCCGAAGTAATCAGGTGTAATCAGGGAGCACCTCCGGAAGGTCTTGTCTATCATGGTGCAGATTTTCACAGAGGCCGGATTTCTCTTTTCAAGCCTTTTTTTAAATGCAATCAGGCTGTTTCCGGTATCCATGATATCATCCACGATGAGCACGTGTTTCCCTTCAATGACATCTTCGAGATCATCCAAGACTTTCACTTCCGATTGGGGACAGTCGGCATTCCCGTAACTGGAAAGCCGTGCGAAACCTATTTTTATGGGTAAGTCTATGTGCCTGATAAGGTCTGACATGAACACGAACCCTCCTTTGAGGATTCCCACGATGAACAGGTCTTGTCCCCTGTATGCAGAAGAGATCTCTTGCCCGAGTTCTTGGACTTTTTGTGCTATATCGCTGGCGGAATAGAGGATTTTCATGGGAGAAGGTATATCGTATTGCACACAGGGTGTCAACGAGGTGCTCCGTGTGCAGGGGTGTGGGGTGCAGTCAAGAATCCCGGCATCTTCTGTTAGAGATTCAGAACGGTGGACCTTGTTCTTTTATCTTGAATAATGCATCGTTTTTCGTATATGTAACACAAGGTTGCTCGGTTATCTGCATGCTCATCTGCAGTAGTTCGGGCTGTATTGTTTTTTCATGCAGGGGAAATCCATTACCCCCTAGGAGGTGATCGAGGAGTGGAAGAACAGAGGAACCATAAACGGGCACATGTGAAGATCCTTATGGGTTATCGTTCCGATGATCAGTCCTATAAAATGGGGAGGGTGAGAAACATCAGTCGCTCGGGTATGTTTGTGGAGACCGAGTCGCCCGAACATATGAACGGCTACGTCATCGCAAGCCTGGATATCGATGACTTTGGAAAGGTGCTCTGGGTTCAGGGAAGGGTAGTGCGGAAAACCGACGAAGGAATGGCCGTTGTCTTCACCAGCAAGGACGAGAAAGGCTTGGACGCTCTCCTGTCTTTTCAGGGCATTCCTTTCTGAACCACCTGATTCTGCAGTGAACTCTATTCCGTCGGTGCCCCGCTTACGATGAAATTCCTCTCGATGGGGCCCTTGGTGTCGATAACCAATCCCATGGCACTGGTTTCGAGAGACTGCAGTACAAGGGCGAGACCCTGGAAATCACGGAAGCTTGCCGCGCCTTGATCCAGGACTGTTTCCTTGGAAATGGACAGAAGAGCTCCCCTGTCGACACCGTGCCTCTTCCCCATATCAACAAAGACCAGATCGAGGGCGCTGCTGCCGGAAACCCCGCCGTAGAAGTCGACAACCTTGCCGGATTCGGTCAGCGAAGGTTCGATTACGGTCACGGTGAATGGCCTGATTGAGGCGAGGTCATCATAGATGATGTCTCCAGATCGGATTTCCTGGTTGGAATAGGTGATTCGTGCCTTTGCGATGTTCCCATGGAGTTCATCGACTGTGGCGATCCCGATGGTTTTATAGAGATATCCGATGACCTTTGAGTCACTCTTTACGTCTTGGACCCGAGAAACCACGGTGATGACCTGGTTCATTTCGAGGGGTGCGGATTTTCTGATCATGACAACTTCATCAATAGAAGCCAGTTCGCCGATATCCTGCTTTTTGAAGATGGTTCCGGAGCCCTTAAGGATATTCGGACTGTAAATATAGGTGGAAAATTTTGGAGAGACAACGATAGCGTGTTCTTTTTCCTCTGAAAGTTCCTCAGGGGTATAGGCAGCGATTTCAGGAGCCTGTTCGGTTTCTGGAGATGGTGCAGGAACGATCCTGATGATGGTTTTTTCTCCGTCTTTGGAGATGATCACGAGATCATTGGGATAAATGAGGTGAGGATTGGTTATATCCTGATTCCGTGCCCAGACGAGGGGCCATTTCCAGGGGGTGTTGAGATACTGTGATGAGATGTCCCACAGGGTGTCTCCTCTTTTCACGGGATGGACAATATCGTCGGCAAAACAGACTATGACCATGGAGAAGAGTAGGCACAATCCAGTCAGTAAGACGAGTATCCTTTTCAAACCTGGGCCTCCTTTAGTCGCGCTTTAACCGCCACAGTTCCTTTTTGTTTTGTTCTATCGGCACTGTCAATACTATTCTTGAATCAAGGTTGCATTCCCGCTGTCTTTGACATAGAGGTAGGGAATGCAGGAAAAAGGCCCCTATGATCTCGCTCTGCTCTTTGTGTCCGGGGTGAGGGTGTATGAGCACCTGAATACCCAGCCACCATCTATTGCTGCTCTCTCCGTGCTTCTCCGTATAAGCGAAGAGGAGCTTACCCGGATTTCGAGAAGACTCGATGAGAAGGGGATCATTAGCATCGTCAGAAGTGGGGCCGATGTAAGGGTGGTTGTCGCCGATCACACAAAGATCGAGGAAATTCCAAAAGTTCAGGAATCTCCGAAAATGCTCGATGAAATATCCCAGTTCAAGTCCAAGCAGCAGTCCCGCCTCAAAGAGATCGAAGAAGCTTTGGGAAAAAACTCAGACAAGGCAAGTATGTTCAGTGAACTGGAAAAAGCCCTCAGGGATCCTTCAACGATGA
>DSBG01000114.1 GCA_011046135.1 Deltaproteobacteria bacterium
CATCATATCCGGTAAGGTGCAGGAGGGCGTAGAGAAGCATCGACCCATGTCCTGCAGAGAGAATGAACCTGTCTCTGTTTACCCACTTCGGATTCCGGGGATTGTGCCTGAGATGTTTTGACCAGAGAACATAGGCCATGGATGCAGCACCCATGGGAAGCCCGGGGTGACCTGAATTGGCCTTCTGGATGGCGTCAACTGCGAGAAACCGTATGGTGTTGATGCATCGATCTTCAAGAAGAACCTGATCCGTCATGGAGAAACCCTCCTTATATCGTCTCCATCATTTCGAGCCCGATGAGTGCAGCGCCCATGAGGGCCACTTTCGGGTTGAGAATGACTCTGATAGGTATGTGTTTCAGGATAGGGGAAAGACGGCCTTTGTTCAAGAAAGAATCCAAGAACAGCCCCCTGTTCACTGCTGGCAGAATTCGGGGGAGGATGCCCCCACCGAGGTAGATACCGCCGGTTGCCAGGATCTTGAGGGCAAGATTGCCGGTCTCGGCTCCGAGGATCGAGAGAAACATCTCGAGGGTCCGCGTGCAGATCTCTGGTGCGTGCTGCCCATCAAGCGCCGTGGACAGGATATGAGCCGTCTTGTCGGGGGCTTCGGCGAGCTGTTCGGCATACCAGGCCGGTTCGTCACAGAGACGTTCCTCTTTGAGAAAGCTGTAGATGTTGGGAATCCCGCTCCCTGAACAGACACGCTCAACGCTCACGTGGTCGAATCGCCCCAGGAGGTTCCTGAGAAGAGCCAGCTCGTGCACGTTCGTCGGTGCGAAATCCGCATGGCCGCCCTCCGAAGGATGTGCCCGGTACCGAAACCCATCCCAGGTGAGGTATGCCTCACCGAGGCCTGTTCCCGGTGCTATGATTGCACGAGGACCACCGGGGTGGGCATCTCCAGGGGAGAGCACATGGAGATCCTTGTCATCTAAGAGAGCGATTCCATAGGCGATGGATTCAAGATCATTCATCACCACGGCTTTAGCGAGGGAGAGTGCAGAGCGCACCGTGTCTGAATCGATGACCCAGGGAAGATTTGTGATGGTTGCGCGTTTTCCCGAAACCGGGCCGGCGACACCGAAGGATCCGAACGACACTTCAGCGCCTGTTGCTGTGATGAACTCGGCGCAGATCTCCTCGAGGCTCGCATAATCCGCACTTCTGTATGTCGCTTCCTCGAGAGGAGATCGGGGCCCCCCTTCCAACGAAAAGAGACCCAGGTTCGTCTTGGTTGCTCCAATGTCTCCAGCTATCAGCACACGCATTGTCCTTTTCCGATGTTTCGCTTATCATTATTTCCATCGTCGTGCATCTGTTTTTCTCTGCCCATCCGGGGGGTGCATCCACGGCCCAGCTCTGCAGAGTTTCTGCAGGAACGTAAGAAACTGTCGCTCTTCCTGGGGAATCGTCACCCGGACCTCTGTTGCTGATGAATACACTTTACTGGCGGGCACCTCACGTCTGAAACAGTTGCGCTTCAGGAATGCAGTCGTTATTATCAGGGAAAAACAGAGTTCCTGAATCGGAATTTTCACCATTGGGTGTGTGATACGAATCAGGATGCTGAACTCAGGTCATCCTGAATGAGGGTGAGAAAAGGAGATGACGGATGAGGATAACCATGCTTCTCATTGTAGCTGGGGTGCTGCTCTTTTCCTGCTCAGGAACACGCCCCGCTCACCTCGGTCCCCAAGAAGGCTCGCTCAGACCGTGCCCGGACAGAGCGAACTGCGTCTCGACCATGGGCAGCGATTCACGACATGCAATCGAGCCCATACGATACGATTCAACCATGGAGCAGGCCAAGCAGAAGCTCATCAGGGCGATATCCTCGATGAAGAGGTCGCGCCTGGTGACAGATTCAGGAAACTACCTGCACGTCGAATTCACGTCACTGATATTCCGGTTTGTCGATGATGTGGAGTTTCTGTTCAATGACGAGGAAAAAACCATTCATTTCAAGTCTGCATCCCGTGTGGGGTATTCGGATCTCGGGGTGAACAGGAAGAGAATGGAAGAGATCCGTCTGAGATTCCATCAGGAGTTATGATGCGCGGGTTTGATCCGGGTGTCCCGATCAGTCACGGTCGTCTCTCTTGGGTGAACAGAAGAGGGCAGGAAAATTGAGACCATGAACCGACACCGGCTCCTCATCATTTTTACCCGATATCCGGTATCAGGAACGACGAAGACCAGGCTCATTCCAGCACTCGGTGCGCAAGGAGCAACAGATCTTCAGTGGGAAATGACATTCCGCATCCTGGCCATGGCGAGGAATGTTGCTTTCAAGCACGAAATCTTGGTCGAGATCCACCACGTGGGGGGAACGCAATCACAGATGGAGAAGGCCTTCGGGCACGACTTCACCTATGTCCTCCAGGAGTCCGGAGATATCGGGAAAAAGATGGAACGAGCCTTTGATAAGGCTTTCGAGAAGAGAATGGAACAGGTCGTGCTCATCGGTTCAGACTGTCCGGGCATCACCGGTGAACATCTCATGCAGGCATTTTTCTGCCTCGACGACACGGATGCAGTGTTCGGCCCCGCCCATGACGGGGGTTACTATCTCGTGGGGTTGAAACGTCGGTGTCCGATGATGTTTTGGAACATCCCCTGGGGGAGCTACGAGACTCTTGGCGCTACCATCGAGACCGCTCACACCATGGGCCTGAGTGCCCGGATGCTGGAACCGCTCTCAGACATCGACAGACCTGAAGATCTTGTAATCTGGCGCGATATCAGAACCCGTGACCAGCAGGAGATCATCTCGGTGATCATTGCAGCCCTCAATGAGGAAGCCACCATCACCCGGACCGTGCAGTCTCTACGGGCAGGTGCCGGCATCGAGATCATTGTCGTGGATGGGGGCAGCACGGACGGCACGGTTTCCAAGGCAGCTGCATCAGGGGCAAAGGTTGTCTCACGGGCTCTCGGCAGAGCAGCACAGATGAATTACGGGGCGTCCCTGGCACGGGGCAGGATTCTCCTCTTCCTTCATGCAGACACCCTCGTTCCTGCAGGATATGACCGGGCGATCCGGGATGCCCTGCGGGATAATCTTTCTGTCGCCGGATCGTTCCGGTTGAGCCTTGACGGGAAATCACCCGGGCTGAGGCTGATCGAGGCCGGGGCAAACCTGAGGACCCGAAGATGCATGCTTCCCTACGGAGATCAGGGGTTGTTCATGTGGAAGGTGTTTTTCCTCGAACTTGGAGGATATCCCGAGATGCCGATCCTGGAGGATGTGGCCCTGATCAGGGAGATCCGCCGGAGAGGTCACGTGATTCTCCTGCCGCTCGACGCGCTCACCTCATCCAGGCGATACGATTCCATCGGGGTATTCAGGACCTGGTTTATCAACGTCATGGTCTATGCCTGCCATGGTGCAGGCATGCCTTTCGAAGAGATTGCACGGCTCTACAGAACGAGAAGTTCAGTCTCGACCTGGATCTGGAGCCTTGTGAAAGGGCTCGCTAACAGATATTATCCCGAAAGGAGCAAAGAGACATGAGGAACAGGGGGAACTGTCTAATACTCTTCTGCTGCGTGTTGTTCATGATTCTCGTGCCGGTACAGGCCCGGACGCAGGAAGAGGCGGTGCTCTTCAGAGAGAACTTTACTGATCTGAAGAAGTGGAACGAGGTCTTTTTCCCGAAGATCCCGGCACACACAACGTACAGTATACAGACCGAACACAAAGATTCCTTCCTCAAGGCACGCAGCGCCTCCTCGGCATCGCTCCTAGTGTATCGAGAACCCTTCGATGTGTACGAATTCCCGAAGGTGAGGTGGCGGTGGAAGGTGGAGAATATCTATGCGAGGGGAGACGCCACGAGGAAGGACGGGGATGACTACCCGATCCGTATCTACATCGCTTTCGAGTACGATCCTTCGCGCGCAGGATTCATCCAGAAGGCCCAGTACAGTGCGATCAGGCTCATCTACGGAGAATACCCCCCTGAGCGTTCGTTGAACTATGTGTGGTCGAGCACTGAACAAGCAGAACGCATTCTCCCCAGCCCCTACACGGACAGGAGCATGATGGTTCTCCTCGAACAGGGAGATGCGAATGTTGGGAAGTGGATCACCTACGAGGTTGATATTCTGGAAGATTATTCAAGGGCCTTCGGCACATCCCCCCCACGTGTTGCCACCATCGGGATCATGAACGACTCAGACAATACCGGGGAGGAGTCCACGTCCTGGGTGGACTTTATCATGGTCTATCGTTGAGCACACGACCGGGGCGCCTGTTCTCAGCAGTGACCCTGAAACCCCGGCCGGGTTACCTTCCAGGCCAGCCTGCGCCGGTGCGGTGAGTATTGAACCTGTTCTCAGGGGTATTCGTAGAATCCCTTGCCGGTTTTTCTTCCAAGCCAACCTGCTTCGACATATTTCTTCAGTAACGGGCACGGCCGGTATTTGGAGTCGGAAAACCCCGCATAGAGGGTCTCCATGATTGCGAGGCAGGTATCGAGCCCGATGAGGTCAGCCAGTGCCAGAGGCCCCATGGGATGATTCATGCCGAGTGTCATGACCGTATCGATGTCCTCTCTCCTCCCGACTCCGTGGTAGAGGCAGTAGACAGCCTCATTGATCATGGGCATGAGGACCCGGTTTGAGATGAATCCCGGAAAATCATTTGCCAGGGCAGGTGTTTTTCCGAGCGTCAGGGCAAGATTCCAGGTGAGCTCGAAGGTTTCATCAGAGGTTGCAAGAGACCTGATTACCTCGACGAGCTTCATCACCGGGACGGGATTCATGAAGTGCATGCCGATTACTTTGTCGGGTCGTCTCGTTCCGGAAGCAACCCTGCCGATGGGAATGGAAGAGGTGTTCGTGGCCAGGATTGCACGGGAAGGGCAGATGGAATCGAGGTCTTCAAAGATCTTGATTTTGATGGCCTCGTTCTCCGATGCAGCCTCAACCACGAAATCGACATCAGCCAGGAGCTTCAGATCCGTACCGGGCCGGATTCTGCCCAGGATGGCCTGCTTTTCTGCATCAGAGAGCGTTCCCTTGGCAACCGAGCGATCGAGTTGGGTTGTAATGGTTTTGACGCCCTTTATGAGGAACGATTCTCCGATATCGGTCATAATCACGTCAAGACCCTGTGCTGCTGCGACCTGGGCGATGCCACTGCCCATCTGGCCTGCACCCACCACGGCAAAACGACGAATGTTCATGGATCAGCCTCCTCTTTGGTGAGTATGACACCTGAAATGGCGGCATTGGCGACGAGCAATCCCACCGAGATCTCTGGTTAAATCATGACAAGGGTAAAATCAAGGAAGAATGCACAGAAAACATGAGAAGCACTGGGGTGTCATGTGCAGCGCTCCTTGACAGCATGTCTCAGGAAACTATGATGGTACAGCAGGTTGAACGTGTGATTTTCAAGGTGATGTGGGGGAGAGAATGTCTCAAGACAAGGGAATTTTCAGGAAGCTAGGAAAACCTCTTCTCCAGGGGATGATCCCTCCTCCGGGATTGTTCCCGGAGAAGTTCCTGGATGCTCTTTCAGGGCTGTGCAGCCTTCGGGGGAAGGTCTCCAGGCTGACCAACGTCGAGCGGCTCATAACAACGCTTCGGCACAGGGAACCTGACCGGGTTCCCTGCTGTCCCCTTGTCATCAGTGGCTCGCGGCGTCTCATCGGAGCATCGTTTCCCGATTTTGCCCTCAAGCCTGAAACAACGACCCGTGCCCTGATGGCGGCCTTCGATCTGATCGGGGGAGAAGTGGTCATCCCCATGCTCGATCTTTCGGTGGAGGCGAGTGATTTCGGTCAGACGATGATCTATCCCGAGAATTCAACGCCGCATCCCGACTATGATCATCCCCTCATTACGGATCACACCGGCTACCAGAAGCTCAAACGGATAAATCTCAGGGATGCCAGGCGCATGCACTCCCTGGTCGAGGTCTTGAGGATCGTTACCAGGCAGGTAGGCATGAAGGGGGTTGTCTCGGGCTTCTGCTTCGGCCCTCTGGGGGTGCTGTGCATGATGCGGGGTGCAGAGCACCTGTTTCGTGAGTGCATCCTGTATCCGACAGAGGTGATGGCCGCCCTCGAGACCATAACCGGAGTCCTTGCTGAATTCATCGAGGCCCAGTGCGAAACCGGTGTGGCTGCCATCACACTGGACACGCTTTTCGCCTCACACAACGGCTTGAGCAAGCCTCTGTGGGAGCAGATGGAAGGGCCGTTCGTTCGTGAGCTCTCGTCTCTCATACGGAGCAAGGGATGCATCGTCGGGGTTCACAATTGTGGCCATGGCAGCTACTTCGATTCACAGATCCGATTCATGGAACCTCAGATCATGTCATTTGCAGAGCTTCCAGAAGGTTGCAATACCCTTGGCGAACTCAAGAAACGCTACGGAGACCAGGTTGTGCTCATGGGAAACATGAACACCTCGCTCCTTGCCCATGCAGGTCCCTGCGAGGTGATTCAGGACGCGAAGAGACTCATCGAAGCTCTCGCTGACGGAGGGGGGTTCGTCCTTGCACCAGGCTGTGAATACCCCCCGAATGCGCCCCTTGAAAATGCCTTTGTCCTTGCACAGGCAGCAAAGCTCTGTACATGATGGGAGAACAGGAGGATTCCGTGGAAAAGCTGGCTTTCCACACGCAGATGCAGCGCCGGATACGGTCAGCGGTCTGTTGCCATGATGCTGAAACGCTCAGAGCTCTTCTGGATGAGTGCCTCGTGGAAAAGAGCCCTGGGGAGGTTTCCGGCATCCTGCTCGATGCCCTTGAAGAGCAGCGGCTGAATTTCATGTCGAGTGCACGATCTCTCCCGGAGTTCATCCTCACCATCGATACCGTGAATGCAGCCCTCGAACAGATGCGCTCCCTGGAGGAACCCAGGAAGAACAGTGATGCTTTCGTGAGGATCGTGATCGGTGTCGTTCGAGGCGATCCTCATGACCTCGGCAAGAACATCATTGCAGGGCTGTACCGTGCCTACGGATTCGAGGTTATCGATCTCGGCAGGGATGTCCACCAGGAGGCTTTCTCTGCAGCACTAACGACCTATGATGCAAAGGTTCTGGCACTGTCAGCCATGATGTCAACCACCATGCCCGCAATGAAAGAGATCATCCGCGAGGTCAGGATCACAGGATCGAAAGTGGCAGTCGTTATCGGCGGTGCACCTCTTGATGCTGAGATTGCCCGTGCGTACGGCGCAGATGGTTACGCCCAGTCGGCAAGACATGCCATAGAGGAAACACGCTCGGCAATCTCGCGTGTTTTTCCATGAAAGGTCATGACCATTCTCGATCTCGAGCTCGATGAGGACATGCTTCTGCATGTCGAATCAAGGGTCCGACCCTCGTTGTGGACCCCAGGAGACCATGCCAGAGCATCTCAGGTGAAAGGGCTGATCAAAGAGGCTGTGGACAAGATCGGCGAGATCTCCCGCATCAGGGCCGTGCACACGATCATGCCCGTCGAATTCCTGAACGGCAGGGAGATACATACCCGGGCAGGTTCCATCATGAGCCGACGTTTTGCACGACTCGCATCTGGAAGCACAGGAGAGCTGTTCGTGGTTTTTCTGATCGCAACGCTGGGACAGCGTGCATCCTCGCTGGCAGAAGATCAGGAGACCCTGCTGTCTCGCCTGGTGTTTGACTGTGTGCTCTCGGAGACCATCGAAATCGTCGTGCAACGACTCGAAGAGGCATTGCATCGTGATATGGCAGTGTGCAGTCGCGAAATGACTTCGCGGTTCAGCCCAGGGTACTGCGACTGGCCCCTCGAAGGGCAGCGTGTTGTATTCAGTGCCCTGGATGCATCCAGCATCGATGTCGAACTGAACGATTATTGTGTCATGGTGCCTGCCAAATCAATCTCCTGCGTGTTCCTCGCGGCTTCTTCTGTTCCCAGTGCAACGCCGTGCACCTTCTGTCCCCTTGAAGACTGTGCCTGGAGGCGAGATACGCACACCGGGGAATTTTGAACTTTTCGATAAAACAGCGTGTACCCTGTCGGTTGTCTGTGGTATCTCCAGTAAAAATTTATGCATGGACGAGGTGATCGATGGCAAAGGATATTACTGACCTGACTATTGCATACGAGGAGGATGGGGTCGTCGTGGTCGAGGAGCTCGATAAGGTGATTCTGTCGAAAGGGGCGTGGTCGACGATTCTGTTCAGGTACCGGCAGTGGGACGCCGCGAAAAACGAGTATGGTCCGGAGAGGTACTCTCTTCGCAGGTATCGGAAAATGAAAGACGAGTACCGTCAGCAGTCAAAGTTTACCATTTCCAGCAAAGAACAGGCCCAGAAACTGATAGATGCCCTCAGAAAATGGGTGGAGAGCTAGAGAAGGAATACGTTCCCGAGGCAACAGAACACATGAAAAGTCGGAGGGGAACGACAGACAGGAAAGATCTTCTCAGTGAATACCAGGGAGCTTTTCTGGAAGGAGGTTCTCGAGAGAGGGACTGGAGGAGATCTTCCCGTCCTTATCGATCACGATCCACTGGATAGATCGTGCTTCGAGAAGTTCCTTCAACGGTTCTACTCCCCTAACGAACAGCGCAGTGGCCCAGGCATCGGCCTCGATGCAGGTTGCAGCAATCACTGTTGTGCTTATAACGTGATCAACCGGCCACCCTGTTTCAGGATCCAGGATGTGGCTGTAGCGGGTTCCGTGTGTCTCGAAAAAGCGCTCATAACTCCCTGAAGTGGCTATTGACCGGTCCTTGATGGGGATCGTGGCAATAATGCCGGGACCTTGCGGGTTCTTGATTCCGATCCTCCAGGTTTTCTCTCCAAAGGTTGCGATATCTCCACCTGCATTGATGAGGCCGGAGCGTACACCCTGTTGCCGCAGTATGGTGGCTGCACGGTCAGCAGCATATCCCTTGACGATACCCGCAAGATCCACCTTGAGGCCCTCTGCGGTTGTAATGCTTTCTCCGTCATCTGCAAGGACGATCCCTTCCTCACCGGGCAGGGATTTCCACAGGAGGAACTCGTCATCGGTGGGCAGACGATAGGGGTGTGTTCCGGTAAATCCCCATGCATCGAGGATGGGGCGCATTGTCAATGAGAATGCCCCCGATGATGCACGGTGAATCTCCAGAGCCTGCTGCATCACGGTGAAGATTTCGGCGTCTTTGATCGTGTTGAAGGAGTTGAGTTCCGTAATGAGCGAGTCCTGGTACCCGAAGATTCTTTCGATCCTGATGAGTTCTTCGGAGGCCTTTTTTATCGCAGCTTCAACGGCATTCTTTGAACCCTGGCCCTGAATCTCCACGATTGTCCCCATGGCAAAGAACTGCATGCTATGGAGCCGTGAGGTTCCCCCGGAGAGCACAAGATAGATGCCGATAATCAGCACCACGGAAATAATGGAAAATAATATCTTTCGCACGGGGATTTCAGGCAGTGGGGGGCACAGAGCCCCCCCCGATAATTCACGCTATCCGAAAATGCTGTAGAGAACCTTTTTCCCCCTGAACACAGAGGATGATCCGAGTTCTTCCTCGATGCGCAGAAGCTGATTGTACTTGGCCAGACGTTCACCCCTCGAGGTCGATCCTGTTTTAAGCTGCCCGGCACTGCAGCCAACCGCTACGTCGGCAAGCCAGGAATCTTCAGTTTCCCCGGATCGGTGAGAGAATACCGTAGTAAAATGGGCATGACGGGCCATTTCGATCGTCTGGACCGTTTCGGTGAGCGTCCCGATCTGATTCACCTTGATGAGAATCGAGTTGGCCGATTTTTCCCTGATGCCCCGTTCCAGAAACTTCGCATTCGTGACGAAGAGATCGTCTCCAACGATCTGAATCCTCCCGCCCAGTCGCTCGGTAAGATTCTTCCATCCATCCCAGTCCTCTTCCGCAAGCCCGTCCTCGATGGAAACAATGGGATACTTTTCTATGAGCTCCGCATAGAAATCGATCATCTCTCCCGAGGTTCTCTCGGGGTCGATCTCGGAGGCGAGAACGTAGTTTCCCTCTTTGAAGAAGGAGCTTGCCGCAGCATCAATCACGATGGCTATGTCTTCGCCTGGCCTGTATCCCGCCATCTCGATGGCCTGAACAATGAGCTCGAAGGGTTCGGAATTTGACTTCAGATTTGGAGCGAAGCCGCCTTCGTCACCAACATTGGTTGCATAGTTGTTTTTCGAGAGAATCTCCTTGAGACTGTGAAAGGTCTCAGCTGCGTAGCGCAGCGCCTCTCTGAAGGTTGGAGCACCAAGGGGCATGATCATGAATTCCTGCAGATCCACGTTGTTGTCTGCGTGCTTGCCTCCGTTGATGATGTTGAACTGTGGAACGGGAAGCTCTCTGGCGAACGTTCCGCCAAGGTACCGGTAGAGGGGAAGGCCCAGAAAATTCGCTGCGGCTCGTGCCACGGCGACGGAGACACCCGTAGTTGCGTTGGCTCCGAGTTTGGATTTATTCTCGGTCTCATCGAGTTCCAGAAGGAGGGCGTCGATGCCTGTCTGGTCCATGGCATCCATTCCGGAAAGACTCGGCGCGATCTTCTTGATCACATTGTCAACAGCCTTGAGGGTTCCCTTTCCCTTGTATCGCTTCGGGTCTCCATCTCTGAGTTCTACGGCTTCATTGACTCCCGTCGATGCACCCGAGGGAACGGATGCTCGTCCCATATCTCCTGTCGACAGGAACACGTCGACCTCCACGGTCGGATTTCCCCGTGAATCCAAAAGCTCTCTTGCAACAACATCGAGAATTTCACTCATAGCACCTGTTCCTCCTTGTCGTATGGTTACTGCCTTGAAGTAGTAATCAAAGCTGGATTATCACTGAGGCAAACCCCTCGGAATGGAGCTTCTCGGCAACTCCCCGTGCCTGCTGGAGGGAAGGATATTCTCCGAGCCGAACCCTGTGGAAGGATTTTCCCTTCACCACAACCTCTTCTATGCTGGGTGTATACCCGCGCATCGCAATCTGATTCGCCACATGCAGGGCATTGTTCCTCTCCGCATATGAGCCGAACTGCAGGACATACCCATACGTTAAGGTACCCGGTGTTTTTAGCACTTCAACGCGTACCTTGGCAAGGCCTTCTTCAACCATACCCAGACGTCGGGCAGCACCATAGGACAGATCGATGATCCTGTCGCCCACGAACGGACCACGATCGTTGATGGGGAGGACAATCTTTCTTCCGTTGGCAAGATGGGTCACCCGTACCGTTGTTCCAAGGGGCAGGGTTTTGTGTGCTGCACTGTACCCGTACATGTTGTACTTCTCGCCGGAGGCTGTGGGGTTCCCGTGAAAATCCCTGCCGTACCACGAAGCCGTGCCGATCTGCTCCCATGTTGAGGATTGTTTGGATACATGCGAACAACCGGAAAGGAACAGCAGAAGGACAAGAATCAGGATGGCAGAATGGTCAATTCTCCAGATAACCTTCAATTTCATGCATCACCCACTTCAGTTTGTCTTCGTCGATAATGCTGTTCTGATCGTCCAGGATGCCTTTGGCCTTGAACGTATCCAGAGCCCCCTTGTACACAGGAAGGCACAGAGCTTCCGGACGCTTTATTTCTCCCTTCTTGAGCATCCTGACGGCATAACGGTTGATGGTCTTGAGGGCATCTTTGCTCTGGAAATTCTTGATCCTGGCTGCATGACGGGCCACACACAGATACGACTCGAGGTAGTTCTCAATGAGACCGTCGAAGAACGCGATCTGCTGACGAGCAGCAGGATTCACGGTATAGAATCCTTTTGTTTCTGTGACGAAGCCAGAATCTTTCATGTAATCAAGGGCACGGCCAACACTGTTCCCCTCGAGGATGAATTCGTTCTCCAGCAGAGAGGCGAGCGTTGCCACCTGCTCTTTGAATATCTTTTCAACTATCCCCTGATCGTATTTGAGGAGAACATTGGCTATCAGAGATGCTGGGACAAAGAAATTCAAAATGGTGTTTTTGTAGTATTCCAGGTGAATCCGGTTCTCATTCTGAACTGAGATCAGTGCAGAATCATCCTCAGTCGCCCCCTCGTCGATACTCACCAGCCCTTTTTTCTTGAAAGTTTCAAATGCCTCGTGGAAGGCCTCGGTTTCGTCCGAGAAGGAAGAAGTCAGGTTGTAACCGAGATACTTAAGATAGCTCAGAAAGGTTGTAAACCCCTGCTGCAACGCTTCTTCTTCCAGCGCTGAGGTTGAACTGGTGAGTACACAGGAGAGGAGCGAGAACGGGGTTGCCACTGTCTGCTTATAGATGTTCGAGATGATCTCTTGAGCCATGTCGTCGTAGAGAGATTCACGTTGCTCCGGTTTCATCCGGGAATAGGTCGGTTTTCCTTTCATGTACTCATTGAGCGACAACGGCTGTGCAAAACGGATGTACACTTTGCCGTAGCGGTTCTTCAGGATGCTGCGGGCTTTCAGGAGCTGCCAGAAGGACTCCTTCTGTTTCGGCTCTCCCTTCATCTCCCTGATGTAGACATTCTCTTCCACCACGGTGTCATAGCCGACATACACCGGAACAAAGATAACATCCCTGCTCACCCCCGATTCCCACCCCTGGATGATCATGGAGAGCAGCCCCTTTTTCGGGAGCATGAGCTTGCCAGACCTGCTCCGGGCTCCCTCGATGAAAAACTCCATGGGAATTCTCTCTCCGAGCAGTGTCCTCACGTATGCGGCAAAGGTCTGGGCGTAGAGGGGGTTGTTTTTGAAGCTCCTCTTCATGAAAAAGGCTCCTCCCTTTCTCAGGAAGGGTCCCATGGGAAAGAATGCGAGATTAATGCCTGCTGCAATTACCGGAACGCTCATCCAATTCTGAAAGAGGAAGTACGAAAGGATCAGGTAGTCGATGTGGCTCTTGTGACACGGAACATAGATGAGCGATCCCTTCCGGGCCATTTCCTTGACAGCCTTCATTCCCTCTTCGTTCACATCCACGCCGTCGTAGATGTTATTGAAGACCCAGGTAAGGGTCTTGTTCAGAAAGTTGATGGTTGCAGGGCTGAGGTCGGAGGCGATCTGGTCGAGGTATTTGTAGACAGATCGTTCGAGGTCCTGGACACTCTTGTTTTCGTCATGTGAGTGCGCCTTCAGGAAGGATTGTAGCATGGGGTCTTTCATGGTCTTGGTGATGAGAAAAGACCTCTCACGAACCGGTGCGCCGGAAACATTGCTTCCGAGTTCAGCGAGGCGGTGCATGAGTTCGTTCCTGATATCAACGGCAACCTCCTCAAGGAATTTTTCGCCGGTCAGCGCCTTTTTCAGTTCATCCTTGAGGTTGATGGGTTCCCCGTGCTCAAGAAAACCGTTTTCTTCGGCGAGAAGGAGCGTGAACAGTTTCCTGATGCCCTGGATTTTTGCCTGGTCCTCCTTTGAGGCATCCTTTATCTTCAAGGGGGCTCTCCGATAGATGATCCGCTGTGGAACGATGTACATGGGAGTCTCTTTTTCCCGCTGAGTCTTCAAAAGTTCGAGTATCGGGTCCGGGTATGCTCTCTGTGGATCCTTGTCCAGGAATACCAGAGATGCGGATGAAGAGTGTTCCATGAATTCCTGGTAGAAGCCGTTTCGAAATGGTGATGTCTTTCCCATCGCTAGGGTTTTTAGGAGTGATACAATTCTTGAAACTGGCTGAAACAGCGCGAGGGCGTTGCCGAAAACGATCCTGGGAAAGGGGAGTTCTTCATGTTTGAGACGGTGATTGAGCAGCAGGGTATCAATAAGGCTCTCCGAACTCTGCGCAAAAATGATGTGACCTTTGCGTGAGAGGGCATGGAGAGATTCCCGGTACAGCTCAGGAATATTGATGGGGGAAAAGAGACGCCGGAAAAGCGGACCTAAAAGGAAGCCGTACAATCCATCGAAGGTCAGGGGTTCATTTCTGCGGGGTGTCTTCATGGCGCCCGTGAGTATAGACCACAGGCATGATCTTGGAAAGATGAATTATGACGTCATGCGAGCGTATGGATCATTGTTCGTGTTCTGAGAGCCCTGGCGTGAAGCCTTTCAGTAGGGAGAGAACGGCGATTCTATCGGCCTCGGTGAGTCCAGGAATGTGTTCCAGGTCCTGTGCCGAACACTGCGAGAGATCCTCGATCCGGCCAAGGGTTTTCAGAAGAGCCGTTGCTTTCTTCGGGCCGATTCCTGGGATTTCTTCGAACAGAGATTTTGTGGCTCTCCTGCGGAGAAGCCTGTGGTACCTGATGGCAAAACGATGGGCCTCGTCCCTGATCATCCGAAGGGTTCTCAGCGAACCGGAGCGTTCTGGGAGAAGAACAGGGTTTTTTCTTCCCGGGACAAAGAATCGATCGGATTTTTTACCCCTGGCCTTGGCCATTGCAATGACAGGGATCGATGGTATGTCCATTTCCCTAAATACCCGCAGGCAGACTTCAAGCTGACCCTTGCCCCCATCGAGTATGATGAGATCAGGTTTTGGTTCATCAGATCCGAGCCTGCGCTCCATGACCTCTTTAAGCATGCTGAAATCATCCGGTGTCTCTTTCGATCTGATTTTGTAGTGACGGTAGAGTGTCGTATCAGGAACGGCATCGATGAATACTGCTCTGGATGCCGTGGCGTAAGCTCCCTGTAGGTTTGAAACATCAAAGCACTCCATGCGGTAGGGAATGGCGCCGAGGTGGAACGCCCGTGCGATGTCATCGAGAACAGATGAGCCTTTCTCTCGGGAATGGTTCCGAGCATTCTCCTGCGCCAACAGGATCCACTGCAGGGGCTTGCCTCGTAATGCCTTCCTGATCGTCACTCGAGATCCCCTCATGTCCGAAAGGATCGCCGCGAGCGATTCTCGATTTTCCGGCAGTGTATCGATGAATATGAGGGGGGGTATCTCTGTCCTGTTCAGGTAGAACTGGAGGATACTGTTGGTTACGAGATCTTCTTCAAAGACTTCCTTTACGGAGAAATTATGACTGTCTGAAAGAATGCCCTGATACACCGACAGAATCGATATCTGCAACTGACCATGCTGTCTGTAGGTGCCGAATATATCGATATCCGTAAATGAATCCCCCACGATTGCCTGTGGTACGAGAGTGGTTCGGATCGCGTCGATCTGGTCCCGGATCTGTGCCGCTTTTTCGAAGTTGAGCGCGTCCGAGGCGCTCTTCATGCGTTGGATCAGGCTCCTTTCGAGATCCCTGTTTCTTCCCTCGAGAAAGGAGATAAGGTCATCAAGGGTCTGATCGTAGTCTTTCCTGATGTCCCGATAGACACAGGGCGCCATGCACAGACCGATCTGATGAAACATGCAAGGTCTGCTCCTGTTTTCAAACTCGGTGTCCCTGCACCTCCTGACGGGAAATATTCTCCCGATGGCGCTGAGCGTCTTCCGGGTTGCCTGAGCTGAAGAATAGGGGCCGAAATAACGGGATCCGTCCTTGATCACTTTCCGGGTGATGAAGATACCGGGCCAGGGGTGGGCGAGGGTTATCTTGAAGCGGACATAGGTTTTGTCATCCTTGAGATCGATGTTGTATCTGGGCTTGTGTGCTTTGATCAGCTGATTTTCGAGCAGGAGCGCCTCGGTTTCATTCCTGGTAAGGATGTAGTCAATCTTGTCGGTCTGTGCGCAGATTCGTTGCGTGTAGATTCTGGTGTCGTCGGTGAGATAGGATCGCAGCCGGGACCTGAGGTTTTTTGCTTTCCCGATGTAGATGATCTGACCCCCGGTGTTTCTCAGGAGGTACACGCCGGTCGCCCGTGGAAGCCCGGTGATCATATCCTGTATTAATGCCATGAATTCATGCTACCACGTTATCTAGAAGAGTCAAAGTGCACTTGACAGGCACCGGGGGAACGTATATAGAAACAGGCGATGAATGAGTATTCATTTCTTAGAAGGCGCTTTCATGACAATCGTCTATGGCTTGGGGAACCCGGGGAGACAATATCAGAAAACCCGGCACAACATCGGATTTATGGTCGTGGATCATCTTGCACACATATGGAACATATCCCTCAAATCTGCAGAGGCAGACATCGTAACGGGCAAAGGCTTTGTTGGTAGGATGCCTGTCATGCTCGTCAAACCCTGCACCTTCATGAACAGGAGTGGTCTGCCCTTGAGGAGGCTTGGCATCGGAGCAGAGTCACTCCTGGTAATCCATGACGACATGGACATTGAATTCGGAACGATACGCATCAAGACCGGCGGCGGCTCTGGCGGCCACAAGGGAATCAAATCCATCGTCGAACAGATCGGGAGCGATTCATTTCTCCGTATCCGCTGCGGGATCGGAAGGCCTTCTCATGATTGCGACCCGAGTGATTATGTGCTAGGGCGATTCAGCAGTGGAGATCAGAGCATTCTCGATGCTGAAATTGAGATGGCGACGGATGCGGCTGTCCTCTGCGTTCAGGGAGAGGTCACAAAAGCGATGAACGCCTACAACAGGCGGGAGAGAGACAACTCAACTACGTGAAGGGAGGTTACTTGTCTATGGAACAGTGGGCAAATTGGGCGTGGGTTTTGGGTATCATAGGGCTGGGAATTGCCCTATTGATGTATGCATCACTCAAGAAAAAAGATGCGGGAACGGAACAGATGCAGGAACTCGCGGAGATGATCCATGAGGGAGCGATGGCATTCCTGAAGAAGGAGTATGTGTTCCTTGTGGCTTTCGTTATCGTGGTGGCGATTCTCCTCGCAATAGGCATCAGTATGCAGAGTTCCATCGCATATATCTTCGGAGCATTCTGTTCGGGTCTTGCGGGATTTATCGGGATGTCATCGGCCACAGCGGCCAACGTCCGTACCAGCCAGGCTGCAGCGACCAAGGGGATGGATGCGGCACTGAATGTCTCCTACTTCGGAGGAGGTGCCGTGATGGGAATATGCGTTGCATCCCTGGGCCTGATCGGTCTGGGAATTTTTTATGCAATCTGGCACTCCGCTGAAACCGTGCAGTACCTGAGCGGCTTCGGTATGGGTGCATCGTCTGTTGCACTCTTTGCCCGTGTCGGCGGCGGCATCTATACAAAGAGCGCCGATGTCGGTGCTGATCTCGTCGGCAAGGTGGAAGCCGGTATTCCTGAGGACGACCCGAGAAACCCCGGGGTCATCGCAGACAATGTCGGCGACAATGTGGGTGACATTGCCGGAATGGGCGCTGACCTGTTTGAGTCTTACGTGAACTCCATTATCGCAGCCATCGCCATTGCCTCCACGAGCACGGTCGCCCTGTTCGCCGGGGTAACAGAAACACAGCGCAGCCTGTACATGGCTCTGCCCGTACTGCTGGTCATGTTCGGACTTGTCGCCTCTCTCATAGGCATCGTATCCGTGAAAGTGCTGGCTAAACTCGGCCCGCAGAAGGCGCTTCGCTACTCGACATGGATCGCCGGTATCCTCTTCATCATCTTTGCCATCATCATTGTAAGGAGCCTGGGTGTTGATTTCGGCGTGTTCTGGTCCATCTTCTTCGGTCTGCTGGCGGGCGTGCTCATCGGGCTCACCGCCGAGTACTACTGCTCAGGCACCCCCATCAAGAAGATTGCAGAGGCCTCGCAGACTGGCCCGGCCACCAATGTGATCACCGGTCTGGCCGTCGGTCTGGAATCAACAGCACTGCCGATGTTCATCATTGTTGTTGCCATCGGGATCGCAGCACACTTCTCCGGGCTTTTCGGCATCGCGCTTGCCGGTGTGGGTATGCTGGCAACCATCGGTGCGACCATGGCTGTGGATGCCTACGGACCTGTTGCGGATAACGCAGGGGGCATCACCGAGATGTCCGCCCTCGGCCATGAAGTCAGGAAGATCACGGACGAGCTGGATGCGCTCGGAAACACCACTGCTGCCATCGGCAAAGGCTTCGCCATCGGCTCAGCGGCTCTGACCGCACTGGCACTCTTTTCGGCATACGGAAAGGCTGTTGGCCTGGATACCATCAACCTCGTGAACCATATGACGGTCATGGGTCTGTTCATCGGCGGTATCATTCCGTTCCTGGTGGCAGCGCTGACCATGACGTCTGTGGGACGTGCAGCGTTCAAGATGGTGGAAGAGATCAGGCGCCAGTTCAAGGAAATACCGGGGCTCATGGAAGGAACCGGGAAACCTGACCCTGCACGGTGTGTTTCCATTGCCTCCGGGGCTGCCCTCAAGGAAATGATCCTTCCCGGTCTCATTGCAGTGCTCGCTCCAGTTGTCGTGGGCTTTGTGTTCGGCAAGGAGGCCCTCGGAGGGATGCTTGCCGGTGCAACGTTGACCGGAGCTATGCTGGCTCTCTTCATGGCCAATGCCGGCGGTGCATGGGACAATGCCAAGAAGTTCATCGAGGAAGGTCATTTCGGCGGAAAACACAGCCCGCCGCATGCAGCGGCAGTCATCGGCGATACAGTGGGCGACCCGTTCAAGGATACTTCGGGTCCTGCCATGAATATTCTGATCAAGCTCATGAGTGTTATCGCCCTGGTTATTGCCCCGTTGATCCTTTAATCTTCGTATCAACACAAACACGAGCCGGGGAGCAGGGTGAAGCGCCTGTTTCCCGGCTTTTCTCATATAGTACGTAACAAGTAACGAGGAATCGTGCCGGAATGGTCGTTGTGCCCATGACCAGGCCCCTCCAATTCATTCTCTGTGCAGCTTCTCGAGAGGGTTTCGAGAACGGTGACCCAAACCCCCGATTGGTTCTTCTTCCGGAGCAGATGTTGTGGTATAGCATCCCCACCATGATTGAGAAGATTCCGTTCATGCACAGGCAGAGGATGTACAACATCATTATCGAGGATGACATTTCTTTCGTTGCTCTGCACCACATCCTGGATCAACTCATCGACATGGATGCCTTTCGCGGTGGAATAAACCCCGCAGAGCTTCATACCGTGCCCTTTGAAGACGTATGCTACACCGTCGGTGTGGACGGGATTGACGTGATTGTCGTGATACGATAGCGGTCGAGTCCATGAAGGGAATACACCTGTGTCAGCCCCATGAAGGCACATCCTGTGCTGCCTGCTGTGGAATATACAATTATGCAGAGAATTCAAGGAGTTCTCTGGTGAATCGATTCCGGTATCGAACCAGACTGTTCTCCATGGTGCGACAGAACAGGATACCACTTGTGGAATATCAGGCCATTATACGACACAGGGAACATTCCAAAAGGATCTTCACGACGATCTATACCTGTGAGTTTGTGGGATTTCTGAACCAGCACGAACGCCGTGTCGGCTGTCTGCTCCATCCCATGGGCAATGATGGAAAGGATCTCCGCGATGTCAGTTTCTATGGCAGAGCTCTCTGTGAGGGGCATTTCTGTCCGAGCTACGAGAAGCTGGAAACAAACGAGGCAGAGGCAGTACTCGCAACGGTTGATGACTGGTATCTCTATGGGGTCGTGATCACCGATATCGACTTCGTCAAGACATTTTTCAAGATCGTTCAGAACAGGCTCGGAGAACGGGTGAGGTCAGATGTATTGAGGCAATCAGCGCGTTCAATGCAGGCATTGCACCGTTTTTTTGCCACGAAACGTGAGTGGCCCTTTCGCGATTCCTCGAGACCACGTTTCGGTAAATACTACTTTCTCGGAGAGGAATACGCCGTTGATCGGATAGACTATACGGCTCTCGGTTCCGATCCGTCTCGTTTCGATGGAATTTTTCTCGGCCTGTCTTCATTGTTTCACTCGAGAAACGATCTGGTGAAGGCGGAGGCCTATCTGAACTCGATCGTGGAGGAGTTCTGTGATGGATACAACAGCCTTGATCGATCAAATCATTGACCGTGCCTTTGAAGAGGACGGTCAGGACATCACCTCGATGGCACTCTTTTCTGGGGATGACTGCATGGATGCTGTCCTGTGGGCCAAGGAACCGGGGATTATTGCCGGTCTGGATGTAGTCCGAAAGGTTTTCAATCGTCTCGACGAGGGAATTCTCTGCAGTTTTTTCATCACCGATGGAACCCTGGTTCGGGAGGGAACCGAAATCGGCCATATCAATGGTCACACCCTCGGCATCCTCAAGGCGGAACGGGTGGCACTGAATTTTCTCCAGAGGATGTCCGGTATCGCCACAAGAACCGCACGCTATGTCGAGGCAGTCAATGGTACCCGTGCACGGATTCTTGATACCAGAAAGACCGTTCCCGGGCTGCGGATCCTCGACAAGATGGCGGTACGAATGGGCGGAGCTGAAAATCACCGGATGGGTCTGTGGGACATGGCGCTGATCAAGGACAACCATGTCGATGCTGCGGGGTCGATTGCCCGTGCAGTCCGGAAGGTTCGCCATGCGTTTCCGGGGATCCCCATCGAGGTCGAAGCCCGCTCCCTGGACGATGTCATGGAGCTTCTCGAGCTGAACCCGGACAGGATCATGCTTGATAATTTCACCATAGATACTATGAAAAAGGCTGTCGAACTGGTGAATACCCGTATACCCCTCGAGGCGTCCGGTGGCATCACCCTGGATACGGTTCGGGATGTCGCCCTTACCGGTGTGGATTTCATCTCGGTGGGTGAACTGACCCACTCAGTGCATGCCCTTGACATATCGCTGATCACAGGAGAGCATCGTGACACGTGAAGAGGCCAGAGAACTCATTGATCGCAGACGGAACGAGCTCGGGGAGAGACTCATCATCCTCGGACATCACTATCAGAAGGATGAAGTTGTGGAGTTTTGTGACGTTGTGGGTGATTCTCTCGAATTGGCCCGCAAGGCCTCTCAGATAGAAGCTGCAGAGATCATTGTCTTTTGTGGGGTCTATTTCATGGCAGAAACCGCCTCTATCCTCGCTCAGGACAAGGCTGTCTACATTCCGGATCCCACAGCGGGATGTCCGCTGGCCGACATGGCGGACATCCGGCGGGTTATGCAGGCCTGGGAAGAACTTTCCCGGATTGGAAAATCATTCGTGCCGGTAACGTATGTCAATTCTTCAGCAGAGATCAAGGCATTCTGTGGGAGAAATTCTGGAACAGTCTGTACCTCAGGAAATTCACAACTGATATTCGAATGGGCGTTGTCGCATGGAGAGACTGTTTTTTTCATGCCTGACAAGAACTTGGGAAGGAACACCGCGAAAATGATGGGAATCCCAGGAGAGCAAATCGTACAGTGGGATCCCGATCAGGCACGTGGTGGTCTCACGGACGATGACATTGTGAGGGCGCGTGTTATTCTCTGGAAGGGATGGTGTCCTGTTCACTGGCCGGAATTTGCCATATCGGATATCTGCTCGATGCGGAAACAGTTCCCAGGGATCAAGATTATCGTGCATCCAGAGTCTGACCCTGAGACAGTTGAAGCGAGCGATTCCGCGGGGTCAACTGCCCAAATACTCAAGTATTTCAGAGGGCTAAAGCCGGGGGATAAGGTTGCCGTCGGGACAGAATTCTCCATGGTCAAGCGGGCAGCAAAGGAATACAAGTCCATTATTGATATTATGGCCTTGAAAGGGATATACTGCGAGGACATGGGAAAGATCTCCCTCGAGAACCTCGCAGCAACACTGACGAATCTGGAAGGGAAAGAACACAGGGTCGTGGTACCGGATTCCATCGTACGAGAAGCGAAAAAGGCTCTTGACACCATGTTAAGGCTCTCTGAATGAATGCATCCCAGAAAGAGACCGAGTGTCTGATCATCGGTACGGGTATCGCCGGTGCGACCTGTGCCCTGATCGCAGCCAAGGCGGGAATAAAGGTTTGTCTGCTTACCAAGAGATCTGATCCAACCACCACCAATACAAACCATGCCCAGGGTGGTATCGTGTACCGGGGCAACAGCGATTCACCCGAGCTCCTGATGGCAGACATCCTCAGAGCAGGCAGAAACATCAACTGCCTCGAAACCGTGAAGTTCCTCGCCAACAAGGGCCCCGACGTGGTCAAAGAAATCCTCATTGATGAACTGCGTGTGAATTTCACCCATCTCACCGGGTCAGAGGAGGAGAATTTTAATCTCACCCGGGAAGGTGCTCATTCAGTCAACAGGATTCTCTTTTCAGCAGATCACACCGGAAGAGACATTGAACGGACCCTCCTCGATGCGTTGAGGATCTACGAGAATGTCGAGATCATCACAGATGCAACGGCAATCGATCTTATCACGCTACAGCACCACTCCTCGGATGTTCAGGCACGCTACCGCCTCGAAGACAGGTGCCTTGGCGCATATGTATTTTTCGATACGACAAAGGAAGTGATCTCCATCCTTGCACAATACACGGTCCTGGCCACCGGAGGACTTGGAGATATATTTCTCCACACCACGAATGAAAAAGGAACCGTCGGTGACGGCATTGTCATGGCAAAACGTGCGAATGCGCGGGTGATCAACATGGAATTCATGCAGTTTCACCCTACGACGCTCTTTATCACCGGTGCTCGCAGATTTCTGATTTCAGAAGCCCTCCGAGGTGAGGGAGCCCGTCTCAGGAATATCCGGGGAGAGTACTTCATGGAGCGGTACAACCCCGAGCTGAAGGACCTCGCACCCAGGGACGAAGTCGCGGTGGCAATCTGGGTCGAAATGATCGAAAACAAGGAAGATCACGTTCTCCTTGATGTGGCAAACTTTGTTCAAGAGGATATCCCCGAACGATTTCCCAGCATCTACAGTGCCTGCAGTGAAGCCGGAATTGATATCACGAAAGAACCAATCCCTGTCGTTCCTGCCGCTCACTACTTTTGCGGCGGTGTCCATGTAGACACCAGGGGCAGAAGCACGCTCAACGGCCTCTATGCGGTGGGTGAAGTCTCCTGCACGGGCCTCCACGGGGCAAACAGACTTGCCTCCACATCCCTTCTGGAGGGGCTCACGTGGGGGTACTGCGCTGCAAAAGACATCACCTCGAGGCTCTCATCGGGAGAGACCATGAGGCCGGACATTCTCCATGCGGTGCGAGACTGGATACCCACCGGTAACGTGGAGAATGAAGATCCTGCGCTCATCGCTCAGGACTGGATGTCCATCAAATATACCATGTGGAATTATGTGGGAATCCTCCGCACACGGCCACGACTCAAGAGGGCAATCGAAGATGTGCGGCACATGTACATGAGAATTGAGGAGTTCTACCGTGAAACTCCGGTTTCCGGTGATATCATCAGCCTGTTTCACGGTACACAGGCGGCCATCATGGTTGCTGAGGCAGCCTTACGAAACAGGGTCTCCATTGGGTGCCACCTGCTCGGCTCTGCAAAGGGCACTGAAAGGGCCTTTCCTGCCTTGAGGCGCAACTATATCCTCTGACGTCAACGGAGGTCGTGCTCGTCGGCCTTTTTGGAAACGAGGGGGGTTCTACCTGGAATCTTTCCTGCTGAAGTGTCGTCTCAATCCCCTGAGAAAATGAACACCTCTGGTCATCTCGTCGAACACGGGAATCCCCATCTCCTCGAGGTCTCTTCGGATGACATGGAATCGCTCACCATTCCCCGTGAGCCAGGCGACCACGGGTTTACCCAGTTCATTTTTCAGCCTGTTCAACGATGAGAATAGTGAACTGTCGACCCAGTTCGCGAGAATGTGAAAGATGAGAGAATCCACATCGGGATCGTGCATCAGGGCTTCGGTGACCGCATGGAAGACAGTGTTTATCCCGTTGGCCTCGATGGCCGGCCAGACATCGGCGGGATTGGACGGAGCCATCCACTTCGGGTAGACGGATTTCATGGCGTCAAGGGTCTGTTCAGAAAGTCTGGCGAGTCTGAGATTTGATTCGTGAAGCGCGTCAGTGGTGAGGATACCCCCGGCGCCTGAAAACGTGACGATAGCAGTTCCTCCATCGTGGGAAAAGGAGGAGGTCTTGGAGAAGCCCCTGAGAAAATCCATGAGTTCATGTACATCGAAGACTTCAATGATTCCTGCCTGCCTCATGGCGCTTGCCAGGATTGCATGGTTTCCTGCCATGCTTGCCGTGTGGCTCATCGCCGCCCTGGCGCCTTCCGGACTTCTGCCGCCCTTCAGGAGAATGATGGGTTTGTGCGAAGATGATGCAATCTTGAGGAACCGCCTGCTGTCCACGATGGATTCGAGGTAGAGGCCGATCACACCGGTGTCATCATCACAAACAAGGTATTCCAGTAATTCGGTTTCGTGAACATCGCACTTGTTGCCAATGGAGCAGAGCTTGTTGATTCCAAGGCCTCCTCGTTCCAGGATCATCAGGAGAAACCCGGCGGAAAGCATGCCGCTCTGGACAACCATGGAAACGGTTCCCGGTTTCAGGAGCGTTTTCCACGAATCAGTATACATAAATGAAAACACGTGTCTTTTGCGGGCGTCGATCAGGCCCATGCAATTTGGTCCCCACAGGCGGATGCCGGACATCTTTGCCCTGGAAACACTCTCTTCCTGGAGGCGCCTGCCGACGTCTCCGACCTCTGAAAAGCCCGCTGACTCAATGATGATGCCTTTCACGTGTTTTTGTGCGCACGCATCGATGGTTTGGGGAAGGTATTGGGCTGGGATAAAATAGATGGCCAGATCAAACGGGCGCGGAATCGATGCCACATCGGGGTAGCACGGCAGACCCGATAGAGCTGTGTACTTTGGATTGACCGGGAAAATTTCTCCACGGTAACCGCTGATGATATTGTTGAGGAGGTAGTGCCCCCCCTTTCCAGGATCATCGGTGGCGCCGATAACGGCAATTCCATCAGGGTTGAAAAATGTGTCCATCATGGTGCGATCCCCACAGAATGCATGTCATTCATACAATTCTTTCTATCCATAGATACTTTCCCCTGTTCTGTCAACTATGGTGAAAAAGGCACATATGGGGTGAACAAAAAAATCGGTTTGGATATTCTCGTGAATAGTCAGTCCTCTCAGACCTGAAATACACGGTTCAATGATCGATCTCGAGATGATTTGTTCCTTCGAGACTCTCGTGGCACGGCATTCGCATATAATGGAGAAAAGCATCCCAAGACGGTGACAACACACGAGACAAAGATGACAATCATACCCGAAGAACGAGTTCTCTGCGGCATATGTGCACGAAACCCTTCAACCACGACATGTAACGGGTGCGGGAAACCCCTGTGTCGCAGGTGCAGGATCAGTGAGATTGATACGTCTGCACGCGGTGAGATGACCATCAGGGATTTCTGCCCTGACTGCAGAAAAGATCATGCGGAGAACCATCGAGGCAGGGGAGAAAAGTCCTTCGGTCTCGGGGAAATAACTGAAATGGTCAATTCTGAACAACTGAAGAACTGTAGGTTCAGGATTAAACTCAAGATGAAGTGATCAGATCATATCCTCTACGTATGGTTCTGGTACCAAAACAACCCTGAACATCTATGGCAAGAACACCATAGAACAGACGGGTAAGATAAATTCAATAATATAATCAATATGGTGAAATAATATACTGCCTGGCATGTATTTCGCATTATATCATGCGGCTAAAGGGAGAACACAGGAGAACGTACACACAGTCCCCTTTCATGTGAGTGTACGGTCCAGGACAGGGGCCGCATACTAGGAAGACTGTGGACACAATACTCCAAACAAAATCTTAACTGAAACCTCCTTTTTGATGCCAGAAGATGGGACACTCCATTCCGCTATCGTCCCCACACCTAATTCTTCTGGCATTTTTTTTGTTCTTTTATGGGTGGGTTGTGTCTGGGATCTCAAGCAGACGAGGTGGCCCGAGCGCGTGCTCATGACCCGGTAGGCGTAGGCGCATCTCCCAGATTCATGGCAAAACTCCTTGACAATCCTTGACGGTTTCATTAATAGCTCATAATCCCTAGCAGGAAAGAAATGGTTCGAGGTGCAGTATGTATGCAGTCATAAAGACGGGCGGCAAGCAGTATAAAGTGGAAGAGGGCGATATTATTCGAGTTGAGAAGCTTCCAGCTCAAAAAGGCGACACAATAACCTTCGAAGATATCTTGTTCTTAGGTGGTGACGAGTATGTTCTCGGTGTTCCCAAGATTGAGGATGCACAGGTGAGTGCAAAAGTTCTCAGACAGATGAGGGACAGGAAGATCATCGTGTTCAAGATGAAGCGCAGAAAGCGCTACAGAAAAAGACAGGGGCACAGGCAGGATCTGACTGAGATCTGCATCACCAAGATCGAGACAGGTAAGGGGGCGTAAACCATGGCTCATAAGAAATCCGGAGGAACCTCGAGAAACGGAAGGGACTCAGCGGGAAAGCGTCTTGGTGTGAAACGATTTGACGGACAGTGGGTCAAGGCTGGAAACATCCTGGTACGCCAGAGAGGGACAAAGATCCACCCAGGGGAACATGTCGGTTGCGGGAGAGATTACACACTGTTTGCCCTCAGTGATGGTGTGGTGCGATACGAAACCCTGTTCAACAAAAAGAAGAAGGTGCACATCGTTCCCAGTCTCTCCTAGCGTATGGACTTCATCGACGAGTCCAAAATATTCCTGAAGGCAGGCGACGGGGGAAACGGGTGCTGTTCTTTCAGGAGAGAGAAGTTTATTCCCAAGGGCGGACCTGATGGAGGAGATGGAGGAGATGGAGGAGATATCCTTCTCAGGGCCAGCCCCCACGTGCATACCTTGCTGGATCAGAGATACCACCCGCACTATAAATCCGAGAGGGGCCAGCACGGAAAAGGAAAGAACTGCACCGGGAAATCTGGTGCAGATCTCATTATTGATGTTCCTGTGGGAACCCAGGTCAAAGACGCCCAGTCCCTTGAACTGGTGGCAGATCTTGTTCAGGAAGAACAGACTGTTGTTCTCGTGCGAGGAGGAAAGGGCGGGAAGGGAAATGCGCGATTCGCAACTCCGACACGCCAGGCTCCTCGTATCTGTGAGCCGGGAACCCCTGGTGAGGAAAAGACATTCCTGCTGGAATTGAAGCTCTTGGCCGATGTCGGGCTTGTAGGATTTCCCAATGCGGGAAAATCCACTTTTATTTCAAACATATCAAGCGCTCGACCCAAGATCGCTGACTATCCCTTCACGACTCTGGTCCCCAACCTGGGGATGGTCCGATGGAAGAGTGCAGACTTCGTCGTTGCCGATATCCCCGGGATCATCGAAGGTGCACACAAAGGGGTTGGTCTCGGGTTCAAATTTCTTCGTCATATAGAGAGAACGAGGATCATCGTTTTCCTGATCGATATGTCTGATCTCAATCAGCGTTCACCCGTGGAAGAATTTTCAATCCTCCAGAATGAACTGAAATCGTACTCGCCTGAACTCCACAGGAGGAAACAGGTCGTAGTATTCAACAAGTGCGACATCACCGGTGCAGAACAACGGGCAAAAGAAGCTGTTGCCTTTCTCTCACCCACGGGGTATCGTTTTTTCATGGCTTCCGGCCTGACTGGATACGGAATAGATGCCGTACTGGACGAGATAATCAGGGGTCTCAATGAAAGCACATCCCAGGGCTTCTCTGAAGAAGTGTAAACGGGTGCTCGTCAAGATCGGGTCTCGTGTTCTCAATACTGGGCACGGGCTCAATAATCGAGTAATCGAGCGTCTGTGCGATGACCTGTCTTTGCAGAGAGATCGGGGGAAAGAGTTTGCGATTGTGTCTTCGGGAGCCATTGCAGAGGGCAGGGCAATCATGAAGGTTATTGACAAGAATGCTGCCCTGTCGAAAAAACAGGCGCTGGCGGCAATCGGCCAGGGATGCCTGATTCAGGCCTACAACGATGCATTTAGAAGGTATGGGTATACGACGGCCCAGATTCTCATTACGAGGGAAGATCTCGATAACAGGAGGAGATATCTCAATATCAGGAACACCTTCACCTCTCTGTTCGAACTCGGGGCCATCCCCATCATCAATGAGAACGACACGGTCGCGGTTGATGAGATCCAGTTTACAGACAACGACATGCTCTCCGCCATGATCATACCCCTGGTGGAGGCACAGCTCATGATTCTCCTCACGGACATCGAGGGGGTCTACGACAAGGATCCCCGATCAAACCCCGATTCCCGGGTTATCTCGGAAATCCAGGAACTCAGGACCAGAGACTTGAAACGCTACAGCAAGGAGAGCAACTCCATGGGCCGAGGCGGTATCCAATCAAAGCTGCAGGCCGCCTATCGGGTTTCCCTGCTCGGTGTTCCCACGGTAATTGCTTCTGCATACACTCCACAGATCGTGAGTTCGATCCTCGAGGGAAAAGACATTGGAACCCTGATTCATTCCAAGATAGAAGCTCCACTGAAGCAGAAGGACCACTGGCTCAGCTTTGTATCGCGTCCCAAGGGCAGTGTCATGGTGGACGAGGGAGCCTCTTCCATGGTGGTGAACAACGGGAAGAGTCTTCTTCCCTGCGGTGTACTATCGGTTCAGGGTACGTTCAGGGCCGGTGATCCCATCGAGGTTCTTGGAGAGAAGGGGGACAGTATTGCCGTGGGTCTGTCAAATTTCACCGCGGAAGAAATCGACAGGATCAAGGGGGCCCGCTCAAAAGACCTGTATTCAATCCTGTCCCATGACTGCGATGAAGAGGTTATCCATCGTAACAACATGATCTTGAGGGAGGAGATGTGAGTGTGAATCTCACATCCATTCGTGAGGTTGCCCTCAAGGCACGAGCTGCATCACGGGCAGTCATGAATCTTCCAAGCGGAGTAAAGGAACAGGCTTTGCTGAATGTGGCGGCCTCTCTTCGTGAACATGTAGATTTTCTGAAACAGGAGAACGTCAAAGATCTGGATGCAGCCGAAACGAACAGTCTCAGTGCGGCCATGCTGGACAGGCTCACCCTGAGTGAACGGGTGATCGATGGGATGGGCAAGGCACTGGAAGAGATTGCCGTCCTGCCCGATCCGGTGGGGAAGATCACGGGGATGACCAGGAGACCAAACGGATTGATCGTCGGCAAGATGCGCATTCCCATCGGGGTGGTGGGGATCATCTACGAATCACGTCCGAATGTAACAGCTGATGCTGCGGGGCTCTGCCTTAAATCAGGCAATGCAGTCGTTCTCAGGGGAGGCTCCGAGGCGTTTCACTCAAATCGTGCAATCACCAAGGTATTCAGGGAATCCCTTGAAAAGACGGGCATCGACCCAAACGCAGTCATGCTCATACCGGTAACAGACAGGGCAGCGATCATGGAACTGCTCAGCTTGGAAGACTGCATCGACCTGATCATACCCCGTGGAGGGGAGGGCCTGATCCGGACCGTTGTCGAACATTCGAAAATCCCGGTATTGAAGCACTACAAGGGTGTCTGCCACATCTTCGTCGACAGAGACGCCGACCTCGAGAAGGCATACTCTATCTGTCTGAATGCAAAGGTCCAGAGACCAGGGGTCTGTAATGCGATGGAAACCCTCCTGATCGATAGCGCCATTGCAGAATCTTTCCTGCCGGAGATGACACGGATGTTCAGAGATCACGGCGTGGAACTGCGGGGATGCAAACGATGCAGGGCGATCATTCCGGACATGGTAACAGCGCGGGAGGAAGACTGGTACGAGGAATTTCTCGATTTGATCCTGGCTGTGAAGATCACCGAAGGCCTATCGGAGGCAATTGATCACATCGAGAACTATGGATCAAATCACACCGAGGCCATTATCACCGAGAATTACTCCCGGGCTATGGAATTTCTGCATCAGGTGGACTCTTCTACGGTGCTCGTCAATGCAAGCACTCGTTTCTCGGATGGGGGGGAGTTCGGTCTCGGGGCCGAAGTGGGGATCAGCACGTCAAAGGTTCATGCCTACGGACCCATGGGGATTGAAGACCTCACCATCGGGAAATTTATCTGTTTCGGGGATGGCCAGATCAGGCAATGAGGCTGGGTCTTTTCGGAGGAACATTCAATCCGCTCCACATAGGCCACTTGAGAGTGGCTGAGGAGGTTAGGGAAAAAGTCCGGCTCGACACCATCATCTTTGTTCCCTCGTATGTTCCCCCTCACAAGGAGCTCGATTGCAACGTATCAGGTCAACAGAGACTGGAGATTATCCAGCGCTCCATACGCGCAAATCCATTTTTCGAGGCATCATCCTATGAAGTGGAACGCAGCGAACCCTCGTACTCCATCAGGACCATCGAGCATTTCCGTTCGGGAAACCATGTCGCACCGTTCTTCATTCTCGGACAGGATGCCTTCAACGAAATAGCGACCTGGTACGAAGCAGAAAGACTCTTCTCTCTTGCCCACTTCATTGTCATGTCCAGACCAGGGGAAGAAAAATTGAACCTCGACCAGGTCCTGGGAACCAGCTCTTCCCTCTACCGGCCCAGCGTCAATGGGTTTATCAACGTCCATGGAAATGAGATCCTCTTTATCGATGTGACGCCATTTTCCCTCTCGTCATCTCAGATTCGATCGAACAGAAAAGAAGGAAAATCAATCAGATACCTGGTTCCGGAGGAGGCATACGAATACATTATGACTGAAAGGATCTATGGCTAGATGGATGTGAACTGGGAAAACTGTGTAACTGCTCTTGAGGACAAGAAAGCAAAAGATGTTGTGTACTGGACGTGCGGGAGATCTGTTCGTTTACCGAGTACATCATCATCGGCACAGGCATGTCGGACAGGCAGATCAGGGCAATGGCAGACCATGTCATCAGCGAATTCGGAAAACCCTTCGGCACAGAGGGACTTGAGCAGGGAAGGTGGGTTCTTTTAGATTACATCACGAGCGTGATTCATATCTTTCAGGATGATCTCAGGCACTATTATGATCTGGAAGGCATGTGGTTCGAGGCAAAGAGGCTTCATGGGTGAAAATCGTCTTCTGTTTTACGGGAAAGACCGTCAAGGGGCCTGTTTACGAAATCGTTGAAGATTATCGTGCGAGGATCAGGAAATGGGCTGGTGTCGAGATCATCGAGGCAAAGAACCTGAGGCTTCAGTCCCGGGAAGGGATTCATCTTCTCCTGAGTCCCTCAGGCCGTACTCTTTCTTCCGAAGAATTCGCGGATATCATACAGAAATCCATGGAGCAGGCAGTAAAACACCTGTTCTTCTATACGGGCGGCCCTTCGGGTATCTGCAAGGAGATTGCATCGAAGGCAGATATGACCCTTTCATTATCCGCCATGACCTTCAACCATCAACTTGTTCGTGCCATGCTTCTCGAACAGGTATATCGCGCATTCACCATCATCCGGGGGGAACCCTATCACAAGTAATAAACGAGCCGGGTAACGATCACCCTCGTGTACCAGAGGTGCTCGTGTTTCACACGATCGCTGTGTATGCAGGTTCTTTCACGTGATCTTCTCCGGATTCACCGAGCCATCCCTCATTCAAGCGCAATTTCCGGGAAAAAAAATCACCCATGTTTTTCACGGAGCGTGCCTGGTGAAATTTAAAGTACAGGGTGTCACCCTTTCTCCCCACGATCTCAATTTTACCTCTGCGGTGAGACATGATGAATTTGAATCGCTTGGAATGCCCATTGAGCATTTTTTTGGAAAGCTCAACTATCTGGTAGGCGCGCAGCAAAGGAACCTGGAAGTGGTGCATAACCCTCTTCACCGGCCTGCACTGAAAGACATAGTAGGGGTTCACGCCTATTCCCACGAGGGCGTTCTGGAGTGACGCCAGGCATGCAGGGGAGTCGTTGACTCCCCTGAGAAGAACCGTCTGATTGTTCACTACGATTCCTGCGCTAATGAGCGTATGGACAGCCTCGATGGCCCTTTCAGTGATCTCCCTGGGATGGTTGAACTGTGTAACCACGAAGATTCTTCGCTGTTTCGACGAGTGAAAGCGAAGGAGGTGCATGAGTTCAGAATCTTCGATGATTCTGTCCGGCAGAGTGACAGGGACCCTTGTTCCAAAGCGGACAAAAGAGAGGTGATCAATGGGAGCAAGCATGTCGAGAAACCCTGCTAGGGTTGAAGTGGGCAGAACAAAGGGATCACCTCCCGAGATGAGCACATTATTTATTTCCCGGTGGTCTTTCACGTAGATGGCGGCCTCGTCGAAGCGCTGGAGCAGTTCGTTCTGGCTCAATCCCACCAGTCTCTTCCGGAAGCAGTGTCTGCAGTACATCGCACATCTGTTTGTGGAGAGAATGAGTGCTGTCTGACCATACTTGTGCTGGAGGCCAGATATCTTGGTATTCTCTTTCTCTCCACTTGTATCGTAAGAACCGTGGAGATCGAGTTCATCGATGCTTGGGACCGCCATCGCCCGTATGGGATCATACGGGTCGTTCCTGTCCACCAGGGAGAGGTAGTGGCGCGGAATGCACATCGGGTGACGTTCGATTACCTTCTTGAGTTTTTTCTTCTCGTGGAGCCTGAAGTCCAGAAAATGTTCAAGCTCTCCGATGGTGCGGATGCTTTCTTTCAGTTGTGTTTCCCATGTCATGCCGTTCTCCTTCTCTCAAGGTTACAGAACGCCACCCTTCCTTGAGTGAGATTCGTTTTCAGCGGGAGTGTCGATTTGAAGATGCGCCTGTCATTGAAACACAACACGATAACGCTGTTTGACGGGCTCAACACAAGAAGTATACCAGAGTATCATGTTCTCTTTTTATCATAGCTGAGCGATGATCGCAAGTGTGTGCGAGACACCGAATATTTGTAATCACGAATGAATATTCAGAATAAGTCCATAGCACAGATTGTTTCAACCCTGACGAGTCTTCCCGGAACCCTGAATGTCTTCTGTCGTAAGATCAGATCACGCCTAGGAGAAAGAGAGAATTGCACCTTGCCATGATCCGGAAAGATAGTATATAAAATTTATCTGGACAGACCCTTTGAACTCTCATGCATGTGGGGACGAATCCACAAGGAGGAGCCATGATCTATTCAAAACTGATTCAGCTCATAGAAAACAACGCAGATGAATTGAGCCGGAGGCTGTGCAGGGATGTGTTCAGCAGGGAAGAGACGAAGGCATATCGAAAATTTTCTGAAGATCTTTTATGTGATCGTGTATTCGATGTCTACAGCAGACTGGGAATGTGGCTCAGCAAGGAAAAACAAACCGGAGAGGTGGAAAGATACTATACCGAGCTTGGAAAGAAACGATACAGGGAAGGGATACCGCTGAACGAAGTCGTTCTGACCTTCATGCTGATCAAGAGATACCTGTGGCTGTATGTCAGGGAGAAGCACTTCTTTGACTCCACGTATGAATGCTACCAGGCCCTGGAAATGAACAACAAGGTTGTCTTGTTTTTTGACCGGGTTATTTTTATTATCTCAAGAGCATATGAAGAAGAATTGCGCAAAGAACAGCGCGTGAGCGGGGGACTCTTTTCCAGGATTTTCAAGAAATGAGAGCACAAGCAAAAGCGATTCAACCGTTTCCTGGGGATATATTCATCTGGGTTCCAGCATGCCTGATGCATGCATGGTGAAGGGGAGGGTGAATGATTTCTGAAAAAATGGTGCACCTGATCAGGGAAAATGCGGATGATCTCACCAGGAAGCTCTGCAAGGAACTCATCACGAGAGAGGAGACAAAGAGCTACAGGCTCGTGAATCAGGATCTTCTCTACGACAGGGTGTTTGATATCTACATCAGGCTTGATTCATGGCTCCTGGGGGACAAAGTAAAGGGAGAGGTCCGTAACCACTACACCAAACTCGGGAGAAAACGCTATGAAGAGGGAATCCCGCTCAATGAGGTCATCATGTCCCTCATGCTCACCAAGCGTCGTATCTGGCTGTATGTGGTGGAAAAGCACTTTTTTGATTCCTCCTATGAATTCCAGCAGGCCCTGGAATTCAACAACAGGATCGTCCTGTTTTTTGATCGGGCGATCTATTTTACCAGTATCGGATATGAAGATGAGCTGAGGAAGGCCGTACCGAAATCACCAGGAGGTTTTCTCTCTCGGCTGTTCGGAATGCGTTGATTCGGTTCACTCCAGGTCGAAGTGCACACGGATCTTGAAGGTCCTGCGTGCGGGGAGATTCTGGATATCGACTCCAAGTGCTGTCCTGAGTTCTGAAATGATCTCTTCAGCTCTCTTACTTTCCGGTGTTATCAAGGTGAACCAGCAATTGGGAGAGCCTTGCCGCAGGTAGTTATGAGTCACCTCCTGGTATGCATTCACGGCACGGACATAGTCTTCAATCTTGTCCTGGGGAATCTCTGCTGCGCAGAGAGTGGAGTACCACCCGAGCCTCTTGGGGTCGATGATTGCTCCGATCCTTCTGATAACCCCCTCCTGTTTCAGAGCATCCATCCTCCTGATGACTTCATCCTCCGGGAGATCAAGCTTCCGTGCCACATGGAGATAGGGACGCTGCTGTATTGGGAATGCAGTGTTAACAAGATTCAGGATTTTCTTATCGATACTGTCCATGGATTCGATCTGCCTGTGTGTAAGAGCACAGGGGGTCAGCAGCCATGATGTCACCAGAGATCTCGTAAGCTCGAGCCCGGCAGCCGCCGCAGACATCAGTGTATCTGCACGTGCCACATGCACCGGTGAGGGCGGTGCTGTCTCTGAGCGAAGTCAGGATTGGGGAGTTCTCCCAGATCTGAGTGAAGGAGGATTCTCTGAGGGACCCGCAGTTGATCTGCAGGAAACCACAGGGCTGAACGACCCCTCTGGAAGAAACAAAGCCGAATCGAGTTCCTGCAAGACAGCCCTTGGTTGTTACGTCATCACCTTTTTGGGCCAGGAGCCGGTAAAACTGGGGTGCACACGTTGCTTTGCATTCGATCTCGGCATCCCGATACACTCGATAGAATGTCTCGAGAATATCGTGATACTGCTTCACCGTAGCAGCTTCGAGATTTTTTCCTCTTCCCGTTGGCACAAGGAAAAATACGTGCCATGCAACCGCACCCAGGCCTTTGACAAACGACGGGAAAAATTCTATCTGTTCCACATTCATGGCGGCTACCGTGGTGTTGATCTGGAAGGGAACCCCGGCATCCGAAAGAATGGTGAGGGCTTGTAATGCACTGGCATAAGAGCCCGGTGTCCCCCTGAAAGCGTCGTGAATATCTGCGGTGAGCCCGTCAATGCTGATAGAAACCCGAACGATTCCTGCATCGAGCATTCTGGAGGCAGTTTCCTGCGTAATCAGTGATCCGTTCGTTGCCATGGTCATGCGGAGACCCAATGAGCTTCCATGCCGGGCAAGCTCGTAGAGATCCTGGCGAATCATGGGATCTCCACCAGAAAGAATGACCATCTTCGTTCCTGCCCGGACAAGTTCATCGAGCAGGAAAATCCCTTCTTGTGTGGTCAGTTCGTCGGTTTCTGGATTCGGAAGAGAAGATGCCCGGCAGTGAAAGCATGCCTGAGTGCACGCCCTGGTGAGTTCCCATGCAACGATAGAGGGGCTGCTCATGCGATAAGCTCTGAAATCCTTGGAGCAAAATACGTAATGATCATGTCTGCCCCAGCACGTTTTATGGAGGTCACACTTTCCATGATACAGGAATCTTCGTCGACCCATCCCCTCTGAGCTGCTGCCTTGATCATTGAATATTCTCCTGAGACCTGGTAAGCGCACAGGGGTTCATCGAATTCATCGGCGATAACCCGGATGACATCGAGATAGGGAAGAGCGGGTTTAACCATGATGAGGTCAGCCCCCTCTTCGATATCCAGGGCAACTTCACGAAGTGCTTCACGAACATTTGCCGGGTCCATCTGGTGAGATTTCCTGTCACCGAACGAAGGGCTAGATTGTGCCGCTTCTCTGAAAGGGCCATAATAGGATGATGCATACTTTGCAGAATAACTCAGGATCGGGGTATGTTCGTAGCCACCTTCATCCAGTGCGTCTCGGATGACACCGACTCGTCCATCCATCATGTCGGAGGGAGCGATGATGTCCGCTCCTGCCTTTGCGTGGGAAAGAGAAACACTGGCAAGAACATCGAGGGTGTCGTCGTTGATCACCTCTCCTTTCTCGTTGAGGATGCCACAGTGTCCGTGATCGGTATACTCACACAGACAGACATCGGTGATTACAATGAGATCTGGAACCGCGTTCTTGATGACCTGTATGGCCTGCTGCACGACTCCATCTTTTCTGTGTGAAGAGGTGCCCTGTGCATCCTTGTGCCTTGGGATGCCAAAGAGCAGTACGGCGGGGATACCTTTCGATGTGATGTCCTTTACTACTCCGGGGAGGATATCGGGGGAACAGCGGAACTGGCCGGGCATGGCATCAATAGGTTCATGTATGGATGTTCCCTCCCTGACGATGATCGGGTAGATGAGAAAATCACGAGAC
This sequence comes from Deltaproteobacteria bacterium, assembly GCA_011046135.1. Lineage (GTDB taxonomy): Bacteria > Desulfobacterota > Desulfomonilia > UBA1062 > UBA1062 > DSBG01. The sequence goes on from DSBG01000114.1 coordinate 36,105, forward strand.
ACTCTCGTCTCTCTGACCATGGATCGGAGTACTTCATTCTTTCGCAGTCTTCGAGGTCTGTGTTCGGGAAACATTGTCACCCCCCGTAGGAACGTTTTTTATCAAGCACGAATTGTTTCTTATATCTTTCCACAATTCAAGTTGCAAGTCAGGGAATGTGGAATATGACGGGAAGGATATTCAGTGCGTGGAGACGATCAATGACAAGAACAAGCATGTACCCGATGGGAAACCACATCACGCTGAAAAAAGACCTGCGAAATGCCCGGGTATCGATGGTGTACGTTCGGGGTTCCTGGTACAGGGAAAAGCGGGGAATGAAGCAGGGAGTCTTTTCCCTGTACGAAAGAAACGCCACCCCGTGCGTTTCAAGGAGGTGCTTTTCCTCTGCCTTGATGGCGAGCGGGTAATAGACGGCAAACAGGAGCAGGATCAGAGCGAGAACGAGAATGTTGTTCGTTGCAATACCGATGCCCAGAGAACCGAGCAGGCTGAACAGATAGAGGGGATTTCTCACCATAGAGTACGGTCCGTGCCTGATCAGGTCTTTTGTTTTGTGGCCGCTGATGTAACTGAGCGCCCAGAGACGTCCGAACATGCCGACGAGAACCAGTAAGAAGGAAAACAGTTCTAGGGCGATGTCGGCAACAGGGGGGACGGGGAGTGAAGAGGTACTCAGGACAGTCACGAGCAGGATGAGCGCGACCGTGATACGGCTGAGCATAACTCGGTAATCTTTGGTAAAATCAGCAAATATTGACATGATTATGGAAAGAATACCTAGGATACCTTGAGGGAAAAAGTCAATTGAATTTGCAAGGATTGACGATATGGTTCACACATTGATCTCCCCCTGCCTGTGATGAAGAATCGGGAAGCCGTTCGAGCACGGTTTATCACTGAATGGTTCGATCTGCCAAGAGAGCCGGTTGACCTCCAGGAGCACTTTGTATTACAAGCCATGAGGGGATAACGATATTCACGGGGGGGGTATGGCCCTGCACACGGTGATTATGGCAGGAGGAAAGGGTGAGCGTCTGTGGCCTCTTTCGACTCCTGAGCATCCAAAACAGCTGATCGCTATTTCCGGTGACAAGAGCCTGTTACGCGACACGTTCGAACGATCCCTGGTGTTTTCCAAACCAGAGACCATCTACGTGGTCACCGGCGAACTCCTCCGAGGAGAAGTGCTCCGTCAGATTCCGGAGATACCTGAAGAAAACATTCTTGCAGAACCCTTCGGGAGGAATACGGCTCCCTGCATCGGGTATGCCGGGGTGGTAATCTCTCAAAGGGATCCGGAAGGGATCATGATTGTGTTCCCCTCGGATCATACCATAGAGGATGTAGACGGGTTCTCCGAGGTAATTGCAACAGGGGTGCGTGCATTGGAGACGTATCCCGAACTTCTCATCACGATCGGTCTCGTTCCCGATAGCCCGGAAACAGGCTATGGCTACATCGCTCCCGGCGAGACCCTCTTCGAAAGCGGGAAGATTCTCGTGCATCAGGTTACACGGTTCCACGAGAAACCGACCAGAGAAACGGCTCTCGAATATATTCACAAAGGCTTCCTGTGGAACGGGGGGATGTTTCTCTGGAAGGTGTCGACTATTTTGAATATGTTTGCACGCCACATGCCTGAAATACACCGGGACCTCATGAGTCTCGAGGATTCGTTGCGTCGTTCATGCCCGGGAGGGCTCCGAGAATTTTACGAGAGAGCCCCCTCACTATCCATCGACTATGGTGTCATGGAAAAGGCCGAGGAGATTGCGGTTATTCCAGCCCAGTTCGGATGGAGCGATATCGGGTCATGGGATGCCCTGGGCAGGCATCTCGAATGTGATCAGGACGGTAATGGGGCAAGAGGTGAACATTGTTTCGTTGATTCCCGGGGGAACGTCACCTCTTCATTTGGGAAGAAGATTGTTCTCGTCGATGTCAATGATCTTGTCGTCGTTGAAGGGAAAGACACGATTCTGGTCTGCCCCAGGAAGAGTTCCCAGAGGGTCAGTGACATTGCCCGGAAAATTCAGAACTGAGAGGTTTTTCTCTGAGCACTCTTCTGCGACATTGCGTGAATCCTGGATTTCAATTACAGTTTGTCGAATAAAAATCCGATCCCATGGAAGATCGCCCCACAGATCTTCTGCTGAAGATGGTCTTCGGTTGAGGTCAGGATAGGGAGAGAGGAACTACCGGTATGAAGATTACAATTCTCGGATGCAGTGGTTCGGTCACACCAGGATACAACACCACCAGCATCCTCATCAACGGCCACACGCTCATCGATGCCGGATCAGCAGCCTCGGTGCTGACGGAAAAGGCCCTTTCCGGGATACGGACCATTCTCCTAACTCACTCACATATCGATCATATCAAGGAACTCCCGTTTATCATCGATACCCTGTATTCTCTCGGGACAACAGGTACTACCATCTGGGGGAGTGAAAAGACGATCGAGGCTCTTAAAACGCACGTGTTCAATGGTCTCATCTGGCCGGACATGAAAGAGCTTGATGCAGAGGAAGGTTTTGTTCGTCTGAAGATACTTCCCTCTTCTGAGATCGTGATTGAAAACATCACGGTGCAGGCCGTCTCCGTGGACCATATTGCAGGATCCGTGGGATATATTCTCTCTGATAACGGAAACAAGGTTTTCTTCAGCGGTGATGCCGGTTATCAGCAATCCATGTTCGAGCGGATAGGCCATCTGGGAGATGACCTCAAGGCTCTCTTCATCGAGGTGTCATTTCCCGACAGGATGCAACATATTGCCAAGGTGTCACGCCATCTTACACCCGGATCGATCCGGCAAGGAATCAAGGGACGTGTTGGAACCTCAACACGGGTGATTGCGTATCACATAAAGCCAAAGCACCTCGAAGAAGTAATTAGTGAATTATCCCCGGAGATAGAGTATATTGTCGGCGGGGAGGAATTTACCTTTTGACGGAACTGCTGGACTTGGCGAAAAAGGATGGAAGGTGGTCCGAGTGCCCATCGTGCTCCGAAATCATCATTACCACGAAGCTGAAGGAAAATCTCTGGGTCTGCTCTCACTGTAATCATCATTTCCGCATCAATGCCAAGGAGCGGATAGCTCTCCTGTGTGATCAGGAAGGATTCATCGGACTGGACCTCACCGGTCAAACCGTGCATCAGGGCGGTGTGCCCCCGGAAGACTCCATCAGGGCCGGGGAGGCTACCATTGACGGACAGAAGTGTATTCTTGCCGTCATGGATTTTACCTTCAAGGGCGGTTCCATGGGAGTGTACCTCGGTAATGCCGTAGTTCGGGTTTTCCATTACGCACAGGAAATGAAGGTTCCCCTTGTGTTTTTCACTGCCTCGGGCGGGGTGAGGATTCAGGAGGGAATCTGGGGACTCCTCCAGATGATCAGAACGGTCCATGCACGAACTGCAACCGAGAAGATCCCGATGATTACCGTATTCACCGATCCGACCACGGGAGGAGTTAGTGCAAGCTTCGCTTCTCTTGCAGATATTCTCCTTGCAGAACCAGGAGCACGGATAGGATTTGCCGGCCCCAGGGTTATCGAGGCTACCACACAAGTAACCTTGCCGCCTGGTTTTCAGGAGGCGCGTACATTGCTTGCCCATGGATTTCTCGATCGTATTGTGAGCCGCCATGAGTTGCGTTCCACTCTGTCGTCTTTTCTGAGATGGTTCTAGGTGATTTTGATCAGAATGCGTGGTCTTTTGGTCTTACGCGTGTCAGAAATGCCCTCGATCTCCTCGACCACCCGGAAAGAACCTACCGGCATGTGCTGGTCGGGGGAACGAACGGCAAAGGATCAACGTGCATCTATCTCGAACAGCTCCTGATCCGTGGCGGCATGAAGGTAGGCACGACAATTTCTCCGCACGTGTCTTTTTTTGAAGAGCGTTTCAGAATTCAGGGACATTTAACGGATCATGCTGAGCTGGAATCCATCCGGATAAGAATTGAACCAACACTATCCCACCTCGGGCTCACCTACTTCGAATGGTGTGTCGTCCTTGCAGTGGTGCTTTTCGCCGAGGCCAAGGTGGACATCGGGATTTTCGAAGTGGGGCTGGGCGGCAGGTATGATGCTGCCAACACCCTCGATCCAGAGCTTTCTCTCATTACCGATATTTCACGCGATCATACCCAGTACCTCGGGACAACAATCGAGCAGATTTCACGGGAAAAGGTCGAAATCTCTCGATCTGGCAGACCGCTCATCACGACAGCCTCAGGAGAGGCTCTTCGCGTTATCAGAGATCACTGCCATCGAATAGGAGCCCACCTCACGGAGATTGTCCGGCCCTATGAAGGACCCACAGGCATGAAGGGATCGCACCAGGGACGAAACGCTGCACTTGCCCTCAAGGCCATGGAACTTCTTGACGTTCGCCTCCCGGGGGATGATATTGTATCAGCGCTGAACAGTGCGTTTCTCCCGGGCCGACTTGAGTATATCGGTGATCACATAGTACTTGATGTGGCACATAATCCTTCCTCTATGGTAGTTCTTGTACAGCATCTCGAGGCAAAAGGCTTTTCCGGAGTTGGAGTGGTGGGCATCCTTGCTGACAAAGAATACGAGATTCTCGTAACCTTGTTGAAACAAGTCTGTTCCCATCTTTATATTGCACAGGTCGCTTCTGAACGATCCTGGGGGGGGCGTGAAATGGAGAAAATCAGAGACACGGGAGGGATCACCCGGTGTGAAAGTATACCGGATGCGTTTTCCCGGGCACTCGCCACAGGGGAAGACATCGTGGTAACCGGTTCATTCTTGACGATAGGAGCGCTTCGACATTGCATTATATGTCACGCCTGTATATTCTGATTCTTTCTGTCGTGTTTCCCGTGCATGCTCTGGCCGCAATTCTCACGGTTGAGGCTGATACGATTCAGAAGATCGGGGCACGGATAGAGGCAAGCGGAAATGTCATCATCAGCGGTGAAAACATCACGCTGAAAGCCGGAACTGTCATCTATGACACCCATTCGGAGGATATCTGGGCAGTGGGTGACTGTCTTCTCTATGAGGAAACCGGCGAAGTCAGAGCATCCATGATCTACTACAACGTCAGGACCAAGGACTTCTCCCTGGAGAACGGAGAAGTCTTTATCTATGATGAGCCAGTGAAGATCACCGGGGAGATCATCACCCGCTCTGGTGAGGATTTTTATTCTGGGAAAAAGATCACCTACACCCCCTGCATCGACAGTCCACCGGCATGGTCGTTTTCTGCCCGAGATCTGGAAGTGCCTCTGGAGGGCTACGGTACGGGACGGGGCGTGTCCTTTCATGTGCGCACCATACCCATCATGTATGTGCCCTATATCCTGTTTCCTGCAAAGCTCAAGCGGCAGTCCGGCCTGCTCTTTCCAGAAATGAGTCATTCCACGGACTACGGATACCGGTTCGGTGTTCCAGCCTATTTTGTCATCGGTCGTTCAGCTGATCTGACCCTGACCCCTACCTATCTGAGCGAGAGGGGACTTCTCACCTCTGCAGAATTCCGCTATCGCATGGATTACGAGCGTGAAGGCCAATTTTACGTAGAACATCTCAGAGATGAAAGGGGAGGGGAGGAGAGCCGTTATGGAATCATCGATGAGATACCGAAGCAGAGATGGTTCGCAAAGGCCGTTCATACGGGAGGATCACTGACCTGGGACGTCAACCTGGTAAGCAATGAGGATTACCTCCGGGACATCGGGCCTTTTTATGGAAAAAGCTCCGACTGGCGGAGCGTCACTCTCGACGGCGATGAAGACCTGGATGCCCTGATTTCGAGGATGCAGTGGACAGAGACAGCCAGGGGCATTAGCCTGGGAATTTCCGCGAGGTGGACACAGGATCTCACGGTAGAGGGCGATGACAGAACCCTTCAGGAACTACCGAAGATCAGGGTGAGAATGAATCAGCGGCCGGTCCTGTCAACACCCTTCGCTGTGGCTGGAGAGGTCAGTTCCACCCGCGTATACTCGCTTGATTGGATTGAAGCCATCAAGGATGATGGGCATATAGAAGTCTCCCTGCCTGTAGCGATACATCCCTACGTCACCCTCAGGCCCTATGTGTCGGAACGCTACAGAGACACGCTGTTTACGAAGAAAGACGGGGAATATGAAAAGAACACCTATGCAGAAACCTGGCAGATACGGGGAGCTTCTCTGAACACCACGTTGTACAGTGCACGCTTTGGTGACATGTGGTATCACCAGATCATCCCTGAATCGAAGTGGATCTACCGGTCGCGCCACGGGGGTAATTACGATCCTGCTGGAACGGACGATCTCTTCCCGGTTCTTTTCGCGGCGGATGAATGGGAAAAGCAGTACGACATGAACCTCAGCCTGGCGAACTATATCCGAGACCGTTCGGGAAAGTCTCTCATGGACCTGACCATCGGCAGAACGTACAGCTACCTCACCCGTGAATGGGATCTGTTTTCTGCCAGGGTTCGGTTTGCCCCGGTAGACTGGCTTTCTGTAACCCACACGAACAGGTTCGGGAGAGCGTCTCTGAGACCGTATGCAACTCATGAGCATGCCACGAAACTTACCCTGATGGATGAGCGGGGTGATGAACTTTTCTTCTCCGAAGAATACAACAGAGAGGATGTAAAAACAGCAACCGGTGGATTCAGGGTTTCATTACTAGGTGGATTTTCAGCCCGGTTTGTTACCAAGTATGATTATCGGGTTCGCAGGTTTGACTACTCACGGCAGGGAGTTACCTATGATTCCCAGTGCTGGAGCATCGATTTTTCACGGGAAGTGAACGTGTCCAAAGATGATAAGCCCAGAGAGACAAAAGTGGGAATCACGGTGAGCCTGCTCGGCTTTGGGGACGTCATACAAACGAGCCAGAGCTTTGAAAAGGAACGTAATGGAGCATCCAACCCGATCACAGGCCCTTGATCTGCTCCATGAATATCAGGTCCCACACCATATCATAGAGCACAGTATGGTGGTCAGGCGAGTCGCCACAGCCATTGCCTGCTCCATGGTTTTGCGCGGAGTGTCCCTTGATATCACCCTGGTGGATAGGGCTGCAATGCTCCATGACATCTGTAAGATGCATACCGTTACCTCCGGTGGAGATCATGCCTTGCTTGGCCAGGAGCTCTTAAGCAGCATGGGATATTCCTTGCTCGGAGATGTCGTGGGTCAGCACGTTCACCTGAGGTCATTCGACCTCAGTGAAGCGATGGTGGTAAACTATGCTGACAAGCGTGTCATGCACGAAAAAATCGTTTCTGTTACCCGGAGATTTATCGATCTGATGATTCGTTACGGAACGGACGATGCCAGGCGGGCCAGAATCATGGCCCAGCATCACAAGACACTCAAAATTCAGGATATCATCGCGGCCGCATCAGCCCTGGATCTCTCATCCCTGGAGATGCTACATCTGATACCGAGCGACAAGGCGTTCAATGGTTAAAGTGGTTTCCTGGGGAAGCACTGCCTTGTTGAAAAGCAGGATGAGGATGTAGATCTTGAAGGGATAGATCAGAACCATCTTCCCCTGATTTATGAACGAGACCTTCTTCGGCATGGAATTTGTGATTCCTGCCAGAATATCCGTGAGATTGAGAAAGAACCTGTTGAGATGGGACACGTCGATTTCTCCGGAGACATGCCCTCGCTGGAAGAGCGTTTCTCCCTCGGAGGTCATAATCACGATACCCGTACAGTCATTCAGTGAGGAGATGTTCTTGACAAGCATGCGAGTAGATTCATCGATGGGAGCGATCTCTTTCTCGTCGATCTCTCCCCTCTCAAGGGCAAGGCTCATTTCATCGGCCTTCCGCATACCTTCGATCAGCAGGTATTCCCAATTTGAGGAAATCGTGATTCGTGGAGCCTTGATACCTCCGATAAACTTGAAGCTGCCCGTTGACCATGAGAGAATGGAAAACAGGGCTTCTTCTCCCTCCACGGCGCCCACTTCTGCGTGGGTTATCTGGCCATCCTCGAAATAGATGCACCCGTTCCTCTGTCCTTTCGTAACGTAGAGAGCTGTTGTAATCTGGCTCAGACAATTCATCTGAATGAGATCCGGAAGCTGCAGTCCGGTAATACTGCCATTGAAGCCCCGTGCTTCGACTTCCTTCAAGCCCTTGAGAATAAGACTTCTCATCTGTTCAATCTCGAAGGGTTTCTCTATGTAGTAGAGAGATCCCCTGGCGTGTGCCTTGGCCTTGATCTCGGAAGAACCGTAGGCGGTCATGATGATGACCTTGGTCGCGGGTCGTAGTTCCTTGATTTTCACCAGGAGATCCAATCCACTGATTCCTGGGAGTCGAATGTCCAAGACAACGACATCGAAGATGGTGCTGTTCAAGAGAGAAAGGGCCGTCTCACCATCGTTGACTGTGGTGACCTCATAGGTTTCTCGGTCGTGAGAGAGTGACTTTGCCAGAGACCAGGTAAGGGTCTCTTCATCGTCTACGATGAGTACCTGTTTGGGCATTTACGCTCCTCCCAGTCGTTCAAGGGCCATTCTCAGAGAAAGCTTCAGTCGGACAAAGGATGCGCCGAGTTGTTTCATTTCACGGGAGGACGCTTCGGGAAATTCACGTTCAAAGTTACCGAGACTCAGCTCTTCCAGGGCTTCAAAGGATCGTGTGAGGGGAGAAGTGACGACACGAGAAACAAAAACCCCTGCTCCGAGGATAACGAAGATCCCGGCAAGGAGATAGATCAAGAGAAAGCGCATCATGCTGTCGATATTCTGACTGATCTGTTGATCCTGCGTGGAGACCAGGTCCTTTTCCCACATCCCGGGTTTTACGGCTATAATATACGCGTCTTCATGTACCGGAGAGAAGACCAATAAGTAGTCCTTTGTGGCGATGGGTTTTGATCGACCGGCTTTCAATGCGGCCATGATGGTGTGTGCCTGATCGAGGACCTCGGGAAGTTCGTACATATAGTGACCGACATGAGGGGTATGGGTTGAGGCGGAAATTTTAAGGTCATCTGAGCTCACCACCATGATTTCTGCCCAAGAGCGGGGGAGATCCATTTCATTGATCTGTTCCGGGGAAAGAACGGAAAGGATCCAGGTGAGCACTTCCGTGTTCTGTTGAACGAGATGTTCAGTAAGCGGATTCAGATTGATGTTCCGCATCTGCTGAAGCTGCATGAATACAACGGCAAAAGATCCAGCAAGAATGAGGAGGGACGATAGACAAACGATGAGAAAGACTCTCAGCTTCATGAATGATCTCCGTCCGCTTTCAGCCAATCTGTCATGTCATCGAGAAATTTCAGGGACATTCGTTCATCAGGGATTCTGCTCGAGAGTGTTTCAATGAGGGAAGCCTTCTGTTCCATGGTATCGGAGAGCAGATCAATCCCCATTTCTCTGGAGATTTCCATGATAATCACCGGTGCGATAGGCCCGATTGCCTTTATCAGAGCCATTTTCAACGATTCAATGAAGGGAACGTCCGGGAGTATGACCGGCTGGAATCCTCTGTGTACTTCGGTCTGTACTGCCTCTTTGATGAGACCTAGCTTTACAAGCGTGTAGAAAATTCTCATGGTGTCGGATACGCCATAGCCGATAAGCTGTGCAATCTCGGCAATGGACTTCTTTGCGTCTACGTTTGCCAGGGCCTTCCATTGAAATGACTTGAGTTGAAGATCGCGCTCCCTGATATCAGGTTCAAGGGTATACACGATGCTGCTGGAAGGAATAAGTGTGGTTACCTTGTCCATCTGACGGATTCGGTTGGTGGTCTCGGCGAGGATTTCTTCCATGCCCATGTCAATGGTAGTACCGTGGGGAACCTCATCCACATGAAACCTGTACTCACCGGAGGTCCAAACCGCCAGTTCATAAATGGCTTTTGTCCCGCTCAGTGATCCACACTGGGCATGAATGACATGCCCCTCGTTAAAAAAAATATTTCCTGTTTCCGCCCCGTTGGTGAGGAACAGCCTGCCGGTTCGTTTGCCCAAGGAGAGAATTTTTATGATTTCCGGGCAGCGGGTATTCTCGAGATCTCCGCTGATATCCTGTTTCATGATGCTCACGACTCCTTGTTCATGTCTGCGATGAGGAGTTTTCCTGTCATCCTGACAAACGCCTGATTAACCTGAGAGCTTGAAACAACGGTGAGCATTCTGTCTGTATTGGGGAACACGGTGAGCGTGAGGTCTTCAAGGAAGATCTCCACAATATTGCCGGGACGCTGCTGGGTCAAGGCGAGAGCTGCGTACAGTTCCTGAAACTGTTCTTTTGCTCCGGCGAACGGATGTTTCGATGGGAGTTTAATCTGGACCCTCTTGTCCTGAGAAATCACGTATCCGTGCACACCAGGAATTTTGAGGAGATCTTTTATGGACTTCTTCATGTCACATGCCCTATCGGCAATAAAAAAATGTTTCTTTACGGATCGTTATCACTGTTGAACACCTCAAGCTTTTTCCCTCTAAACCGATACGTTTTCTAGAAAATTGAGTATAAAAAAAGGGTCAAAACAATGTTCTGGCGCATTCACTATTTCTTGTCAACACTGATGAGTTATTTTTCCTACGGGTGGTACGTGTTGTTCCAGAAGAATCATGAAAAAACCCGTGAATGTCGTCGTGATTATGGACGGAATTCCCGCAGCATAATCGAAAATCAATTCAAAACCTTTCAGAACATGGATGAATACAACAGGGACTTTCTCTGCATCATCCAGTCACACCGACGCTCTTTTCTCATCGATTATTCCCAGAAAGATGGTCATTTCAGGGTATAGAGAGCTTTAACAAGAGCTTCAATCTCCCTGACTTGAAACCCCCTGACCAGTTCCATAACAGGAAACATTGAAATCCCTCTTGAGAAAAGGTTGTGACACGCCTATAGGTTACAGAACATCAGTATTCCGGAGAGAAGAAATGCAAGAGAGGATACACTCCATAATTGAAGAGTCTCTGGAACTCCACGGGACGCTGCACAGGTTGACGCCCGAGATTGTTGCAGCCGCACAGGTCCTGCTCGAGTCCCTTCGAAGAGGAAACAAGATCATGTTTGTCGGCAACGGCGGTTCTGCAGCCGATGCCCAGCACATCGCCGCAGAACTCGTCAACAGATTTAGACTAGAACGGGAACCGCTGGCCGGTCTTGCTCTCACGACGGACAGTTCGGTTCTCACCTCGATCAGCAATGACTACTCCTTTGATGCAATCTACGAAAAACAGATTAGGGCCCTGGGGAAGCAAGGCGATTCTCTCGTGGGAATTTCAACGAGCGGAAACTCTCCAAATATCATCAGGGCATTCGAGGCTGCTCGGGAGATGGGCATTTCCACTATAGCCATGACCGGCAACAAAGGAGATCTCGCCGAACTGGCTGATGTCGTTCTTGCTGTTCCATCCGTGATCACTGCTCGTATCCAGGAGATGCATATTCTTCTGGGACACATTCTCTGTGAGGTGCTCGAGCAGGGGATGGTAGGATTGATTTGACAAAACATCTTCATGCAACTATGTATAGGAGTATCGTCGGGGGCGTAATGGGTTCGACGGGGGCAGTTGATGCCCAAGGAGCATGCCGAGGTCTGTCTCCTCGTTAAACAGGCAGAGACACGATAAGTGCCGACGATTATTCTTACGCACTGGCTGCCTAACGAGCAGTCACGTCCTGCATAAACCCGCCTTCCGGTTTATGTATGGATGTCAAATGAAGGAAGGCAACCCTCACAGTCAGGCCTCTGGGCTGCATGGGTACTCAAGAGAGGCTGGGCAATGCAAAGCCTGTCTGCGGGCAGAGCATAGCTGAGATCTGAATACACAGACTACGCATGTAGGAGCCTTGTGCTGAAGGCCTTCGGACGGGGGTTCGATTCCCCCCGCCTCCACCAGTTAAAAAAGGCAGACCCGTCCACTAACCGCGCCCGGTTGGTGGGCGGGTTTTCTTTTACTACCTATTGTCAGTGACTTACGTCGCTTTTAATGTGTCGGCGCTACCGCCCCGATCACTCCCGTTTCGGGAAATCAGTCACACCCGGCTTCTCTTTCGACTGAAAATTCTCCGTATTCTTACCCCCATTCTCCAGACCTCGTACGGTGTCCTGCATTTTTTCCTGCAACCGCTGTTCGGCAATCTGATGAACAGGGACGTTCGAATGCCGCGAAGCACAGGACGTGCGAGAGCGGCCTTCGGCAAACTGGTTGATACTCTTCATGATTTAAGTCAAACAGGTCGTTGATGTCCATGGTCGGTCGCTCCTCGTTGTGGTTTATGCCCTTACTTACCGGAGAGACGGAGAAAGAGTCGGGCGGTGGCTGAAATTTTTTCGCGATGTCCTTCTCTGGGGGCTTACTTACCGGGCGGTGGCGGGATGTGTCGGAAAATTCTGAAATAATCGCCAATTTTCAGCTTTCCACATGCGTTGTCACCTGCTATATTGAGGACCGTAATTTTACGTTGGGCAAATTGCATTCGCTTGCCGCCGGTGAATTGGTGGCGCACCAGAAATTGAGGCAAACCGATATGGCAAAGGCACCGGAAAATATTGCGGAGACGGTCAAAGAAGTCCGCCAGCAACTGGGGCTCAGCCAGGAAGAGCTGGCCCACGAGCTGGGCGTGAGCTTTTCCACGATCAACCGCTGGGAAAACAGCAAGACGGTTCCCTTCAAGCTGGCGAGAAGGCAATTCGAAGCCTTTTGTGAGCGGATGACGGAGCGGGGGAAATTGCATCTGCCCGAGAATATGAGGAGTGATATTCGATGAGCACCAACACCGGAGCCAATCTCGGGTTTGAGGACAAGCTGTGGAATGCGGCCGACAAGTTGCGCGGCACTATGGATGCGGCCGAATACAAGCATGTCGTGCTCGGCCTCATCTTTCTGAAATACATCTCCGATTCGTTCCTCGAAAAGCATGCGGAGCTTCAGGCTGAGGAATATGCCGACCCTGAAGATCGCGACGAATACAACGCCGCCAACGTTTTCTGGGTGCCGACCGAGGCCCGCTGGAATTATCTGCAGGGCCGCGCCAAAGATCCGAAAATCGGCCAGCTCATCGATGAAGCCATGGCGGCTATCGAGCGCGACAACACCTCGCTGAAAGGTGTTCTCCCCAAGGATTACGCCCGCCCGGCCCTCGATAAATCGCGCCTTGGGGAGCTGATTGATCTCATTGCCACGATAGGCCTTGGCGACAGGGAGAGCCGCAAGCAAGACATTCTCGGCCGCGTCTACGAATACTTTCTGGCGCAATTTGCCGAAAAGGAAGGCAAGGGCGGCGGTGAGTTCTACACCCCCCAATGCGTGGTCAAGCTGCTGGTCGAGATGATCGAGCCCTTCAAGGGCCGTGTCTACGACCCGTGCTGCGGGTCGGGTGGCATGTTCGTGCAGGCCTTGCGCTTTGTCGAGGCGCACGCCAACGGTAATGGCAACGGGTCCTCAAATTCACAGGGGGCCCGCCGGGAGATTGCCGTTTACGGCCAGGAGATGAATTACACCACCTGGCGTCTGGCGATCATGAACATGGCCATTCGCGGCATCGACGCCGATATCCGCTGGAATGAAAAAGGGTCGTTCCTGCAGGATGCCCATAAGGATCTGAAAGCCGACTTCATCCTCGCCAATCCCCCGTTCAACGATGAGGACTGGGGCTTTTCCAAGGTCAAGGAGGACGTCCGCTGGGCTTTTGGCACACCTCCGGCCGGTGGCCCGCGCAAGCAGAAGGACGGCTCCGTTGTCCATGTGGACGGCGGCAACGCCAACTACGCATGGATTCAGCACTTCGTGCATCACCTCGCGCCGGACGGCATCGCCGGTTTTGTGCTGGCCAACGGTTCCGTTCCATGTCCACCAACACCTCCGGCGAGGGCGAGATCCGCAAGTCGCTGATGGAATCCGATATGGTGGATTGCATGATCGCCCTGCCCGGCCAGCTCTTCTACACCACCCAGATCCCGGTCTGCCTCTGGTTTCTGACCCGCTCCAAGAAGGCCGACGCCAAACGGAGCTTCCGCAGTCGCGCAGGTGAAACCCTGTTCATCGACGCCCGCAAGCTGGGCACGCTGATTGACCGCACCCACCGGGAATTGTCCGACGAGGAGATCGCCGAGATCGGCCGCACCTATCATGCCTGGCGCGGCGAGGAAAAGGACGGCATCTACGAAGACAAAGCCGGTTTCTGCAAGTCTGCCATTCTCGACGACATCCGCTCCCACCACCATGTATTGACCCCAGGCCGCTATGTCGGCGCCGAGGCCATCGAAGACGACGGCATCGCCTTTGAAGAAAAGATGGCGGAGCTTTCCGACCGACTTTACCAGCAGATGCGCGAGTCGGTGGAGCTGGATGCCGTGATCCGCCGCAATCTGGAGGTACTGGGTTATGGTGAGTAAGGGAAACACCGCCATCGTCCTCCGGGAGGAAAACCTCCGCAGCCTCAATTACCACGTGCGTGGAGTTGAAGTGATGCTGGATCGCGACCTGGCAGACCTGTACCAGGTGGAAACCAGGGCGCTAAAACAGGCCGTGAAGAGGAACAGCAGGCGTTTTCCTGAAGATTTCATGTTTGTGCTCGATGATTCCGAGGTCGAGATGCTGGTATCACAATCTGTGATACCTTCAAAACAGGTGCTTGGCGGAGCTATGCCCTTTGCCTTTACAGAGCAGGGGGTGGCCGCGCTCTCCTCCGTTCTTACCAGCGATCGGGCCATCGAGGTCAATATCGCCGTCATGCGTGCCTTTGTCGCCATGCGCCGGTTGCTGGCGGCCAGCGGCGGCCTGCTCCAGCGCATGGACACGCTGGAAAAACGGCAGATCGCCAGCGAAATCAAGACCGACGCCCGTTTCGACAAGGTGTTCGACGCGCTGGAGAGCAGAAGCCTGAACCCTGCTCAGGGCATCTTCTTCGACGGCCAGATCTTCGACGCCTATGTCTTCGTCAACGACCTGCTGCGCCAGGCGAAAAAGTCCATCGTCCTGATCGACAACTACGTGGATGACAGCGTACTGGCCCAGCTCGCCAAACGCAAAAACGGCGTCAGTGCTACGATCCTCACCAAAACCATCGGCAAGGCGCTGGCCCAGGACCTCAAGAAGCACAACGCCCAATACCCGCCCATCGTCATCCAGGAATTCGCCGACAGCCACGACCGCTTCCTGATCCTCGACGGCGAAACCGTCTATCACCTCGGGGCTTCGCTCAAGGACCTGGGCAAGAAGTGGTTTGCCTTCTCCAAGATGGACAAGAGCGGCTTGAAGGTGATGGAACGGGTGACTGCCATTCTGGGAGGTGCCCATGCGTAACCTTGACCACAGCCGTAAACCCGTCGAATTCGACGGAATAAGAACCACCTTGGCAAAACTGGTCGAATTCGACCGGTTTAACCGTGTCGGATTCGAGGCGGTTGCAGACAAGGGCGACGAACGCATGAAGCTGCCGGGAGGTGAGCAATGACCGTCGCCGAACTGATCGCCCGATTGCAGAACTACCCGGCCGACCTGGAGGTGGTTGTCGCCAGCTACGAACAGGGCTACGACCCGGCCACCGACCTGCGCGAGATCGCCATCGAGAAGGTCGAGGACAGGGAGTGGTATGTCGGCGTCTACGATGACGCCCCGGCCCCTGCTTGCGCGCAACGCGCAGGCAAGTCGGGCCGCAAGGCGCTGCTGATCCATTCGCGCTTTCTGCGCTCGGAGGAGAAGGCATGAAACGGCAGGGACGATTCGATTGTCTGGATGGGGCCAGGGGTGGGTTCATGGAGCTGGTTGCCGCCTGCCTGCCGAAGCCTCGGCGCAGGCAGGTAATTCGCCGCAGCTTGGAGGGGGGCGGCTATGGGGAATAATTGGCCAACCTATCCTCTTGAGAAGTGTATGGAGGCGATAATTGACTATCGGGGCAAAACTCCTAATAAAACTTCATCAGGAGTCCCACTGATTACTGCCAAAATTGTGAAAGGAGGCCGAATACTTCCTGTTCAAGAATACATTGCCGAATCGGAATACGATACGTGGATGCGTCGTGGTCACCCCCAGAAGGGAGACATCTTAATAACCACAGAAGCACCTCTTGGCGAAGTTGCTCAATTGGATGGTCGCAAGGTTGCACTTGCTCAAAGATTAATCACTTTGCGTGGTAAGAAAGGCTTTCTTGATAACACATTTCTGAAATACCTTCTTCAGTCACACGAAGTCCAACATCAAATAGATGGTAGAGCATCGGGTACAAACGTATCAGGTATCAAGCAAAGCGAGTTGCGAAAGGTATTACTTCCGATTCCAGATTTCCCCGAACAACGCGCCATTGCCCACATTCTCGGATCGTTGGACGACAAGATCGAACTGAACCGGCGGATGAATGAAACGCTGGAGGCCATGGTCCAGGCGCTGTTCAAGAGCTGGTTTATCGATTTCGATCCGGTCATCGACAACGCCCTGGCCGCAGGCCACCCCATCCCCGAAGAACTGCAAGCCCGCGCCGCCCTGCGCGAGTCCCTCGGCGACGCCCGCAAACCTCTGCCGGACGACCTCTGCAACCTTTTCCCCAGTGAGTTTGAATTCACCGAAGAAATGGGCTGGATTCCGAAGGGGTGGGAGGTCGGAACATTTGGAAATATCGCAATACAAAAAAGGCTTCCAGCGCATCCCCCCTCGATTCCAACAGACACACCGTACATTGGCCTTGAACATATGCCTATGGGTTCTATTTCACTGGGCAATTGGGGCTTAGCAGAAGACATAAGTAGCGGAAAATCTTGGTTTGCTGAGAACGATATTCTCTTCGGTAAATTGCGCCCATATTTTCACAAGGTAGGAGTGGCACCAGTTGATGGCGTGTGTTCGACCGATATTGTTGTCATAACACCAAAAACTGATGAATGGTTTTCTACTGCACTTTGCATTGCTTCGAGCAAGGCGTTCGTCGAGTACACTACGGCTGGTTCTACTGGCACCAAAATGCCGCGAACCAATTGGAAGGACATGGCAGCCTATAAGGTATGCCTGCCAGCAAAGAGCGTGGCGGACCTTTTTGATTCTTCGCTAAAACCTTCTATCGCGAAAATACTCGCAAACCTTCATGCAAACCGTGACTTGTCACGAACCCGCGACACCCTGCTCCCCAAACTCCTCTCCGGCGAAATCCGCACTCAGGCCGCTGAAAAACTGGTGGAGGTTGCCGTATGAGCAAAAGCAAGAAGCTCAGCAACCCTTTTTCAACCGGCGGTGGCGGCGTTCATTTTGAAGCGCATGTCCAGGCGTCATTTGTCGCGCTGATGCTTACCGGTGGTCACGCCCCCTGCCTTCCCTGCTGGCCCATTGCGGAAATCAAACTTCAGGGCAAGATCGACGGCTTTGATACCGACGATCTCGTTGTTGTCGTGGAAAACGTGAACAGCAAGGAACGGCGGAAACTTCTCGGGCAGGTCAAGCATTCCATTGCCATCACGCAGGGCAGCACCCTGTTTGGGGAGGTGATGCAAGCCGCCTGGAATGATTTCAAGAATCCCAAGGTGTTCGCCAAGGATAAGGATATTATTGCACTGATCACAGGACCGCTCAGCGTGACCGATGCACACAATGTGCAATGGTTGCTGAACCAGGCGAGGCACACCAAGAACGTTGATGAGTTTTTCAGAAACGTCCAGCAGACGAATTTCAGCCCACCCAAGAGTACCGATAAACTTGAGGTTATTCAGCACCATCTGAAGGCAGCAAACGGCGGCAACGATGTATCAAGGGATGAACTCTATGACTTCCTGAACCACTTCCATCTGCTCGGTTACGATCTTGGTAACGAAATCGGTGTTGTCCTGTCTCTGTTGCACTCCCACATTTCCCAATTTCAGCAGCAGTATCCGCAGTGGGTTTGGTCACGGGTTGTCGATATTGTACAAACATGGAATCAGGATGCCGGTACGATCACGCCCGGCAAGCTGCCGGACGACCTTCTGGATGCCTTTAAACAAAAGGCCGTGGCGGAGATGCCCGAGGAGTTCAAGGCGGCACAGGAGAAACCTAAAACCGATTGGACCCAGCATCCGGACGCCACGTATCTGGCTTTGGCGATTTTGATCGGCTCTTGGCAAGACAAAAGTCGATGCGACCTTGAGGCGATAACCCAACTGCTCGGCATCAGTTATGACGAATGGCTAAAGAAGGCGCGGGAAATATTGCACTGCCCTGACAGCCCGTTGGCTCTCGAAAACGGCATCTGGAAAGTTGTTAATCGAGCCGAGCTTTGGAGCCTGCTGGGATCGCGCCTCCTTGATCAGAATCTCGATACGTTTAGGTCGCTTGCTGTTTCCGTCCTGAAGGAGGCAGACCCCGCTTTTGAACTGCCCGCCGAAGAGCGATACGCGGCAAGCATTCACGGCAAGGTGCTGAAATGTTCACACGTGCTGCGAAAAGGCATTGCCGAGGGCTTGGCCATTCTGGGCAGCCAGACGGAGTCGTGCGCTAACTGTTCGCAAGGGAAAGCTGAAGCAACCACCGTATTGGTGATACGCGAACTTCTGACCGATGCCGACTGGGTTTTGTGGGGCAGCCTGAACAGTCTGCTGCCCACCCTGGCCGAAGCCGCCCCGGGTGAATTTCTTGCTGCGGTCGAGAAGGCGATGCGTCTGACGCCCTGTCCTTTTGATGCGCTTTTTTCCCAGGAAGGCAACGGCATCACCGGCGGCAATTATTTAACCGGCCTGCTCTGGGCGCTGGAAGGGCTGGCCTGGGATGAACAATATCTGGTTCGAGTCTGTGTTGCGCTTGCTGAACTTGCCAGCCATGATCCCGGCGGCCAGTGGGCCAATCGACCATCCAATTCGCTTGCAACCATTTTGTTGCCTTGGCTGCCGCAAACGCTGGCATCTGTTGACAAGCGCAAGGTGGCGGTACGAACGATCCTTAATGAATGGCCGGATATTGCCTGGAATCTGATCATTCAGCTTCTTCCCGGCCAGCATCAGACCTCTTCCGGATCGCACAAACCAAGCTGGCGCAAGACCATCCCCGATGATTGGGAAAAAGGCGTGACGCATCAGGAATACTGGCAGCAGGCATCTTTTTACGCGGAACTTGCGGTGGCTGCCGCTGGTCAAGATACCGATCGGCTTTCCGCCTTGATTGATCATTTTGATAACCTGCCTGAACCCGCTTTTGATCAACTTCTTCAGGCTCTTGCCTCCCAACCCATTTCAGAGCTCCCCGAGGAGCAACGACTTTCGATTTGGGACCATCTCACGAAATTCACAAACAAACACCGGCGGTTCTCCGATGCGAAATGGGCATTGCCCGACGAACTGATCACCCGCATTGAACACGTTGCCGGGCAACTCGCCCCCGCCAACCCGTTCAATTTATATCAGCACCTTTTCACAGACCGTGACTTTGATCTTTACGAAGAGAATGGCGATTGGGAGGAGCAGCGAAAGAAACTCGACACCCGACGCGAAGCGGCGATTTCGGAAATCTTTCAGCAAGATGGTGCCGAGGGTGTTATCCGATTTGCCGATTCCGTTTCTTCACCCGGTCAGGTAGGGCACGCGCTTGGCGTTATTGCCGATGATGTGTTTGAACGTACTCTTTTGCCGCATTTTCTGGATTCAGCGGACAACAAGCGTAAGGCGCTGGTGAGCGGTTTTATCTGGAGGCGTTACCATCTCAAAGGCTGGGAGTGGTGCGACGACCTCGATAAATCTGATTGGACGCCCGAGCAAGTAGGTCAATTCCTGGCTTGTTTGCCGTTTACCAAGGAAACATGGGATCGGGCCTCTGAATGGCTTCAGGCGCCCGAAAGTGAATATTGGACGCGCACCGGTGCAAATGCTTATCAGGCCGATGGTGATCTTGCTATTGCGATTGAGAAACTGATCGAGCATGGCAGGCCACACGCGGCAATCAACTGCCTGGACAGGTTGCGCCATGCCAAGCAGCCCATCGATAGTAACCAATGTGTCCGAGCGTTGCTTGCAGCGCTTTCCTCCAGTGAGCCCAGCTACGCCATGGACGGGTATCACATCGTCGAACTGATCAAGTTTCTTCAGGCAGAACCTGAGGTGAATCAGGACGATCTCTTTAGGGTCGAGTGGGCATATGTTCCCTTGCTCGACCGTCATAGAGGTGCCGCGCCCCAACTCCTTGAAAGCAGACTGGCCAATGATCCCGAGTTCTTTTGCGAGGTTATTCGACTGATCTACCGTTCTAAGAAAGAAGATCAACCGTCGAGAGAATCCACCGAGGAATCAAAGGCAATCGCAACAAATGCCTGGCGGCTACTGCATGAGTGGAAGACACCACCGGGAACACAAAAAGATGGAACGTTCAGCGAAGAGCGCTTTGCTGAATGGCTCCAAAGGGTAAAGGAAGCCTGTACGGCATCCGGCCACCTGGAAGTTGCACTTATCAATATTGGCGAAGTATTGATTCACGCCCCACCCGATCCAGACGGCTTATGGATACGCCGCGCTGTCGCTGCCGCACTGAATGACCGCGAAGCCGATGACATGCGCGACGGTTACAGGACGGGGACATACAACTCACGCGGTGTTCATTGGGTTGACCCAACCGGAAAACCGGAGCGAGAACTGGCTGAACAGTTCCGAAGTAAAGCCGAGGAAGTAGAGAACGCCGGATTTCAGCGATTTGCCGTTACCTTGAGAGGTTTGGCGGACAGCTACGACCGTGAGGCTGAACGCATTGTCATTGAGCATCGACAGGAGGATGAGGAATGACCGGAATCACCGAAAACATCCTCGAACAAACCTGCCTGGAATGGCTGGCCGAACTGGGCTGGACAGTGTTGCACGGCCCGGACCTGGCTCCCGGCATGCCGGGGCAGGAGCGCGAGGATTACCGACAGATTTTCCTTCTGGATCGCTTGCGTAATGCATTGACCGCAATCAATCCTGATGTCCCATCTGCGGGGATTGAAGAGGCGCTGCGCCAGATACTCGCCGTTGGCGGGCCAGATATCGTCAGCAATAATCGCGCCTTTCACCGGCTGCTGACCGACGGCGTGGACGTTGAAGTGCCGTCCCTTGATGGCTATGGCGGTTCCCGGCATCTCAAGGTCTGGCTGCTGGACCTGGAAGAGATCGACAACAACGACTGGTTGGCGTTGAACCAGTACACCGTCATCGAGGACAACAAGAACCGGCGTGCCGACGTGGTGGTCTTCGTCAACGGTTTGCCGCTGTCGATTCTCGAACTGAAAAACCCCGGTGCCGAAAACGCCACCATCAAGCACGCCTTCAATCAGCTTCAGACCTACAAGAAGGACATCCCGTCTCTTTTTACCGGCAACGAACTGCTGGTGATCTCCGACGGGATTCAGGCGCGCTCTGGCACCATCACCTCGGGATGGGACCGGTTCATGCCCTGGCGAACCATCGATGGCGAGAGCGTCGCGCCCAAAGGGATGCCGGAACTGGAGACCACCATCCGCGGCCTGTTCGAGCGCCGGGTGTTCCTCGATTACATCCTGAACTTCGTGGTTTTCGAGGATGACGGGGCGAAGATCATCAAAAAGTCGGCGGCCTACCATCAGTACTGGGCGGTCAACAAGGCTTTGGGCTGTACCCTTTCGGCCTGCGGCATCGATGCCGAGGCTTCCAGGCTCTTCGGGCGTTTCCCGGCCGAGAGCAACCCCTGGCAGGTGGCTGAGCCCACGGCCCACTACGGTAAGGGGACGCCCCATTTCGGCGGCAAGCGCATCGGGGTGGTCTGGCACACCCAGGGCAGCGGCAAAAGCCTGTCGATGACCTTCTATGCCGGGAAGGTGATCCGCCACCCGAACATGAACAACCCAACGCTGCTGGTCATTACCGACCGCAACGACCTGGATGATCAGCTCTTCGGCACCTTTGCCGGGTGCAAGGACCTGCTGCGGCAATCGCCGGTGCAGGCTGGCTCCAGGGCGCATCTGCGGGAATTGCTGAAGGTCGCTTCAGGCGGCGTGGTGTTCACCACGATCCAGAAGTTCATGCCGGACCAGAAAGGTGATGTCCACCCCCTGTTGTCGGACCGCGCCAACATTGTCGTCATCGCCGACGAGGCCCACCGCAGCCAGTATGACTTTATCGATGGTTTTGCCCGCCACCTGCATGACGCCTTGCCGCATGCCTCGTTCATCGGCTTTACCGGCACACCCATCGAAAGCGACGACCGCAGCACCCCGGCGGTCTTTGGCGAGTATATCGACAAGTACGACATCCTCCGTGCGGTGGAAGACGGCGCGACGGTTCCCATCTACTACGAAAACTGCCTGGCCCGCATCGAACTGGTGGAGTCGGAAAAGCCTCGCATCGATCCCGTGTTCGAGGAGATCACCGAGGGCGAGGAAGAGACCGGCAGGCAGAAGTTGCGCAGCAAGTGGGCGGCGCTGGAAGCCATGGTGGGGGCCGAAAAGCGCATTGCGCTGGTCGCCGAAGACCTGGTGGCGCATTTCGAGGCGCGGCTTGAGGCCATGGATGGCAAGGCCATGATTGTCTGCATGAGCCGACGTATCGCGGTGGACACCTATCAGGCGATCCGGAAGCTTCGTCCCGACTGGCACGCGGATGACGATACGGCGGGAAAAATGAAGATCGTGATGTCGGGTTCCGCCTCCGATCACATGGACTGGCAGCCCCACATCCGCAACAAGGCCGGGCGCGAGGCGATGGCGAAACGGTTTAAAGATCCAGCAGATGAGCTGAAACTGGTCATCGTGCGTGATATGTGGCTGACCGGTTTTGACTGCCCCAGCATGCATACCATGTATATCGACAAACCGATGAGCGGCCACAACCTGATGCAGGCCATCGCACGGGTCAACCGGGTTTTCCGCGACAAACCCGGAGGGCTGGTGGTCGACTATATCGGGCTTGCCGACTCCTTGAAACGGGCACTTGCCAATTACACCGCCAGCGGCGGCAGGGGTGACGCCACCATCGATCAGGAACAAGCCCTGGCGGTCTTCCTGGAGAAATACGAAATCGTGCGGGACATGCTGCACGGCTTCGATTACCAGAGTGTCATTTCCGGTCCGGCATCCGGCCGTATCGCAGGTCTGACCCGGGCAATGGAGTATGTGCTGGCGCTGGAGGACGGCAAAAAGCACTATCTACCGGCTGTCTCAACGCTCACCAAGGCGTTTGCGCTGGCAGTGCCGAATCCGAAGGCGCTTGTCTTACGCGATGAGGTCGGCTATTTTCAGGAGTTGCGGACTGCCCTGGTCAAGACGACCGGCGACGAACGCGGCAAGTCTCCCGATGAAATGGAAAGCGCCATCCGTCAGCTTGTATCCCGTGCGGTCGCGTCAACGGAGGTGGTCGATATTTTCGCGGCGGCGGGCATGGAGAAACCGGACATCTCAATCATGTCGGATGAATTCCTCGAAGAGGTGCAGGCGATGCCTCAGAAGAACCTGGCCCTGGAGCTGCTGAAAAAACTGATCAATGATGAGATCAGGACACGCTCGAAAAAGAATGTGGTTCAGGCCCGTTCCTTTGCCGAGATGCTGGAGCAATCGGTACGGAAATATCAGAACCGCGCCATCGAAACCGCCGAGGTCATTCAAGAACTGATTCGGCTCGCCAGGGAACTGCGGGAGGCGGGAAAGCGCGGGGAGACACTCGGGCTGAACGAAGACGAGGTCGCCTTTTATGATGCACTCGCCGACAATGGCAGCGCCACCCAAGTCATGGGCGATGAGAAGCTGAAGATGCTGGCCATGGAACTGGTTCTCCGGGTTCGGCAAAGTGTCACCATCGACTGGACGCTGCGCGAAAACGCCCGCGCTCAAATCCGCGTTCTGGTCAAACGCATCCTGCGCCAGTTCGGTTACCCGCCGGACATGGAAAAGAAGGCGATGGAACTGGTGCTGGAGCAGGCCGAGGTTCTTTGTAAGGCATGGGCGATGTCATGAGCGGATTCCAGCTCCAATTCACCATCACCAACCGGATGACCCAGGCGATCACCCGTATTGAACGGGCATCTTCGGCATGGAATCGTGTTGAGCTGGGGCACTGCGCAACATGGTTTGCGCCATTTCAAACAGCAGAGGGGGCAATATGAAATTTCAGCCGCCCTACACCATCACCCCTGAGATCCTGAACCGGGTTGCTGCGATCAGCGAGGCCATCGGGCGGCTGACCGTGCTCACCGATCAGGCCAGTTCCTTGCGGTTGCGGCGTATCAATCGCATCCGTACCATCCACGGTTCGCTGGCCATCGAAGGCAACACCCTGAGCGAGGCGCAGATCACCGCGATTCTGGAGGGCAAGCGGGTCATCGCCCCGCCCCGTGAGGTGCAGGAGGTGAAAAACGCCCTGGCCGCCTACGACCGGTTCGACACCTGGAAGCCTGAGTCGGAAAAGGACTTGCTTGAGGCACACCGGATTCTGATGTCCGGCCTGATCGACGAGGCGGGACTGTATCGGCATGGCGGCGTGGGGGTGATGGCGGGCCAGCAGGTAATCCACATGGCCCCGCCCGCAGACCGGTTGCCGCAGCTGATGAGTGACCTGTTCACCTGGCTGGCCGCCACCGACGCCCACCCACTCATCGCCAGCTCGGTCTTTCACTACGAGTTCGAATTCATCCACCCCTTCGCCGATGGCAATGGCCGCATGGGGCGGCTATGGCAGAGCCTGATTCTGGCCCGCTGGAATCCCCTGTTCGCCGACATCCCGGTGGAAAGTCTGATCTTCGAACACCAGGCCGAGTATTACCAGGCTATTCAGGAAAGCACCCAAAAGACCGATTCCGCTCCATTTATCGCCTTCATGCTGCGGATGATTTTGGATACCGTGACCAGCTCGACCCCGGAAGTCGCACCGGAAGTTACCCCGGAAGTCCGGCTGCTCTCAGTTCTTGCCGGAGAGATGAACCGGCAACAGCTCAAAGAGGCGCTCGGGCTGAAAGACGATGAGCATTTCCGCAAGACCTATCTGCTCCCCGCTTTGGAGGCAGGGTTGGTTGAAATGACCATTCCCGACAAGCCGCGCAGCAGCAAACAGAAATACCGGCTGACCGACAAGGGCCGCCAGGTGGTGGCCCGGCAAGGCGGTGGATAACTTGCGACAAATTTGCCTGGAGCAAATTTGGACAGCCGAATGGCTGGTCCCGAAGGGACGGCCTCCAGGGATGGAGGCCGCACAAACTCACGACACGGCTTGCGACATTGAGCTGTGACAAAGCTATGACAAGGGCTGTGACATCTTGGTGGGCCAGAGTGAGGTAACCAGAGAGGCATCCTATGAAGCAGATGAAACCGTTTGCAGGAAAATGGCGTATCGTAGAGATGGAGGTCTGGGA
>DSBG01000126.1 GCA_011046135.1 Deltaproteobacteria bacterium
TCTTCTGGAGGTGATAAAATGAAAAGGGGGCAGAATTTGCCCCCTCGCGATACTATTTCCGGCGTTCAAACAGGAGCAGCGTGGGACTTGCGATAAAGATCGAAGAGTACGTACCGATAACCACTCCCACCATCATGGCAAAGGCAAAATCATGGATGACACTGCCCCCCATGATGAACAGGCAGAACACCACGATGAACACGGTCAGAGAAGTCAGGATCGTGCGGTTCAGGGTCTGGGAGAGGCTGTCATTCATGACCTCTGCGAGATTGAATGTCCCTGTGGTCTTCTTGATGTTTTCCCTGATCCGGTCGAAGACCACAATGGTGTCATTGAGGGAATACCCGATGATGGTGAGCAGTGCGGCAATGATGGGCAGCGTAATTTCCTTGCCGAGAATAGAAAACACCCCCACTGTGATCACGATGTCGTGGATAAGAGCCAGGATCGCCCCCATGGAAAACCTGAGTTCGAAACGCCACCAGATGTAAATGAGAATGCCTATTCCCACGTAGAGGAGCGAGAGAATTCCTTTTTCCTTCAAATCCTTGCTCACCTCAGAACCGACGGATTCGGCCCGGAGAATCTCAAGTTGTTCCTTCCCGAAGGCATCCTTCAATGCGTGCTCGATCTTGAGGGTCATATCCTCCCCGGATGCATCGTCTTTAGGGATCCTGATAAAGAATTCGTTTTCATGGTCTTCCCCAAAACTCTTCTGGATGCGTGCATCCGGGTATCCCAGCGATGCCAAAACACCGCGCACGTCTGCGGTATTCACGGGAAGAGAGAAGTTCACCAGGATCTCTGTTCCCCCCTCAAAATCGATCCCGTAGTTGAGCCCTCTGATAAAAAATATCGAAACAAGGCTTACCAGCACGAGCGCAAGGGAGAGGCCAAAGCCAAACTTCCTGTATTTCATGAACTCGATGCGGGTTCCCGGTCGTATCAATTCCATGGCAACCTCCTAAATACTGATCCGATCAACTTTCTGGTAGATAACCATCCATTCCATGATCCACTTGCAGAGCAACAGAACCGTAAAGAGCGTTGCCAGGATACCGATTGTCAGAGTGACTGCAAATCCCTTCACCGGGCCGGTGCCGAACTGGAAGAGAACGAGCGCTGCGATGAGCGAGGTGATGTTGGCATCCAGAATGGTGGAGAGCGCATTCTTGTAGCCTGCATCTACAGCCATTTTCGGGGTTCTCCCCAGCCTTACTTCCTCCCGGATCCGCTCATACACGAGCACGTTTGCATCCACGGCCATACCAATGGTAAGCACGATTCCGGCGATACCCGGCAGGGTCAGAACCGCATTGAACAGAGCGAGAACACCGATGATGAGAATCATGTTGCACACCAGTGCCAGGTTTGCCAGGACCCCGGAAAGCCGGTAGTACATCACCATGAAAAGGGCAACGAGAATCCCTCCAATGATGGCTGAGAGCACCCCTTTTCGGATGGAATCTTCTCCCAGAGAAGGGCCGACGGTTCGTTCTTCAAGTATCTCCAAGGGAGCGGGGAGTGCCCCGGCCCTCAGTACGATTGCCAGGTCGCTTGCCTCCTGCATGGTGAACCTTCCCTCGATAATGGCCTTGCCTCCTGAAATGGCTTCTCTGATCACGGGAGCAGACGAGACCCTGCCATCGAGAACGATGGCGAGACGATTTCCGACATTCTCCCTCGTGATCTGCTCAAATATCCGTGCACCTTCCCTATTGAACGAGATGGCGACATAGGGCTCATTGTACTGTTGCTTGATGCTCACCCGGGCATCCTCAAGGAGATCTCCTGTCATCTTGGTCTCATCCTTGAGGAGGATGGGTCTGCGGGCATCCCTCATGTACGCAATAGAGCTGCCTGGGGGGATGTCCCCTTTAAGGGCATCTTCCACGGAGTGCTTCTCATCAACCAGTTTGAACTCGAGGATCGCTGTCCTTCCTATGAGGTTCTTCGCACGTTCTGGATCGGTTATCCCGGGCAGCTGAAGAACGATCCGTTCTTTTCCTTCCGGGATAATGGACGGCTCCGTTACACCGAACTGATCGATACGGTTCCTGATGGTTTCAAGGGCCTGGGCCACAGCCTGGTCCCGTATCCTTTCTGCTTCATCGGAACTCATCCGGTACCTCACGCCGAAGGTCTCCTGGCTGCTCGATGTGGACACTTCAACGAGATACGGATACATGGTCCTCACGATTTCCGAGAGCTTGTCAAAATCTTCGTTTCTCCTGAGCTCGACGATCAAGAAGTCAGGTGCTTCAGCAGCGATCTTTCCATAGCGGATCCTCTCCCTGATCAACTGTCCCCTGATGTCTGAGGCAACGCTGTTGAGTCTGCTCTCGACAGCCTTTTGGGAGTCCACCTTCAACACCAAGTGCATGCCTCCCTGCAGGTCAAGCCCGAGCCTCACCTTTGCCTTAGGCCCGATCCATCCATCAGGGACATCGTGCTTGCCGAAAAAAGTCGGAGCAGCGAAGATCAGCCCTAGTATGAGAACTGCCAGTAGAAGTATCCCCTTCAGCTTGAATCTATCCATTGACTCCCCCAAAGAATTACTTTTGCGTAGCGTCTCCTGTCTTCTTGTGCGCGATGAACTCCCGCGAGATCCTGAGCTTTACCTTCTCTCCCACATCCACGGTAATTACCTGATCGGTGATTCCCACAACCTTGCCGTGTATCCCGCCACTTGTGATAATCTCGTCTCCCTTGACAATGCTCTCGAGCATAAGTTTATGACTCTTTGCCTTTTTCTGCTGGGGCATGATCAAAAGGAAATAGAACACCACAAAGATCAAGATGAGCGGGGCAAGACTCATGAGCAACCCCAGGGTATCACCACCGAATCCACCAGCGGCATGTGCTACGCTAATCATGGTATCTCTCCTTCACCTGTATTCTCAAGGCTTCAAAACTTTTTTCCCTAATGCAATGCCGTATATCTGACATTAATTCAAGATAGAAATGTAAATTATGAATAGTATTAAGAATAGAACTCAAGATCTCTCCGGTCATGAACAGATGCCTGAGATAGGCGCGTGAAAAATGCCTGCAGGTGTAACAGGCACAGTTCTCATCCAGAGGACGACTATCCTCCCGGTATCTGGCCTGTTTGATGGAGATCTTTCCGTTTCTGGTAAACAGCATTCCGTTGCGAGCATTCCTGGTGGGCAACACACAGTCGAACATGTCGACTCCTCTTGAAGCGGCTTCCACAATATCCAAGGGGGTCCCCACCCCCATGAGATACCTCGGTTTCTCTTTTGGAAGAGGGTCAAGTGTATAATCAAGCGCCTCCATCATCAGCTCGTGACCCTCGCCCACGGACAATCCTCCAATGGCCATGCCATCGAATGGCAGTGCAGCGATCTCATCTGCACTCTGTTTCCGAAGATCTCGATACACACCACCCTGCACAATCCCGAACAGCGCAGCATCCTTGCTCCGCGTTGCAATACACCTCTGGGCCCAAAGGGACGTCCTCCGGACAGATTCAGCCACACGTTCTCTCGTGCTGGGATATGCGACACATTCGTCGAGACACATCATGATGTCCGACCCCAGCGTTTCCTGGATCCTCACAGCTGATTCCGGAGTGAGAATGGAGCGCTTTCCGTCAATGTGTGAGGCGAACTGCAACCCCTCATCGGTTATCTTCATGAGTCTGGCAAGACTGAATACCTGGTATCCTCCGCTGTCGGTCAGGATAGGCCTCTCCCAGCCCATGAACCTGTGGAGTCCCCCCAGGGAGGAGACGAGATCCTCTCCCGGCCTGAGATGAAGGTGATATGTGTTAGAAAGAAGGATTTCTGCCCCGACAGTCTCCAGGAGGTGCGGGGTCATGGCCTTGACCGTGGCCTGGGTACCGACCGGCATGAATACCGGGGTTTCCGCACTGCCATGTCCTGTGTGAATCATCCCGCAGCGTGCCTGTCCGTCGTGCCCGAGGAGATCAAACTCAAATGATGAACATTGCATCGCCATAACTGTAAAATCTGTACCTCCGCTCTATTGCATTGCGATAGGCCTGCATGATGAGATCATATCCACCAAAGGCGCTCACCAGCATCAGGAGCGTCGAACAGGGAAGATGGAAATTCGTCAACAAGGCATCAACGCCCCTGAAGGAATATCCATTATGGATAAATAGATCCGTCTCCCCCGTTCCCGGGATCACCGTACCGTTCGTCTGTATGAGGTATTCGATCACCCGTGTCGTGGTGGTTCCCACCGCAATGATTCTCCTCTTCTCTTCGAGAGCCTTCACGATGGTGCGCGCCGATTCCTCGGATAGAGCAAACTCTTCCGGTTCCATCTCATGTTCTTCGATTCGCTGAACCCTGACCGGAGTAAAGGTCCCTGGTCCCACGTGAAGGGTTATAAAGACGAGCTCAACGCCCTGAGACCTGATGGCATCGAGCATGTCATGAGAAAAGTGAAGCCCGGCGGTCGGGGCAGCGACGGATCCGTCCTGGCAGGCGTACACCGTCTGATACGCAGAGACATCGCTTTTTTCAGGTTCCCTCTCTATATAGGGCGGCAGAGGAATGTTTCCTGCTGTCAGCAGAATCTCGGGCTCAGAGAACACAACTTCATATCCGGATCCCTTCCTGTCCTCGATACGGGCGGTGAATCCCTGTTCAAAGGAAAGGATCGTTCCCTCCTTCAGGGATTTCGATGACTTCAGGAGACAGGTCCACTTCCCGGGCGCATGCTCCTTGACAAGGAGCACTTCTACTCTGCCCCCTGTTGGCTTCCTGCCGATCAACCGGGCGGGAATCACCCTGCTGTCGTTCAGGACGAGGACATCACCTGTTTTGAGATTCTCCGGGAAGTCAGAAAACAGCCGGTGAGAGAGTGTCCCGCTCTGTCTGTCTACGACCAGCAGCTTCTCTCTGCCTCGCTCAACGGGATACTGTGCTATGAGCTCCTTCGGCAGCCAGTAGTGGTAGTCTTTCAGTTCCACTGCTGCTACATCCCGCCAAGGCGTCTGCCGAGATAGAGAATACCGATTCCCGTAAACGCGACGACAATGCCGATCAACTGGAGAGTCTTCTCGGGCAGGGTCTGCATGTACAAGGCAAACTCCTTCATCTTGTGGGGAAAGATGATGTAGGGAATGGCTTCAATGACGCAGACCATGCCGAGTACGCATAAAAAATAATCCATAGGTGAGCTCTTATAACGAAGTATGCGTGCCCTCGTCAATCTGGAAGGTTCTGCAGTATTCGTTCGAGAAGACGGGGGCTTCAATGGATTGATTCATCGCGTACGGATCAGAGCCGTAGAGAGCTGTGTGTCCCTGCCTGCCCCGGGCTTTTCCATAGCGCAGGCAGATACCAGCGGCCTTGAGGAGGGTGTCCCGGTGCATCACGCCCCTGAAGATACACAAGGGGCCCGGAACATCTGCAATCTTGAAGAAAATGTTTCCGGGATATCTCAGGGACGACAGCAGGGCGTTTTCCTCTTCATCGCGTGATACAACGAACACCGTAGTTTCATCGAGTTGAAACCGTCTACCTACGACATCGAGGATCATCTCTTCACGAGGGGGGAGCTCAGGGGAATATCTCTCAAACGTCGCCTGTATCTTCTGGGCGATCATCACATCCGTGAGGAGACATCCTCCTGCTGGATTCGGGACGTGTTCCGGTTTGATGCCATACCGCTGCGCAAGAAGCAATTGTTCCTTTCTCCCCCTGCCGGAGATGGCGAAGAGCAGTTCCCTGTCCACAAGACCTGTTCGTTCAGGCAGCGTCACGGGCATGCGTTTGGCCGACAATGGGCGCAGGAGAAGATCGGTCAGCCCGGATTCCTTTTCAATGATTCTCATGGAATCCCTGCGCTGAGACATGGGCCTCTGACCAATGACCTCTCCGGTGATGACGAAGGAGGCATCAAAGGTCTTCAGCAGATATCTCGCCTCGGTGAGCATTCCGATCTTGCAGTCGATACAGGGATTGAGATGTTTACCAAATCCATGCTTGGGCGTACGGATGATCTGAATCATCGTCTCGGTAAAATCTTTGACCCGGACATCGATTCCATACCGCTGAACATGAGTTTCCCTGAAGGCTTCGGGATCTCTCAGTGCAGTGAACCCATAAAAGGGGGTGCAAAAATACAAGGGGATGACTTCAACTGCCTGCTCCTGAATGATCTTGACAGCAAGGATGCTGTCGAGTCCACCCGAGTAGAGCGCTAGGCACCGTTTTTCCATTCTCCTCCCTTGAACGTCGAATTCTTGCCGGGATTGGTGTTACCTCATGGACTCAGCTCGCACAAGAACCACGGCACACGTCTATGACTGTCTGACCAGGATAATCCAGGGTAATCGTTACAACAAAGAAAGTCTATACCCCACGAGCATGGGGTATAGACTTCAAACCTGGCGGGAGCGACGAGATTTGAACTCGCGACCTCCGGCGTGACAGGCCGGCGTTATAACCTAGCTTAACTACGCCCCCTCTATTCCTCATCATGGTGGTAGGCGGAACAGGAATTGAACCTGTGACCTTCGGCTTGTAAGGCCGACGCTCTCCCAACTGAGCTACCCGCCCTGATTCCGTAACAAGAGTGCTTTCTCTGTGGAACTATTTGTTTACTGCGTCTTTAAAAGCCTTCCCTGGCCTGAATCGCGGTGCCTTGGAAGCCTTGATCTTGATGGTCTGTCGCGTACGAGGGTTCACGCCCTGCCGTGCTGCCCTGTGGGCTACGTCAAACGTCCCAAAACCCACCAGGGTTACCTTGTCACCCTTTTTGAGCGTCTGCTGAATGGCCTCAGTGGCGGCATTTATCGCCTTTTCTGCTGCAGCCTTCGGTATCCCTGCCTTGTTTGCCACAACTGAAATCAATTCTGTCTTTGTCAAAGCATACCTCCTAATAAATATTAGTTTTTTTTCCTATGCCCATTCTGGAGAGAAGGTAACAGTAATTGTAAAACCTGTCAATACCTCAGTTGAGGGCGAAAGCGATTATTTCGTCCATATGTTCAACCATATGGATATCCATTCCCTTGACGATGTCCTTCGGGGTATCCTTCAAGTCTTTCTCGTTGTCTACAGGGATCAAGACTTCCACCATACCGGCTTCTTTAGCTGCAAGCAGTTTCTCCTTCAGCCCCCCGACAGGAAGGACCCGGCCCCCCAGAGTAAGCTCTCCGGTCATTGCCAGCTGGCCCTTCACTGCGCGATTGGTCAGCGCAGAGACGATGGATGTGGCCATGGTGATACCCGCAGAGGGGCCATCCTTGGGAACCGCTCCCTCCGGTATATGGATATGAATATCGAGATTGTTGTAAAAATCCTTTTCAAGGCCGAGGTCGTTGGCCTTTGATCGCACGTAGCTCATGCCGGCCCGGGCAGATTCCTGCATGACCTCCCCGAGCTTCCCGGTGAGCAGGAGATTTCCCTTTCCCGGCATGACCATGGTCTCCACGGTCAGCAACACGCCCCCGGCCTCGGTCCAGGCAAGACCATTTGCAAGGCCGACATAGTCCTTTTTGTCACGGATCGGCCTGCGGTACCGTGGTACACCAAGCAGTTCGTGTACCTTTGTCTTGGTAATCCGATCAGCCCTGCGTCTACCCCCCGATACCATGCCCTTGACGATCTTCCTGCAGATGGATGAAATCTCTTTTTCCATATTTCTCACCCCGGCCTCGCGGGTGTACTCGTGGATGATGGTGCTCACCGCTTTCTTGGAAAAAACGATCCCCTTGTTCTGGAGGCCATGTATCTTCATCTGCTTGGGTATGATGAACCCATGGGCAATCTTGTGTTTGTCGTAAGCTGTATAGCCTTCGATCTGAATCAGTTCCATCCTGTCGAGGAGCGGTGGGGGAATGGAGTACGACGTGTTCGCCGTCGTGATGAACATGACCTTGGAGACATCGTAATCAACATCCATGTAATGATCGCTGAACGCATGGTTCTGTTCCGGGTCGAGGACCTCGAGGAGTGCCGCTGCAGGATCACCCCTGAAGTCTGCGCTCATCTTGTCAATTTCATCGAGAAGAAATACGGGATTCGACGATCCCGCCCTCCTGATACCCTGGATGATCTTTCCCGGCATTGCCCCGATATAGGTTCGCCTATGGCCCTTGATTTCAGCTTCGTCCCTGACACCGCCCAGGGATACCCGGACGAACTTTCTGCCGGTTGCCCGTGCGATGGAACGGCCAAGTGATGTTTTTCCCACCCCCGGGGGTCCCACAAGACAGAGGATCGGTCCCTTTACGTCTCCCACCATGGTCTGGACTGCGAGGTATTCGAGAATCCGCTCTTTCACCTTTTCGAGACCATAGTGATCCTCATCGAGAATCCTCTCGGCCAGGCCGATATCAGTCTTGTCCTCGGTGATATCGTTCCATGGCAACGCCATGAACCAGTCCACGTAATTTCTGATGACCGTTGCCTCTGCACTCATGGGAGGCATCAAGCGCATTCTCTTGAGTTCGAGCATCGCCTTGTCTCGTGCCTGAGCCGGCATGTTTTTCTCTGTGAGCTGCTTTTCAAGCGTGGAGATCTCGTCTTCGAGATTTTCCATGGCTATCTTCTGTGTCTGAGAAGATTCCATGGCCTGCCCCCTGCGCCCTGTTGCGGTCTTCTGCTTTATCTGTTCACGCATCTGCGCCTGAATCCTGGCAATCTCGATCTCGGAGCCCAGGTATTCATAGACTTTTTCCAGTCGCGACTCGATGTGGTTATCCTCGAGAATATCCTGCTTCTTTTCGGCCTTCATGCCCGTGTAGGATACAACGATGTCTGAGATAACCCCCGGGTCCTCCTGTGTCTCAATCTTTTCTAGGATGTCCGTGGTGATATCGACCTGGTGGATCTCGCAGAACTGTCTGAACGCATCCACGACGAGACGCCGGAGGGCTTCTGCCTCGTTCTCGTCGGTGAGAAAATCAATCACGGGCTCTGCTTCTGCATACAGGAGTTCTCCGTGCTGCACCACCTGCTTGATATACTGCCGCTTTCTCCCCTCGATGAAGATTTTAATGGCCCCGTTTGGGATCCTGATGAGCTGCAGAATCCTCGTCGTGACACCTACAGAGTAGTAATTCTCCCGGCGGTCACCTTCTTCAGCTCCGGGTCTCCTGCAGCACACGAGGATATCATCTTCCTCTTCGTATGCGGCATTGAGCCACTGTGCCGTCTTTTCATTCTCGATAAACAGCGGAATAATCGTCTTGGGGAAGACAACGATGTCCTTGAGGGACAGCAAGGGGTACACGCACTCTGAAGATTCGATGATCATGCCTCAAGCCTGGGAGGATTTTCTCTCATAGACGATCATGGGAGGTTTGGCCTTCAGGATCACATCCTGACCGATGATGCACTCCTTGACTCCTTCCATGTCGGGTATGTCGTACATTATTTCCAGCATCACGCTTTCCATGATGGACCGCAGTCCGCGTGCTCCTGATTTTCGTTTCATTGCCTCTTCGCTGATGGACTTCAGTGCCTCTTTGGTGAAGGTTAAATCCACTCCCTCCAACTTCATCAGGGCCTGGTACTGCTTTACCAGTGCGTTCTTCGGCTCGGTAAGGATGGCTATGAGGGCATCTTCATCCAGTTCGTGCAGGGTGGAAATAACTGGTATTCTTCCCACGAACTCGGGAATCATCCCGAATTTGATGAGGTCTTCAGGCTGCACGTGGCGGAGTATCTCTCCGATATCGCGTTCTTTCTTTCCCGTGATCTCTGCAACGAATCCGATGGTTTTCTTGTCGAGTCTCTGGGAGATGATCTTGTCGAGACCCACGAATGCCCCCCCGCAGATGAACAGGATGTTGGTGGTGTCAATCTGGATGAACTCCTGCTGAGGATGTTTTCGTCCACCCTTGGGCGGAATGGATGCAATGGTTCCCTCGATCATTTTGAGCAGGGCCTGCTGCACGCCTTCACCTGAAACATCCCTGGTGATGGAGGGGTTGTCTCCCTTGGATGCTACCTTGTCGATCTCGTCGATGTACACGATTCCCTTCTGCGTCCGCTCGATATCGTAGTCGGCATTCTGCATGAGATTGACGATGATGTTTTCCACGTCTTCTCCCACGTAGCCTGCCTCGGTCAGTGTTGTCGCATCCGCAATGGTGAAGGGGACATCGAGGATCTTCGCAAGAGTCTGGGCGAGAAGCGTCTTCCCGCTTCCCGTGGGGCCGATGAGCATGATGTTGCTTTTGTTGATCTCCACGCCGCCGATGTTGGTACTGGCCTCGATTCTCTTGTAGTGATTGTGGACGGCAACCGAGAGAATCTTCTTCGACATCTCCTGGCCAATCACGTATTCATCCAGAACTTCCTTGATCTCGGAAGGTTTGGGGATGTTTGACGAGGTGCTGAAGTGCCTGAACTCACCCTCTTCCTCTGCGAGGATCTCGTTGCACAGTGCTATGCACTCATCACAAATATATACATCAGGCCCGGCGATGAGTTTCCGCACCTCCTCCTGCGATTTTCCGCAGAACGAGCACCGCAACCCCGGTCTGAAATGGTCGTTAATCTTTGGCATGAGCCTTCTCCTCTTCCTTGTCCTTGGCAGTCCTCTTGTAGATCACGTGATCGATGATACCATACTTCATGGCGTCTGCTGCACCCATGAAAAAATCTCGTTCCGTGTCTGTCCCGATCTTTTCTATAGGTTGTCCGGTGTGTGAAGACAATACCCTGTTGAGGGCATCCTTAAGCCTGAGCATTTCTGCGGCCTGGATGTTCACATCCGTTACCTGCCCCTGAACCCCTCCCAGAGGCTGGTGGATCAGTATCCGGGAGTGGGGAAGCCCGTACCGCATCCCGGGTTCGCCCGATGCAAGCAGAACGGCTGCCATGGAAGCCGCCTGCCCGATACAGATCGTGCTCACCTTCGGTTTGATGTACTGCATGGTATCGTAGACAGCCATTCCGGCAGTTACAGATCCGCCCGGCGAATTGATATAGAAGAAGATATCCTTGTCTGGATCTTCAGATTCAAGAAAAAGAAACTGTGCCACGAGCAGGTTGGCTATATCATCGTGGATATCGCCCCCGAGCATGACGATCCTGTCTTTGAGCAGCCGGGAATAGATATCATAGGCTCTTTCCCCTCTATTTGTCTGTTCCACCACTATCGGAACCAGCGTCATCTGAAACCTCCTCCACCTTCTCCACTTCCTCGACTGAGGAGTTTTCTGTTACGTAATCATAAACCTTTTTCTCAAGAATACCAAACTTCATCTCATCGAGACCCCCCCGTTCTTCCATGTTCGCTTTTACAGCACCGGGAGACATACCGTATCTTTCGGCAAGTGCAGAGATTTCCTTTTCCACGTCTTCATCGGAGACTGCGATGTCCTGTTCCTTTGCGATGGCCTCCACGATCAGTGAGGATCTGACGATATTCTCGGCTGAGGCCATGGTTTCTTCCTTGAGGGCCTCGGGGTCCGGGTAGAGGTCCTGCATCTTCATTCCCTGCGCATTGAGTTGTTGAGAGATCCCCTGTATCATCATCATGGCCTGGAGCCTGACCATGGACTCAGGAATCTCGAATGAATTCTCTGCGACGAGCTTTTCCCTGATCTGCCTCTCGATGTATGACCGGGAATCTGCCTCGAGCCTGCTCGTGAGATCATCCCCGATGGCTCTTTTCAGATCTTCGAGGGTCTCGGTGTCCACCCTGATCTTTTTGGCAAACTCATCGTCAAGTTCGGGAAGTTCTCTCAGTTTGATTGCAGTGACGAGCAGCGTCGCATGAACGGTCTTACCCTTGACTGCTTCCAGAAAGTGATCGTCGGGAAATGCGATGTCAACATGCTTTTCCTCGCCCTGCTTCATGCCGAGAACTTCCAATTCAAGACCGGGAAAGGCGCTTCGTGTGCCTGCCTCAACCGTCATCTTTTCCCTGTTTATCTCGGGCTCTTCCTCGCTGCTCACCGTCACGACGACATAATCTCCCTTCGAAACCAGATATCCATCGTCTTCAACATCCTTCACCGTTGCATAGGTCTCCTGGAGTTTATGGAGGACATCCTGCACATTGTCTTCCTTGACCTCGATCTTGGGTTTCTTCAATTCGAACCCTGAGATTTTCTGCAAAGTGATGACGGGTTTTACCTCAAACTGTGCGGAAAATGAGAATTCTTCATTCTCCCGGGGAACCTCGTTCTGGATCTCAGGCATGGAAACCACGAACAGCTCGTTGTCCTTGACCGCCTGTTCGAACTTCTCTCTCACCAGTTTGCGGGTGAGTTCATCACGGATATAGTCTGCATAGTACATCCTGATAACATCTCTGGGCGCTTTTCCCTTTCTGAATCCACGAACCGAAGCGCCTTTGGTTATTTCACTGTAGATCTCATTGGTAACCGAGTTCACTTCTTCCTGGAGAATCGTGACCTTCATTTCCTTCTTGGTGCTGGAAACATCCGTAATTTCGACCTTCATCGTGTATCCTTTCTCTTAAAAACACGGGTATACTTTCATTTGATCATGTATTACACCTGGAGGTCAATGGCTTTTTGGCAGCTCCAGTGCCGTAAAGACAGCGTTCATCTCACTGGTGTATGATCCCTCGTCCGAGTAGATGGTTAAAGGCCTCTCGATAATGAGCTCTTTCCCCCCATCACGCAGCCCCGACAGGAGACAGAGTTCGGCATTACTATGGGAAGTGGAGTGAACAAACATGCATCGCTTCGGTTCTATCCGATGGCGTCGCATCGCAACCACGAGATCGACAAAACGCCACGCAGGATAGACGATGTAGAATCTCCCTGACGCAGCCAGAAGCTCGTAGGAGCTTTTCAGGAGACCATCCAGGTCCAGCAGGAGTTCGTGTCGTGCAATGGCCCTGTTCCTTTCAGGATTGAGCCTGCCGGTTGCAAGGGGCCTGTACGGGGGATTCGTCACCACGGCATCAAACTTCCCTCCTTTGAAGGTTCGCACATCTCCGCAGATGATTCGAACCTTATCCTGGAGACCAGACCTCATCACCGAGCGTGCGGACATGTCTGCAAGGTCTTCCTGGACTTCCACCCCGGTCACGTGGAGTCCCTTTACGGCGGCCAGCAGAATAGAGAGGATCCCCGAGCCCGAGCCGATGTCGACAACCTCTGCTGCGGGATTCTCATCGACAAAAGCAGCGAGAAGGTACGCATCCAGTGAGTAGCGGTACCCGGTGCGTTTCTGCAGGATGGAGAGATGTAAACAGCTCAGCGTGTCGAGTGTTTCATCCTCTCTGGGCCCAGAGGGATCATTCGTCCAAGGCATAGGAGAATCTGTCAACCTCCCTGGTATAGGAGAATCGTTCCTCCGGGGAGAAGAATCTCTTGATCTCGAGGAGTGCTGTTTCCCGGCTGTCGGATGCATGGATGAGGTTGAATCTGATGCTCAAGCCCCAGTCACCCCGGATCGTCCCCGGAAGTGCACTGCGAGCGTTCGTCACCCCCGTCAGCGTCCTCACCACGTTCACCGCCTCGAGTCCCTCAACACACAGGGCCACCACCGGGGTGGCCATCATGAACTCTCGTATCTTCGGGAAATACGGTTCATCCTTGAGGTGCGCATAGTGTTCCCTGAGAAGTTCATCGTGCATCATAAGCATTTTCATGCCCACGATTCGAAGTCCTTTTTCTTCCAGCCGTACGATGATCTTCCCGATCATTCCCCGTTCAACAGCATCGGGCTTGATGAGTACCAGTGTCTGTTCCATGGTGGTCTGTGTCATCTCTCTCCCGTGATCTTCCGTGGCACCGGGTGTGTTTACCCTGATTCTCTTCTTCAAACCGATTCCTTGATACTATCCTCGAAGAGGCTCGGTGCAATCTTCATTGCATCCTCGAACATGAGGTAGGCGAGACGCCGTATCTCCCACTCTGCGGATTTTTCAAGCCGGAGCTCAAAGAAGTGCCGAAGAGAGCGTGCATTCACGTACACATACGCTGCGGTGGCCCAGCCCACCGGCATGAGTCTCCTGAGTTCCTGGTTTCTCACGCCCAGGGCCTGGAGCTCCTCGTACACGTCCATTGCGTG
Organism: Deltaproteobacteria bacterium; assembly: GCA_011046135.1. Classification (GTDB taxonomy): domain Bacteria; phylum Desulfobacterota; class Desulfomonilia; order UBA1062; family UBA1062; genus DSBG01. The sequence goes on from DSBG01000126.1 coordinate 14,013, forward strand.
CTTGTGCTCCCGCTCGTAGGCGGCGTAGACAGCCCTTACCGCGTCCTCTGAGTCGAGATACTCCAGTGCGGGATAGATAAACATGTTCTTGTTCGCCTTCACATACCTGGTTGAGCGGAAGGTCCACCCTATGCCGATTCTGTGCCGCGTCCACTGTCCCGCGAGGGATTTCGACACGCCGGTCACGTAATAGATAAACTGGACAGCCTCCAGGCAGGTATGGTGTCCCCACCTGATCAACTTCCTGTTCAGAAGGAGATCGTCTTCATGAGTTCCAGCCGATTCATGGCTCAGCCGGGCGGTATATGCAGGCAGCGTCTCAGTCGTAACACCCTGGTCTTCCATGGCCTCGGTGGGCATTGTCATGCCGATACGCTGGATACAGGGCTCTTCGTTCCTGAAGAGATCCCTTCGCAGTCCCTTCCACCTTTCGATATGTTCCATTTCACGATCGAAGTACTTCAAAATGGTCTTTCCTCCTCGCCATTGGTCGATACCCGGTCCCCCTGCCATACCCCCCGGTAGGGAACCGCTTTACCGTCGATGGGAAAGAATGCTATGCACAGGATCCTGAAACCCATCTGGATCTCGACATCCGCAGTTCCCTGGTGCTTCATTCCCACCGTGAGTCGTCCCTGATAGTTCGGGGAGATGAACGCCGTTTCCAGGGGAATGCCCGAGCGGATGAGTGTGGTCCGCGGTCGCAGGTACCCAAAGAGCTCTTCAGGCAGGTTGACCTGTTCCATGGTCTGAAAAAGCAGATACTCACCGGGTTTCACGAGAAAGATGCCGTCGGGGGTTGTGGTACTGTCCATGAGCTTTTCAATCTCGGGCGTCACCCTGCTGTTGCGCAGGAGTCTTGCGCTGCCCACCGGCTTGTAGATGGCCCCCAGCCTGAGGTCAACGGTGGTCCCCTCGATTCCGTCTACCTGATCCTTTTCCAGATGTTCGATGAGCGGTTTTCTCATGGCCTGTCCCGTGACATGATCCTCCACGAGCACACCCTGACGTATCATGGAGAGTATTCTGTCTGCGCCAAGTACCACCTAGAGCCTCCTCCTCGATGTATCGTGCTTCAGAAAGTCCACCGCGTAGACAATGGTCTCTTCCTTGATGATGAGTTGTTCCACCTCTGTATTGCTCGATGCAAGAACCTTTTTCCAGAACCTGTCACGCTCAGGTACTGGGGAGTCATACGGGTATTCGTAGACAACCCGTTCGATCCCTGACATGACGATGAGCTTTGAACAGGTGATACAGGGCTCAAGGGTGCAGTAAATCGTTCCGCCCTCAAGGGACATACCCTTCTTGGATGCAAGCGCAATGGCATTGGCCTCGGCATGAGCGGATCTGCACATGTCATACTTTTCAGCCTCGGACCACTGAAGAGATCGCCTGAAGCACTGTTCTTCATCGCAGCAGTGCGCCTGACCGGGAAGCGACCCGTTGTATCCTGTTGCGAGAACCTGCTTGTCTTTGACAACCACTGCTCCGGTCGGCCGTGACAGACAGGTGGAACGGGACGCTGCAAGCTTGGCCAGCATCATGAAATATTCATCCCACGAAGGTCTCTTGTGAATCATTCACTCACCACTGTATTCTTGAACTGGTTCTCTCGACTGAATGGTCTTTTTCTCTCTCGGGATTCGATACCACACCTGCTTTATGTGATGCTACAGATAATTTGTGTGCACAGGGAAACCTTCCTCTTGCGTGATTTTCCTCAAACCCCTTAATCCCAGGTACTCCTGTGCTGCCGGCACCCGGCATCCAAGAATCACGCCCACAGAGCAGCATTCAGGACGATCCGTTCTGACTGTGGGAATGCCTCTGTGAGCGAGATTTCCCGCCACGTGCTCATCCTCTGATTCGGGCTTCGTGCATCCCATCCAGGCATGGACAAACCCGGCACCATGATGTAGACGGAGTAGTGATACCCACGTGTACTGAACCAGGTGTCCGTGACGTGCAGGTTTTTACCCAGGAGGAAGGCTCATGCTTGATGCAATAGTTATCGGAGCAGGCTATGCCGGAATGGGTACGGCCGCACTCCTGGCACATGCCGGGTGGAAGGTGCTCGTCATCGAGAAAACCTCCCTGGTCGGCGGCAGAGCGAGTTCGTTCACCGATGATCAGGGATATACGTGGGAATTCGGGGCTCACTCCTTCCGCCTCGGTCACAAAGGCATTGCAAACGAGCTGTTTCACCGCCTGGGTCTCGAGATCAATTTTCTCCCCGAGACTCGGGACGCAAAGCTCATCTATTCATCACGGTTGTGGGACAGGCCGAACGGCGCCCTGGGGTTTCTCACAACCCCCATGCTTTCATTGCGCGCCAGACTTACCCTCCTGATGCTCCTGATCCGCATCAAGAAGGCATCTCCCGAGATGTGGTACGACAGGACACTTCTGGAATTCTATCACCAGTGGTTTTCGAACCAGGAGCTCGAGGGTTTTCTCTCCTTCCTGGGCATGACCGTGATGTGTCCGGATTCCGGGAGAGTCAGTGCCGGCGAGGTTATCTCTTTTATCCAGAGAGCTCTGGCCGCCGGCATCGGTGCGGGAGAGGCGGTTGGCGGTACACGGCAGATCTTTGCCAAGCTGCTATTTGAGGTGGAGAAAACCGGAGAACTCCACCTCAACGAAGAAGTGCTGAGCCTGAGAACAGACCATGGAAGAGTCATCGGGGTGAAAACGGATAAAGGCACCTATGATTCCCAGCGGATCGTGTACGCGGCGCGCCTGGATCACCTCTTTGACATTGTAGATGAAGAACTGTTTTCTCCCGATTTTTGTGCATACTGCCGTTCCATCGAACACAGCTCGGGCCTGACCATCGACTTTATCACCGATTACCCTGTGTGCGACATCAAAAGTGGCATCCTGGGAGTCGATGTCCCCATCTGGGCACGGTTCCAGTCAAATGCCGATCCGAGCTTCACGCCCCAGGGAAAATATCTTTCCACCTGGGGGATCCTCCTCCCCTGGGGGTTCGATGGAGATCCCGAGATAGTGGAAGAAACTGAAGCCAGTCTGAAATCAACTATTTCAACGCTCTTTCCCCATCTCCTCGCCAATCTGAGAAGAGAGCGAAAGCTTGTCGTGAACCGCCTCAACGGCAACGTTCTGGTTCCCCTGCATGCGAAGCCTCACCGCCCTGATGTTCACTGCGATGCCCTCGAAGGGCTCTATTTCGCCGGAGATACCTTCAGGGGTGATGGGTGTTCAGGCGACATCAGCTTTTCTTCCGCCATGAAGGTTGCAGATGCACTTCTTTCCCCACGGGTGGAAAAGAAAAGCTGAACGCTCCTGGAACGGTTTTGAACATCCATCACTCTTGCCATTTACGCACACCCCTGGTACAACCTGGGCACCCATGCAGGATATCGCAGCGTTTTTTGACATGGATCACACCATCACCTGGGAGAACTCCGGTCTGTCTTCTGTCCGATTTGCCCGCCGGCACGGACTGATACCCCTGAGCCATGTCCTCAAGAGCATCTTCAAGATAGCCCTGTACCGCTTTTCCCTGCTGGACATTGAACAGTGGTACGAAAAAAACATGGGGATGCTCTCCGGGGTTACCCTTGATGAGATAGGGCACTTCTCAGACCTGTGGTTCCATGCCATGATCAGGAAGACCATCTACGAAGAGGCAGCTCTACTGATCCGTGATCACGTTGCCCGGGGACATCGCCTCGTCATCATCAGCAACTCACCGCCCTTCTTTGTGCTCCCCATGGCTCGGACCCTCGATATCACGGACGTCCTGTGCACGCAGGTGGAGGTCATGGATGGAAAACTCACCGGCAAGATCATAAAGCCACTGTGCTACGGGAAGGGAAAACTCACGTATGCCCGATCCTGGGCACAGGAACACGGCATCGACCTGCTGAAGAGCTACTTTTACACGGACTCCTTCTTTGACATCGATCTCATGCAGGCTGTGGGTCACCCCGTCGCAACGAACCCCGACATGAAACTGAGGAAGGCTGCCCAGAAAAACAGCTGGCCCATCATGTCATTCAGCCGCAGGGCTGCTTTCGAATAGATACATCTCATGGGAATCCCCCCTGAGCAGGGGTCCCTCAAGAACCTGATCATACCTCTGTCTGAACTCTATCAGATGATGTTCGCCAGCCTGAACAGGGTGAGGAATGATTTGGCCGGGAGGCTGCTTCCATGGGCGCAGAAGGTCTTACGCTCCGACCCGCAGAATCTCGACTTGGTGAAGTACAATCCCTTGAAACTGTAGATGCTGTTGCCGTACCGGTAGAGGAGCCGGATGATCCTCTTGAGGATCGGTGACTCGCATGCCTTTTCGTCATCGCCAACCACCAGCGGGCACAACCCCAGGTGCAGGTACTTCACCCCTTCCTCCTTGAAGGTTTCCATGGCATGCACCATCAGCGGATAGAAGATCCCCTGCCTGAACCGGTGAGAGAACCTCGAGATGTTCGGCGCGTAACTGATGATCCTGCCGTCCTCGTAGACCGGGTCGAAGAAGATGAAGCCGACGAGTTCACCATCGAGATAGGCGTAGAACCTCCTGGTCCCCTCTTCGTACTCCATCTCCATGGGCCTGATGAGGAACACGATCTCCCTGTTCCTCACTTTCCTCGTCTTCAGCCACTCTCCGGTGAGCTGCCGTGTTCCCTCGCCACTGTCCTTCTCCTCGATGCGTATCCCCTCGTTCCTCGCATGGTTCACCGAGGTCCTGAGCACCTGCTTCTTCTTGCCCCTGAGATCCCAGTTCTCAAGATCCACCACCGACTCGACGCCGAACTGGGTGCAGTAGTACCCGAACTTCTCGTGGAGGAGATCGGCCACCTCCTCTGATACCTGGGCGAACTCGATCTTCCTTCCCGTGAGGAGAAACTCCCTGATGAGCGTCTCGCGATCCTTCCTGTGGCACACGGGGTCCGCCAATACCGCGTGAAGACCCCAGAGCTGTTTGAAGGCGATGTACCCCATCCCAGGGATGTCGAAGTACTGCATGCCGGGCTGGAGCCCGGAAAAGGACATGCAGTGATTCCCGTAGTTCCTCAGGTAGACAAGGCGCTCTTCCAGGCTGAACAGATCGATCCCACCCTTCACTCCTGCCCGGTAGAGATTCATGGACAGTATCTTGGCCCCGGTCCTATCGTCCGAACGTCTGGGTTGTGTTTCCGCACGGCTTGCAATACTCATAGCACCTCCACAAGCGTTCACACGCTATCTGTTCTTCCCGAACCGCTCGTGGCTGGTCACCCAGTCAAGGGACGAGAGGGCCCCGGCAAGGGAGATCTCTCCAGCCACCACGACGGCTATCACGATCTCTGCAAACTTCAGGACATTGCCCGAACCGTAACAACCCAGAATCTCCAGGCACTCCCGCTGGGTGGGAAGACCGGTCCCGCCCCCGTGCGTCGCCACGATGAGTGACGGGAGCGTGATGGAACCATAGAGATTTCCCTCGGGCGTCACCTCCGTGTAGATCATGCCCGCGGATGATTCCGCAATGTTCGCAACGTCCTGTCCCGTTGCCATGAAGAGCGCAGCCAGCGCATTGGCTGCATGGAGCCCGTTGTTCGATGCCCCTGCCATGAACGCACCCAGGTTCCCCACCCTGCAGAGATGGTCCAGGGTCTCGGGGTCCACCCGCATGTGCTGGATCATGATCTCCCGAGGAATCACGATCTCGCCGGTCACCCGCTTCCCGCGCGTGTGCAGCGTGTTGATGAGGGAGGACTTCTTGTCCGTGGTGAGGTTCGCATCCATGTAGAAGTGGCGGACCGTGTTCACCTGGGTCAGGATCCAGTTGCAGGCAACGAACGTGGCCATGCTCACCATGTTCTGCCCGGCTGCATCCCCGGTGGAGTAGTTGAACCGCAGGTAGACGAACTTGCTCGCCAGGTACTTCTCCACGTCGAGGAGCTTGGCAACACGGGAGCTGGACTGCGCCTGCTGACGTATCTCCTCCATGTGCTCGTCAACCCACAGCGCAAAGTCGCGCGCCTCGCGGGCAGAGTCGAACACAAAGGCAGGTGCGCGCTGCATGCTCTCCTGCACCACCGTGGTCTTCACCCCACCGCACATGTTGATGATCTTCATCCCCCGGTTGTAGGATGCCACCAGGGTACCTTCACTCGTGCACAGCGGAATGAGAAAGTCCCCCTTCGCATACTCACCGTTCACCTTCAACGGCCCGGCAAACCCCAGCGGTACCTGGGCAACCCCCGTGAAATTCTCGATGTTCCCCCTGGTCACCTCGGGTTCGAACGAATAGTGCTTCACGTGATGGAGCGACGCACCGGTGAACTCCTCCACGAACTCCTGCCTGCTCCGCACAATCTCGGGATCATAGTTCGCACCCTTCCTGTACGGAATACTCTGCCTCTGCTCACGGGTCTCGATGACCGTGTCCCTGGTCTCGAGCTCGAGGGTTCCGTACAGATCCGTCGTGAAGGAGAGAATGATCTCATGCTCCCGGTTCTTGGTCAGTGCTCCCATCGGCACCTGCACGTCCACATCCTCTCCCATGGGAAAGGCTATCGGGCAGAGCTCACCTATCTCGCAGGCCCTTATCCTCGCACCGTTGCTCCTGACTACCACCCCGTCCAGGGGCACCTCGATCCCGTTGATGGTGATCCCGTTGATCCCGGTGAGCACCGCGTCCTTCATGGGGTTCTTGATGCAGAACATCACCCCACCCTCAAGATTCCTGAGGCTCCCCGCACTGTAGATCTTCTTGAGAAACAGCGGCGAAAGGGTCACCTGCCCTTTCGGCTCCGACGTCCTGCTGATGGATACAAGCTTCTGATCCGTGTTCGGATTCCTCATCGGTTCCTTCCTTTCATCACGTTCAGGTATGGGTGCAGTATGGTTTCCCTGGATGCGCACTAACCATGGTAGTGCAGTTAACACAAAATGTGCCAAAATATGCCTGGGAATTTACGAAACATCTACAAGTTTATTATCAGGCAATAACTGATACTATAAAACCATACTCGTGTGATATTCGCACAGTAGCTTCAATGCAGGGGAAGGCGCTTTGGGCGATCAAAGGAAAACATTTTCCACTGTTTTAAGGAAAATATTTTCCCGGTCTCGGGAACATGCTCATCTCAGCTTGGAGTCTTCACGCTATTGGAGTTTCCTGCCACGGATGGAATAGTACCGTTCGTCACCAAACACCCTGAACGTTCGAACCTCCATGATCTCAAGTCCAAGCTGCCTCATCTGGGCAGCATAATCGTAGACGGGGTGGAATGCGTTCTGAGCCATGATATAAAACAGGGTGTCAGCGATGTACCAGTAGATGTTCTGGAAAAGTCTCGAGACGGCACCACCTTTGGGAAGAGAGAAATCCCCCACCACCACGCTTCCTCCCGGCTTTGCGAGCTTAACGAGGTGTCCGAGGATTTCGAACTCCAGTTCCGGAGGAAACACATTGAGAAAAAAGTTCCCGAAGACCATGTCATACTGGTCATGTTCCTCAAATGCCAGGATGTCCGAGTGGGCCTGCCTGATCTGGTGGGGGAAGGATCGTCCCTGAATCTTCCTGTTGAAAATATTCAGCATGGACTCGGAGAGGTCGACTACGGTCACCTCTCCCGCTCTGTTGGCCGCTTCAATAGCATCTCTGCCCTGCCCCACCCCGGCAAAGAGGATCTTGTCGCCGGGTCTTATGTAGTCGTGCATGGCTATCTTGCAACGGTCGATCTGGCCAAGGCTGAACACTGCGGCAAGAACATCATACAAAGGACCTATGATCCTGTAGCGGTCGTTCATGAAACACCCCTCAATCGTTACTTCTCCATCATGAGCCGTCTCGGCTCTGTCATACCCGAAATGATACCTCTTGAAAAAATTCTTTGAGAGAATAGAGTGTTACCTCTGGCGAGTCAAGAACTTCTCTTGATGTGAGCAGGATGTCGGTCACGCACCAGACATTCATTTCGTGATTCGATCGATGGCGAAGCATGCAGCAGGCACTCCTGGAAAAAGGGCATCTCTCCTGAGGAAAGTAGCCGTCTCAATGATTCTGAATCAAGGAAATGCCGTTTCTGCGGGCAATTCTTTTCCAGAATGATCGAACCAGGGGACTGCCCTGCTCTTTGATGCCAAGCATCTGTGCAAGCCAGCTCTTTTCCATCTGCTCCGTCTCCCGGAAGATCCCCTCTGAAAGCTCTTGGACCACTGGCTCGACACGCTCCCACCGGTATCCTGGTACTGGAATGCTGAACCGCTGCTCGAGATCGCTGATCTCGACGGCTATGGCACCAGAGACACGCGCATACCTCATGAGCACATTGATATGAAAGACCTCGTGCCGCCACCAGTAGGAATCATTGGAAAAAGAGGCACCCCCCTTCGCGAGATCGGCTGGCATGGATGAGGGCAGACACGGCTTGAAGGTGCTCAGACAAGGAGCTGAAGAACCGGTTATGAATATCCTGAATCGATTTTCCGGTTCGAGACACACGACCATGGATCCCGTTGTCTGTGATCTCCTGATGAGCGGTCCCCTGGCATGCATGCAGACATCCCTGTTGAACCCTGAATTCGGGAGAGGTGCGTGATGCTGCCTCAGCAGGGAAAATGCTTCCCTCTCGGAGAACTGACCTGAATGACCGGCGATGAAATCAAGGGCCGCCTTCCTTCTTGTCCTGCTGCCGGCAAAAAAAGTCATCACTCGGTCTTCGAACCTTCCGACATCTCCATTTTTCTGGAGGGATGCTTCATCCCAGTCTCTGCCGAGCGTCATGCAATTGGATATGGCTGCATGGTTATAATACGACTTCATGGCGTAGTCCCTGCCAATGGTTTCAAGCACAACGATTCGTTCCCGGTCAGCGATGAGAAACGAGTTCATGTAGTTGAACTTCCTGTCGCGGTACCCGCAGGGACCTGCCTGGCCGTACGTCCTGAGGAGGTCGATGATCACCTGAACCGCCTGATGCGCATCGACCGAACGTTCCAGGGCCAGGCGCAGGAGATCCATTCCGATCAGCCCGGGAAAGGGATCGTGCTTCCGGTTCGTGAAGAGCGCCTCATTGCCGATCACGACTCCGTGCTCATTCACCCCCATCTCGGCACCCCAGATCCAGAACGGTTTCGAAAGGACCATGGCATGGGTTGTTCGAACCTGGGGGATGGCAATGTAGGTGCAGGCGAGCACATCACCATCGTTGTGCGTCTTTCGTGGAACCGATACAACACAGTGAGTTTCATCCGGTTCACGATCAGAGTTCTTTCCGAAAATGATTCCGCCCGTTCCCCGATGAAATGACCGCACAGCAAAGGTATCGCACATATCCCCTCCCTGATACCATCGTCACGACTCAGCAGGAACCGCCCGCATGATATCCTCCTACCACTCTTTGCCCCTGTCTGGAAGCAGATCTGTGAATCTCTTCGAAAATGATCCGTCTCTTCCTCCACAGATCACTCAGGACGGGAAAATACAGAAATATTTTCCTCTTGCCTTTGATTTTTCAGTATGATCTCTTATACTGATACTTTATCTGATGACTTTTTTGTGAAGGGAGGACTCTATGGCGTCAGGATATGCAGGAAAGTTTCTCTTGGTTAACCTCACGGACAAGGCCTGTACTGATTTTTCAGTGGACGACCCGATCCTGAAGAAATTCATCGGGGGAAGTTGTCTCGGCGCAAAGCTCTTCCTTGACAGATATCCCGTGGATGTCGATCCACTTGCTCCTGAGTGCCCCCTCATGATCATGACCGGACCCATGGTTGGCAGCGGCTTTCCCGGAACCTCGCGGTTCAGTATCTGCGCGAAGTCTCCTCAGACCGGTATCTGGGGAGAATCAGCCTGTGGCGGGACATTCGGCCCGGACCTGAAAAGAGCCGGGTATGACGGTATCGTCATCGAGGGAAAAGCCCCATCCCCGGTGTATCTCTCCATTACCGACGAAGGGCCGCAGATCATCGATGCATCAGAGTTCTGGGGGAAAGACATCTACGAGGTCACGAACATCTTCAAGGAGATGAACCCGTCCTTCAAGGTGCTCGCCATAGGACCAGCAGGAGAAAACCTGGTGAAGATCGCTGCCATCGGCAATGACAAGGGCCACTTCAGCGGAAGAACCGGCCTCGGTGCCACCATGGGGTCCAAGAACCTCAAGGCCATTGTGGTCAGGGGCAGCACAAAGATCGAGAAGGCACACGACGAAGGCTATCGGGAGGCGCAGAAGAGGGCCATACAGGAGGTCAAAGACTCGGCCCTCGCAGAGGGTCTCCACATGATGGGATCAGATGCCAACATGGATCTCGGCATGATTACCGGTGATGTTCCGGTCAAGAACTGGACCGTGGGAGAAGACTTCCTCCTGTCTTCGAGCCTGAGCGGCCCCACCATGCGCGAGACATACCTCACAAAGGCCCACGCCTGTTCGAACTGCCCGGTTGCGTGCAAGCGCATCGTCAAGGTCGACGAAGGTCCGTTCAAAACCGACGAGGGGCCGGGTCCTGAATACGAGACCTGCGGCACCTTCGGCACCATGCTCATGAACCCCGACCTGGCTGGGGTCATCAAGGCCAACGAATGGTGCAACAAATTCGGAATGGACACGATCAGCTGCGGATCCGCCATCGCCTTGGCCATGGAGCTCTACGAGAAGGGAACGCTGAGCAAAGATGAGGTCGACGGACTGGACCTCTCCTGGGGGAACATGGATGCCGTCATGGAACTCATCAGGAAGATCGCCTATCGCGAAGGCTTCGGCGACGTTCTGGCTGACGGGAGTCTCAAGGCCGCACAGAAAATTGGCAGAGATGCCATGGATGCCGTGGTGCACGTCAAGGGACTGGAGGCACCGATGCACGACCCCCGGGGATTTCACGGCATGGGGCTCGCCTACATGATGTCCAACAGGGGAGCCTGCCACCTCCAGCATGCAGTGCTCGCAACGGAACAGGGGATGGCCTCCTGGCCGCAGCTCTTCGACATGAAGGACGACTACCAGGGCACCACGAGCGAGGGAAAGGCTGCGCTTGTCTTCAACTCGGAAAATTACGGCATCCTCTTCAACTCGCTGGCCATCTGTCACTATGTGGCCTACATCATCAAACCAGAGACCATTCTTGATGCATTCAACGCCATTACCGGGTGGAACCTCGGGTTTGATGAACTCCTTCAGGCCGGCATGAGAGACTGGACCATCAAGCGTGGATTCAACAACCTGCTGGGGATCACCTCCAAGGACGACAAGCTCCCCAAGAGGATCATGACCGCTCACACAGAAGGCGGGGCCGCTGGTTCCATCCCCGATGAGAAGCTCCTCCTGAAGGAGTATTACGCTCTCCGCGGGCTGGACGAACGGGGCTACCCCCTGCAGGAAAAACTTGAAGACCTTGGCCTTGATGATCTCAAGACAAGGCTGTACCGGTGAGATACCAATAAAATTCGTGGTGAAGGGAGGGAATCAACATGGCAAAGTTCAAGGCAATGACTCAGGAATGGCTCGATGCGTACAAGGCGGCTATCGAAGCTGATCCGGAGTACAAACCCATGGCCAAGGACTGGGAGGGCAGCGTTGCCCTTGTCTGCAATCCGGACCCATCCAAGGGTGTTCCTGAGACGATCTACATCTTCATGGACTACTGGCATGGGGATGTGGGAGAGTTTCTCGTGTGCGACAAGGCAAAGGCCGAAAGCGCCACGTTCGTCATGACAGGAGACTATTCCCGCTGGAAGCAGGTGGCTCTCAAGGAACTCGATTCCACCAAAGCCCTCCTGCAGGGCAAGCTGAAGATGAGGGGTGACCTCCCCTACGTAGTGAGAAATATCAAGACCGTCAACAAGGTGATCGACATCCTGGGAAACGTCGATACCCTCTGGCCGGATGAAATGTAGCGTGTCATGACGGGGGCGAATGCCTGAAGGGGTATCGCCCCCGTCTGTTAGAGTTCATCTGCTCCTTCAGGGGAACAGCCCTTTCCAGGTTACTCCCCTGTGGAGGGGAAAAGGAGAATGCAATGGGTTACGATTCAGATCTTTCCTTCAACTATTTTGGACCTACCAAGATCATCTTCGGAGTGGACTCATCCAAGGATGTCGAGATCGAAATGTCCTCTCTCGGCGGCACCAAGGCCATTGTGGTGACCGACAAGGGGATCATCGATGCAGGCCTCCTCGAGCACATCAAGGCGGCACTCGGAAACAAGTGCGTGGGGATCTACAGCGATATCCCCCAGGACACCGGTGTCGAGGTAGTCGATGCCGGGGCTGAATATGCGAGAAAACAGGGTGCTGACATCGTCATCAGTGTCGGTGGCGGCAGCGTCATAGATACGGCAAAATGCATGTGCATCCTCCTCACCGAGGGGGGAAAGCTCAGAGACTTCAACGGGATACAGCTGCTCACGCGTCCCCAGATTCCGCACCTCGTCATTCCAACCACCGCCGGAACCGGCAGCGAAGTTACTACCGCTGCAGTCATCATGGACAAGGAAATGGGACAGAAGAGGCTCCTGGTGGAGAACCACAATGTTCCCCGTCTCGCCATCCTGGATCCCAAGATGACGGCGAAACTCCCCAAGCTCCTGACCGCCGGCACAGGCATGGATGCCATGACCCACGCGGTGGAGGCTCTGCACAGCATTCAGCATGAACCTATCACCGATGGTCTCGCCGTCCATGCCATCAGACTCCTGGCACGCCATCTCCCCACCTGCATCGAGAACGGTTCTGACCTCGTTGCCAGGGGCCAGGTGCAGATCGCAGCGACACTTGCCGGATGGGCGTTCGGCAATGCTCTGGTGGGCATCGTCCATGCCATGGCACATTCCATCGGTGCAATAGCCCATGTCCCTCACGGTCTCGCCAATGGCATTCTCCTGGCTGAGTGCATGCAGTTCAACATCGAGAGCTGCCCGGAATCGTACGCACTCGTCGCAGAGGCCTTTGGTGTACGGGAGAGGGGAATGGACGACATGGCAGCTGCCGAGGCGGCAGTTGAGTCCATGAGAGCGTTCACGAAAACGATCCAGCTTCCCCAGAGGCTCTCGGAAGTCAACGTCAAGGAAGCAGACATCGAAAAAGCGGCCGAACTTGCACTGGGCGACGGGTCCATCGTGAACAATCCGCGGTTCATCCTTGATTCATCAGAGGTGTTAGGTATCTTCAAGAACGTGCTATGATCACTCCTGGCAGGGGGACGGCGCTCCCTCATGCCAGGTCATGATACCGTGGACGAGTACAAGAGGAGGACTACCATGGCAGGCGAATTTATTGAAAACCAGGCGGATGAGGTTCCGTTCTCATACGTGATCGCAGAGCTTCTCGCCTCGAACCTTGACCAGAACCCTCACAAGATGAGGACCTTTCAGAAGATCTACGGGGTCGTTGCCATCGATCTCCCGGACATCGAGGCGGCCGTCACCCTCATCTTCTCAGGGGGGAAGCTGAAAATCCTGAAAGGGATCGTGGGCAAGCCCGACCTGATCATCAGGACAGAGTCGGACAAGGTGATCGGACTCAACAGCATCTCCGTCAAGTTCGGACTGCCCTACTACTTCGATGAAGCCGGCCTCACGGTTTTAAAGCAGCTGGCCCGGGGAGAAATCAAGATTGAGGGCATGCTTGCGCACCCCATCATCCTGACGAGGCTGACCAAAATCATGTCGGTGATGTAGCCCCAACCAGCGACCCGGCAATACCGAGGGCACCGCTACATCCGAGTGAACAGCTCAGTCTTATTGAGAAGATGCAGAAGTACTGCGTCCAGAAGATATGCGCATCTCTACGTCCCGTTCGAGGATCGCTGCCCAGGCCTTCGCCATGGTGGAGTACCCGTGAGCATTGAGGTGCAGCCTGTCGTCCAGCCAGATATTTTTTTCATCGTGAAGCAGTGCATAAAAATCAGGCCCCCTGCGCACCAGGGATGGGTACGATTCCCAGATCTCCTCAATTCTCTCATTGATCATTCGGGTATATTCTTTGAGCCGTTCCTGCGCCCTTCTGCATGAGAACAAGATCCTGTCGAGGCCGAGGAACTGAAGCCCGCCAGGATAGCTGTTGGGGGGAATCTTGGCGAGATAAATCACCATCTTTTTCTCTGAGAGGTTGATCAACGTCGAAATGATGTTTTCCCGGGAAGTCAGGAACTCATTGTCTTCATATCCCGTTATTCCTCCCATGAGGCCGGCGATCCAGTCGGGCACCACGGAGTAATTCACGTCGTTCGTACCGATCATCATGAGGCAGATCCTGATATCCTTTGGAGAAGCCATGATCGCATCGAGGGGATATCCATTGAGCGGGAAGTCCTTCACTCCCTTCTTCTGCCATGATCTGCCCGCTGTCCAGTCAAGCGAGGTCGCCCCTCCCCTGCCGAGATTCAGCACGAGCGATGCATCTCCGCACAGCACCTCTCCCAGCATGTAGGGGTATGAAGTCTTAAGGAGCGTCCATGTGAGCGCATCCGCATACGGGGCGAATTCCGTTATTCCCGGCTGCGACCCCGCCGTGAGCGAGTCGCCGATGGCGATGATCTGGCCCGGTTCTGTTATGGGAATTTTCTTTTCCATGAGCCTCAGAGCACCTTGTCGAGAAATGCCTTGACCCGGGGGTTTTCCATCTGGGAAGAAAACACATCCAGGGGTGTTCCCTCAAAGATGAACCGCCCGTTGTCCATGAAGATGACCCGATCCGCCATCTCACGGGCAAACCCCATCTGGTGAGTGACGATCACCATGGTCATTCCCTCCTGGGCAAGGGACTTGATCGTGCTGAACACCTCTCCCACCAGTTCAGGGTCGAGTGCAGAGGTGGGCTCGTCGAAGAGCATGAGGCGGGGACGCATCGCCAGGGCCCTGGCAATCGCCACGCGCTGTTTCTGACCGCCTGAGAGAAATGCAGGGTACACATCTTTTTTGTCCAGGAGACCGACCTTTCCCAGCAGGTCCAGTGCGGTCTTTCGGGCATCCTCCCGGGATTCTTTCTTCACCGTTATGGGGCCTTCCATCACGTTGTTCAGCGCCGTCATGTGCGGAAACAGGTGAAAGTGCTGAAACACCATGCCGATCTCGCTTCTGAGTTTGCAGATCACGTCGGGCTTTTCCATGACGAGTCTGCCCTTCCTGTCCCGGCGGTATCCGGCCTCACGACCATCGATAAGAATCGTCCCGTCGTCGATCTTTTCCAGGAAATTCACCATGCGCAGCAGCGTGGTCTTGCCCGAACCGGAGGGTCCTATGATGACCGTCCTCTGACCACCGGTGATGCTGAGATCCACATGGTCGACGGCCACCAGGCTTCCGTAGTTCTTGACAACACCCGTCAGTTCGATCATCTGTTTTCGTAGACCCCCAGACGGTCTTCTATCTTCCTGAAGGTTACCGTGAAAATGCTGGTCAGGACAAGGTAGATGATGGCTGCCTGCATCAGGACGAAGATGTTGAACGTGGCGTTGAAGATCTGGTCTGCAGCACGCATGAGCTCAACCATGGCAATGGTGGATACCAGTGCCGTGTCCTTGATGAGCGCAATGAACTCGTTGCCCACGGGGGGAACGAGACGCTTGTAGGTCTGCGGCACGATAATTCTCCTCATGGCCTGCCAGTAACTCATCCCGATGGCCTTTGCCGCTTCCATCTGTCCGGCGTCGATGCTCTCGATCGCCCCGCGGATAATCTCGGCAAGGTAGGCGGAATAGTTCAGCCCCAATCCCAGTATTGCTGCGGTAAAGGGGGACAGGGTAAGCCCCAGTTGAGGAAGGCCGTAGTAGATAAAAAAGAGCTGCAGCAGCAGGGGAGTTCCCCGGAAAATCCATATGTAGAACCAGAAGATGGCGGAGAGCATCTTCATGCGGCTGATCCTGCCCAGGGCGATGAACAACCCCGCGGTTGGTGAGACGATCATGGTGATAAGGACGAGGATCAGGGTCATGCCGGATGCTTTGAGCAGGGTCGGCAGATAGGTTTTCATGTCCTTGAGAAATCTCAGCCACTGAGGGATCTGGGAAACCTCGGCCTGCCTGAGGAGGTTCTTTGCCTCGAGATTGTCAGGAAAGACCTCCAGGACCTCACGGCACATGCTGGCGCTGGACTCGAATTCCTGGCGGCTGAAAAAGATTCTCGCCGCTTCCATCCGGGATCTTACGAAGGCTCCACCTTCCTGGCCTTCTTGAGGTGGAGGGACCTGCTGATACAGATGAAGGGCCCTGTCCAGATCACCTTCCCGGAGAGCCTGGGTCGCCTTCAGCAGAAGGTCGTATCCATCAGGCTCTGCCTCGAGGCTCCATGGACAGAGCAGAAACAAAACGAGCAGGCTCAGCGTGCAGGCACACACGCCGAGCCTGACTCCGGTTATTTCCAGCTGGTGATATCTTCGCCGAACCATTTGATGGAGATTTTCTTCATGGTGCCGTCGGCGAACATCTCATCGAGTGTCTTCTGAATCGTGTCTTTGAGTGCCACATCTTCTTTCCTGATGCCGATTCCAATGGGTTCAGAGGTCAGCGCTTCAGGGAGAACAGTGTATTCGCCTGGACGGGTGGAGAGGTAGTAGCGACCGACCAGTTCATCCACTGCCAGCGCGTCGATCCTGCCGATCTTGAGGTCCATGAATGCCGAGGTGTTGTTGTCGTACTTCTTGATCTCCTTGAACTTGATGTTGAGTTTTTCAAGGGCCTGTTCCGAGGTGGACCCGAGCTGTACACCCACCTTGGTATCCGCAGTGATGTCGTTTACGCTCGTGATGTTCTTGTTGTCACCCCTGACCACCATGACCTGTTTCTCCATGATGTAGGGCTTCGTGAAGGAAATCTCCTGCTCACGTTCCGGGGTGATGGACATACCCGACCAGATAATGTCGAATTTCTTGGTTTTGAGCGACATGACCACGCCTTTCCACGCTGTCGGGATGTGCTCGATCTCGATGCCGAGGCGTCTGCCGAGTTCTCTCGAAGCATCGATATCGAAGCCCACGAGTTCGTTCTTCTCGTTGCGGAATTCCATGGGTGGAAATGCATCGTCGATTCCGATCACGAGCTTGCCCGCGCTCTTGACCCTGTTCCATGAATCATCCGCTGTTGCAGGTAGAGCGCAGAAGAGTGCGATCATAAAGACAACCCCTGAAATGAGCATCATAGTTTTCTTCATAGAGATGTTCCCCCTCATATGATTAGTATAGTGAGTTTTAGATAATCGAAAAATCGTGCAAACACAAGGAACAAACGCCCCAAAGTCCACACCGGCAGAATCAGGGTTCAATCAAACACTCCGGATTCACCTCAGCCGGGCATACCTGCCTCTCTCGTGTCACGGTAAAAAATGAGTGGACATGAGGAATCTTCACTCATCGGTCCATCCTGCGCTTTGTTTTCCGGGATGATGAAAAAGGGGAATACAGTGCTCATTTTTATTCAATTTCATTATTTGAGTTATGCACTTCTTTTCATTATATCCATGAGAGCGTCGTACCGGGATATCCTAAAAAGGACGCGTTCAGTCTTGATTCATAAGGAGGTAGGGGCATGGTAAAAAGAAATGTTCTGGCAACACTGTATGGGATCATGGGGGTTGGCGCGATCATCGGGATCCTTGCCCCGCTCCTGCAGTACTGGGGGAACCCCGCCAACATGGGTATCTGCGTGGCCTGTTTCGATCGGGACATCGCCGGGGCCCTGGGACTTCACCGGGCAGATGTGGTGCAGTACATGCGCCCGGAGATCATCGGGTTCGTGCTCGGATCTCTCATTGCCGCCCTGATATTCAGAGAATACCGTCCGAGAGCCGGTTCTGCACCCATTGTCAGGTTCATCCTCGGCGTCTTTGCCATGATCGGCGCCCTCGTATTCCTCGGGTGTCCCTGGAGGGCGTTGCTCAGACTTGCCGGTGGTGATCTCAATGCCATCCTCGGGCTCCTGGGCCTTGCCTTCGGTATCTGGATCGGGACGCTGTTTCTCAAGCAAGGGTTCACTCTCGGTCGGTCAGAAAAGACCTACCCATCGGTGGGATTGATCCTTCCGCTGGTCATGCTGGGATTTCTCGTTCTCATGTTCATCTTTCCACAGGTCGAAGGTGAACCCAAAAGCGGGGTCCTCTTCTACAGCATCAAAGGCCCCGGTTCCCAGCATGCCCCGCTCTTTGTGTCCCTGGCTGTCGGACTGGCAGTCGGGATCCTTGCACAGCGCAGCAGGTTCTGCACCATGGGGGCGATCCGCGACCTCCTGCTCTTCAGGCAACTCCACCTCTTCTCAGGCTTTGTGGCTCTGGCGGTCGTCGCCTTTTTCACAAATCTCGTTCTCGGCCAGTTCAACCTCGGGTTTGCGAATCAGCCCGTGGCGCATACCATGCATGTCTGGAATTTCTTCGGCATGGCACTGGCAGGTCTCGCCTTTGCTCTGGGAGGTGGATGCCCGGGAAGGCAGCTCTTTCTCTCCGGTGAAGGCGACGGCGATGCAGCCGTGTTCGTCATCGGCATGATCGTGGGTGCCGGTATCGCTCATAATTTCGGCCTGGCAAGTTCACCCGGCGGCATCGGACCGCACGGCATTGCCGCCGTGGTGGTCGGGTTCGCTGTGTGCCTGTTCATCGGCTTTACCATGAGAAAAAAGATTGCATAAGGAGGACCTATCCATGGCAGCAACAGTTGATGCACGCGGGTTGTCGTGCCCGCAGCCCGTAATACTCACCATGAACAAGATCAAGGAGCTGGGAACAGGCCAGATCGAGGTGCTCGTCGACACCGACACATCCAAGGAGAACGTCTCCCGAGCTGCTAAGAGCAAAGGGTGGACCGTTGCGGATGTCACTGAGGAACAAACGGGATACCGGGTAACTCTTTTGAAGGAATAGCAGAGAAGATACGCTGCTGCTGATCGGAATCAGTTCGCGCCATGGTCATAAAAAAAGACATGTCAGTCCTCGATGTGCTCTTGGAACACCCTGAATCGGAGCGGGTGTTCAAGACCTATGAACAGAGAACCGGCCACTGCATCTGCTGCAACAGCCTCTTCGAAACCATTGAATCCATTTCAGTAAAATATGGCCTGGACATCGACGCACTCATCAAAGACCTGAGGGAAGCAGTACGCTCAAAGAACGCATAAGATCACGTCTCTGTATGTGTGCTTTCCGCGTGTGCAACGTCTCGATGAAACTCACGAAAAGATCAGGCCATGAGCTCCTGATCCGGACAAAGCCCAGAACATGAACTCATGGATCTCAGCCGGCAACGACGATCCTGCCTGCAGGACCTTCGGTGATCTCTCCAATGATGGCCGCATCCGGAACACCTTCCCGGTGCATGATGTCGATCAGTTCTTCCGCTTCTTGAGGCGGAAGACAGAAAAGCAGCCCGCCTGACGTCTGCGGATCGAAAAAAATCTTCATGAGGTCGTCACTGACGGCATCGCCCCTGTCAACCATGTGCATCCTGAACTGTTCGTTCCGGTACGCCCCTGCAGGGATCAGCCCCATGGCCGCATACTCCAGCGCAGCTTCGAACACGGGGACCCTGGAAGAATACATCGTCATCCCGACAGTGGTGTGTTCTATCATCTCACTTGCATGACCGAGCATGCCGAAGCCGGTGACATCGGTACAGGCATGCACATGAAATCGCTCCATCAGCTCTGCGGGCTTCCTGTTCAGCGTCTTCATGGTGCGTATTGCCATCTGTTCCACGGTTTCATCCGCCATGTCCGCCTTGACCGCCGTGTTGATAATGCCCGTGCCCAGCGGCTTGGTCAGGATGATGCGGTCCCCGGGAAGTCCCCCGGTGTTCTTGAGTACCTTCTCGGGGTGCACGAACCCGGTTACGGACAGACCATACTTGATCTCGGGATCGTCGACGCTGTGACCGCCGACGAGCAGAACACCCGCCTCCTGCATCTTGTCGAACCCGCCTTTGAGAATATCCCCCAGGATAGAGATCTCCATTCCCTTCTCAGGAAAGCAGATGATGTTCATGGCAAGGATGGGCTTTCCCCCCATGGCATAGACATCACTCAGGGCGTTGGCCACGGAAACCTGTCCGAACTCGTAGGGGTCATCCACAATGGGTGTGAAAAAATCCAGGGTCAGAATCAAGGCAGACTCGTCGGACAACCGGTAGACCCCGGCATCATCGGGACTCTCCATCCCAACCAGCAGGTTCGGGTCATGCATGACCGGTATGGAACGCAATGCCTGGTCCAGAACCTCTGGACCGATCTTGCACGCTCACCCAGAACCGCGAACCGTTGTCGTCAGCCTGATGTTCTTTGACATGGCCTCTTCTCACTCCCTGTATCGTGGCTGATCCTGCCATCACAGTTGCGGTGTTTCTTCACCGGGAAGGCAGGAACATCTCGTCATTGAACCATACAATACGTTCATATCCTGAATGTGTCAAATTCAAATATGTTATATTTTTCATTGATCATGTTCGCGAGAAGCGGTACAGTGATCGTCATGATCAAAGATCAGTTCAGGGCCATCACCCTCCAGCAACTGGAATCTCTGGTGGCGCTCATCGAGGAACGCACCTTTTCCCGGGCTGCGAAGAAGCTGCTCCTCACCCAGCCATCGCTGAGCAAGCATATTCGCAATCTCGAGATCTTCGCGGACTGCACCCTCGTCGAACGATCGAAGACGGGCATCAGCCTGACCGAAGAAGGTACCCAGCTGTATGGGTATGCCAAGAAGATCCTCAGGCTCAGAGACGAGGCGCGAGAGAAGGTCCTCCTCACGAAAGAAAAGGTATCTGGACATGTGTTCGTTGGCGCGAGCACCATACCTGCAACCTACATCCTGCCGTCCCTGCTGTCCTCTCTCAGATCCACGAATCCGGACATCTCCCTCCATATCACCCCTGGCGACAGTGAAGACGTTATCGAAATGGTGCAAAGCTCCCAGGTGGAGCTTGGGTTCATCGGAAAACACACCCAAGACCGAAGGCTCAAGGTAGAACGGCTCTGGGATGATGAACTCCTCCTCGTGGCGCCCAAAGGGCACCCCTGGGAGAAAACCGCTTCCCCCCTCAGCCTGGATGAACTGGAGCAGGAGCCCTTCATCATCAGGGAAAAGGGTTCTGCAACGCGGCAGATCCTGGAAAACCACCTGAAAGAACACTTCGAATCCTCGTTGAGCCGGTTTCACGTGATCTGCGAGGTGGGTTCTTCCGAGGCGGTCAAGGAAGCAGTCATCGCTGGCCTCGGTGTCTCGATCCTTTCAATCCACGCGCTTTATCGGGAACTCCGACACAAAACGATCTCGAGGATACCCTTCGTCGGGCCTCCCATAACGAGAAGCTTCTCCCTGATCTACCGGCGGCTCTTTACGGAACACCCTCACCACAGAACCTTTATCGAGCATGCCCGGACGCACGTTCCTCCTTGCTGGTTTCACCAAGCATCACCAGGCGCCTGACTCGTTTATCCGTACTGCATCCCTTGACAAGATTGTCCTTCACGAAAGAGAAATGTTCTGCTATGAGTGACCTCGACCCAACAGAATTCCTTTTATCACAGGAGAGATGCTACTCATGTCAACAGCCAAGGAAATGTTCACACAGGCAGAACACAACAATGCACGCTTTCAAAAGGCCTGCAGCGTTGACTATCGCGAACTCAGGAGATTCATGAGGGATGGATTCATCGCTCTGGGCGTCCCTGGCTCCGATGCCGAGATCTGCGCAGACATTCTCATCGAGTCCGACCTCAGAGGAATCAAGTCACACGGCATCGGCAGGTTTAAGATGTATGTCGACCGGATCCGTGCCGGAGTGCTGAACCCTGTAACAACCATCACGATACTCAAGGAGACGGAGAACACGCTCGTCATCGACGGAAATCACGGCATGGGCCATGTTGTCGGCTTCCGGGCCATGGAGCAGGCCATTTTGAAAGCGAAGACGAAGAATATCGGCATTGCTGCCGTACGCAACAGCTCCCACTTCGGCATTGCAGGCTACTATCCCACCATGGCGGTGAAGCACAACATGGCTGGGTTTGCTTTTTCCAATGCCCGGCCTTCGGTCGCTCCCACCTTCGGGGTACGACCGGTAATCGGCACGAATCCCATCAGTTTTGGCGCGCCATCTGACGAAGACAATCCCTTCCTGCTCGACATCGCCACCTCCACGACCCAGCGGGGAAAGCTCGAAGTCTATGCGCGCGAAGGAAGAGAGACGCCCCGGGGCCTTACCATTGCTGAAGATGGCCACGAACTCACTGACAGCAGGAAACTTCTGAGCATGCTCATCGGTGGTTCTGCATCTCTGCTTCCCCTGGGCGGTGCCGGGGAGGAACTCGGGGGACACAAAGGATATGGCCTCGGTGTCATGATCGAGATCCTCTGCGCCGCGTTCAGCGGAGGAAGTTTCGGGAGTGCCTTAAGCGGCTTTGAACAGGGCAAGGAAGTTCCCCACAGGCTGGGACACTTCTTCATCGCCATCAATATCGAGAGTTTCATCCCCCTTAATCTCTTCCGTTCCATCACCGGGTCCATCATGCGGGAGATCAGGGCATCCACCAGGGCACCGGGAAAAGAACGGATCTACCTCGCTGGAGAGAAGGAATTCGAGATGATGGAGAGGAACAAAAACGAAGGTGTTGCCATCCCTGAGACGCTCCAGAAAACCATGATAACTCTTCACCGCGAGCTTGGTCTCGGTTCTTACGATATCGACTTTCTCTGATGACCCAACCTCTTTACAGGACACTCAACGCGTTCCTGAGACAGCGGTATGGAAAACGGGTACAGAAGATAACCCTCGATGCGGGATTGACGTGTCCGCATCGTGTCTCAGCAGGTCGTGGGGGCTGCGTCTACTGTAACGACAAGGGGTCAGGTACCGGGGCCTTCTCGAGGGGGATGAGCCTGGACGATCAGATCGAAACCCAGATGAAGGCTGCCGTCAGGAAGTATCACTGTGAGGCGTTCATTGCCTATTTCCAGTCTTACTCCAACACCCATGCACCCGTGGAGCATCTCAAGGCTCTCTACGACCACATCCTTCCCTACCCTGAGATCGTCGGCCTGTCCATCGGCACCAGGCCCGACTGCATTGATGAGGAAAAGCTTACTCTGATCAAGAGCTACGCCAAAGACAGGCTGACCTGCATCGAGTACGGTCTCCAGTCGGCAAGTGATGAAACCCTCGAGAGAATCAACCGTGGACACACTGTGCAGACCTTCATCGATGCGGTACACCTCACCGCCAGGTATCCGATAAGACAGTGTGCCCACGTCATCATCGGTCTACCCGGAGAAGGAGTGGATCAGTATCTTCAGACCGCCCGTCTTATCTCACACCTGCCGATTACCGACATCAAGATCCACCTGCTCTATGTTATCCGTTCAACTCCGCTGGAAAGCCTGTATCTCAACGGTGCATACCAGCCATTGGCCCTTGAGGAATATGCCCGTGCAGTGGCGTTGTTCATCTCATATCTGAGAGAGGATATCGTCATCCAGCGGATCACGGGTGATCCGCACCCAGAAGAACTCGTTGCGCCACTTTGGGCTCGGGAAAAGCACCGGGTGCGTGAACGCATCCATCAGAGCCTGGTGGAACTCGATCTGCGCCAGGGAACAAACTACCGGGGAACATGACGCTCTACGGCATCGATTTTCATCATGGCCTCTTCCTCGCCCCCCTTTCAGGATACACGAGCTGGCCGATGCGCCTGCTCTGCAGGCGATACGGAGCAGAACTCGCCTATACCGAGATGATCAGCGCCGAGGGTCTGATCAGAAACAGGAAGGTCACCGGAAAACTCCTGGATCGTCCCGAAGAGGACAAACCCCTTGTCGCTCAACTCTTCACGGCTTCGCCTGAAGAAGCTGCTCTCGCGTCGAGGATCATTGAGGACTGCGGCCTTGATGGCATTGATCTCAACATGGGCTGTCCGGTGAAGAAGGTCGTTTCCAGAGGTGCAGGGGCGGCCCTCATGACCGAACCGGAACGTGCGCGTGACCTGGCCGAACACGTCGTGAGACAGGTGAAGATCCCGGTGAGCGTCAAGATGCGTGCAGGATGGGACAGTTCATTTCTCAATGCTGCGTCCCTCGCCGCAGCCCTTCAAGAAACAGGCATCTGTGCCATCTGCATCCACCCGAGAACAAGGGTGGATATGTACCGGGGGATGCCACGCTGGGAGGTTCTCCGAGAAATGAAACAACGCGTTTCTCTGCCCATAGTCGCAAGCGGGGACATCAGCAGGGTCGAAGATCTCTCCCGTCTTGCCTCCCTGGGAGCGGATGCTTTCATGATAGGCCGGGCAGCCATCGGCAGGCCCTGGATCTTCCGGGAGCTCACCGGCGCTCACCCACCAGATCGAGCAGAACATGCTGAGGTGATGCTCTCTCACCTGGACATGATCTGTTCGTGCTACGGCAAGGACAAGGGTGTCCGCTACATGAGGAAATTTCTCTCTTCCTACGTGAGGGGCTTTACCGGGGCATCGCTCTTCCGAAAGATGGCGTGTTCTGTTCAGACACAACCAGATCTCTCTGAGTTGATTCGAGATTTCTTTTTCTAAACCTGATCCGCAAAGGCAATCAAACTCAGGAGCATGACTGAATCACCCTCATATAGCGGGATCCCTGAAACGGTACGGGACCTGAATCTCAGAACGTGATCACCATGGATACTGGAGAAACCCCGGCCCTATCACGGGGGAACAGATCCCTGGGGTGAGATCTCAGAATACGTTAGAGCAATTGCCTTGATATCGAGACTGCGCTATACTCGATGCATGCCGGAATATGTCATTGAGTCCAACCCGAAACTGCAGGCTGTTCACGAAGAGAGGCTCTCTGATTTCTGTGTCGTGGTGACGCACCCGCACTCCCTCATGGGGGGAGACATGCGGAACAACGTGGTCATGGCGGCATGGAACACTGCCCTGGAATGTGGCTTTTCCGCCATCCGGTTCAACTTCCGCGGCGTCGGTCGAAGCGGTGGTTCCTTCGATGACGGCAGGGGAGAAGTGGACGACCTGGCGGTTGTCATCGATCAGGTGAAAGGATCTCCCATCATCATCGGCTACTCCTTTGGTGCCTGGGTCGCAGCGAACTACCTGCAGTGTTCTGATTGCCCTGCCATCTTCATCTCACCACCAACTGCGATGTTTTCCTTTCCCACCATGAAAGGACGCTCCCTGTGGGCCATCACGGGTGAGTTTGATCAGTTCTGCGACACCGAGATCCTCGGGACTGTCATGGAAAATGATCGCATCAGGATTGCACGAGGCGCAGATCACTTCTGGTTTGGCTTCGAGGATCAGCTCAAGCCCTTCCTGCGGGAGAAACTTTCCGAGTTCATGCGTGCTCCGTAAGGGCTTGCACCAATCCCCTGGGTGAAGAAGGGATGCAGCGTTGGTCAGGGTTCTTTCTTTCGTGACCGTTCGAGCCGTTGCCGGGCTGCCTCAATGATCATATTTGCAGTGAATACGCCAATATAGATGAAAACAGCGGTCCCTCCCCTGGAAACGATGAGGTCCGGGTGCATGAGATCCACCATGAACATGATGGCTCCTGTTGCAATAAGCGAAACCATGGCAGAGATGATGAGAAATGAAACATCGATCCTGAACATTGTCCTGTGGTTCCTCAGGCACCAGCACTGTTGCCCCACTCTATCTCTGCGCCAGATTCATGGCAAGAGAAAATCTCCACAACCATGCATCCATTCGTGGTAGAGTGGTGCATGGACATGATCGGGCTGCCCTTCATTTTCCCACGTGAAAAAGTACACGGGGTTCCTGGTGGGTGCATACGTGCGATACAATCGAATGAGCCCGTGATGCTCATATTCTCAACACATAAGATCAGTTCAATGGGTGAAAAGCCCCTTGAGCGAGGCAAAAGGCAATGACGGAACATCCCGATCACAATCACGAACCATCCAAGCACCTCCTCGTGGGAATTCCCATGCAGGAGGAACTGAATATCCTTGTCCGGACGTGGGAAGGGATGGGCTTCCGGGCTGAAGACTCCTGTGTGGGCAGACTTCCCGTGAAACACTTTCCGGATTTGAACACAACTATTACCCGAGGAGGGATCGGAAAGGTACGGTATGCGGTTAAGATGCAACACCTCCTCGATGGGTGCACCCACAGAGACATGCTCATCTGCGCAGGTACGGCAGGCTCTCTGATAAATGGGCTCAATGCTGGAGACGTTGTCGTGGCAACCACCATCATCGAACACGATGTCCGGACCCTTTCCCCCGATCTGAGATCCCCGGTGTACGAAACGCAAGACTCGCTGGTGAACGTCTTCAGACAGGTCAACGTTCCTCGAGAAGACCTCTTCTCGATCCATTCCGGCGCCATTGCCAGTGGAGACGAAGTCATCTGCGATTCACAGCGAAGATGTTCCCTCTCTGAGAGAACCGGGGCGCTCGCCGTCGCCATGGAGGGAGCTGGCGGGGCACGGGCATGCAGGTTCAGCGATGTTCCATTTCTTGAGATCAGAGGATTGACAGATGCCGCCGACCAGCGTATCGCAACACACTTTCTCGAAAACCTCGAACCTGCGATGCGGCATGTCGCCATTGTGCTCGCTCTGGCGATACCAGCCCTGAGACACGATTCTTTTCACCCATGAATTCTCTGGGGGCCGGCGGAACATGCGCGGGAGAGGACCTCCCCCTTGAACACAGGTCCTGCCGAGAAACGATCCGGGATCAGAGCGTATCTCGCGTGGAGGTGTTGACATGCAAAATAACATCCTCATTACCACTCGGGTTCTTGCCTCCGAGGGCTCTGTGAGTTATTTTTCATGGGTGTTTGGAGATTTCTGATTCCCGTTTTCATGAAACATACGAGAGGGAGGTGGCTGCATGAAGCCCTATAAGGACCAGGAGGAGTTTGAAGCCATCTTGTCGAGGTTGTGGACAAGGATTCTGGAATCACCGGAGATCGCGAAATCGATCTCCGGGGTCAAGATTATTGCCCGGTTCCGCTACACGGATTACCCCTCCGTTCTGTACATCGACACCATAGGCGATGCTCCCAGATATTACTGGAATCCCGAACAAGACATCCCCCCTGATGTTGATATGATCCTTTCCTCGGAAACCAGCCATAGATTCTGGCTCGAGGATCTCAACGTGCCCATGGCCATAGCAAGCCGGAAGATCATCCCCAAGGGTTCTATCCAGAAGGCTCTGAAACTGATCCCGGCGCTGAAGCCCGCCTTTGCCATGTATCCGGAAGTTCTCAAAGAATTTGGCAGGAAGGATCTGCTCGGCAAGGCGGACATGACTGTGACTCACAAAAAAAAACTCTCGGTCAACAGGCTCCTTGACCTCTTCGGGAAAAAAGAGGTCAGGCTTTCTGTCCTGCCGAAGTTTCCCATGGTCTTCGGGGCGGGACAGTCTGTCCCGGTCGAGGTTCCTGTCAAAAAAAGGGCCAGGAAAGTCTCTGATATAACCCTTTTGAGGACCATGTGCACCATAAGGGCATTCGAGGAACACCTGGCCGCGGCATTCAAGGCCGGCCATCTTCCCACCGAGGCAATCCATCTTTCAATCGGTCAGGAGGCGGTTGCTGCAGGCGTATGCATGAACCTGCGTGATACTGACTACCTGAATACCACTCACCGGGGGCACGGTCACATTATCGCCAAGGGTGCAGACCTCAACAGGATGATGGCGGAACTGTATGGAAAAGCTTCCGGCCTGTGCGGGGGCAAGGGCGGATCGATGCATGTGACAGATGGCCAGAAGGGTGTTCTCGGAGCAAACGGTATCGTGGGGGCAGGATTCCTCCTTGCCATGGGCGCCGGGATGACCATCAGGCATCAGAATCGAGATGATATTTCGGTGGTCATTGCCGGAGACGGGAGCGTGAATCAGGGTATGTTCCACGAAGCCATGAACATGATTGCAGTGTTTGGTCTCCCTGTCCTCGTGGTCATCGAAAACAACCTGTATGGTGAATTCACCAGCCTGAAGAGACACTCCTGCGTCACTGAACTGTACAAACGCGGTCAATCCTACGGCATTCCCTCTACACGGCTTGACGGAAACGACGTGAAAGAAGTCTATCAAAAGATAGGATCCCTCGTGAAGGCCATGAGAAAAGACCGCAAACCGCGCCTCGTTGAGCTCATGACCTACCGCTGGCATGGTCACATGGAGGGAGATCCCGAGTCATACAGGGACGAAGCCGAGAAGGCAGCATTCCGAAAAAAGGACCCGATTCAAAGACTGATCAGGGACCTTCTGAAACGGAAGGCAGCCACCCGGGCGGAGATAGAGAAGATCCAGAAAAAGGCGAGTGATGCTGTAACCAGGGCGACTGTCTTCGCGCTCAAAGAGGAGGAGCCGAAGGGAGAGGCCCTCGTGTCGGATGTATACACTCCTGAGAACAGCACGTTCTTCACGGGAGCCATGAGCATGTCAGAAACATTAGGGGAACGGGAGGTGTCCCTTGCCCAGGCCATCAACGAGGCCATTGCCGAAGAGATGGACCGCGACGGGAACGTGTTCCTCTGGGGTGAGGACGTGACACTCGGTGGGTATTTCAATGTAACCGAAGGGTTGATAGAACGGTTCGGGAAAGAACGGGTCATCGATACCCCCATCAGTGAGTACGGCATCATCGGTGGAGCCGTAGGTGCCGCCATGACCGGAATGAGACCCATCGCCGAGATCCTGTTTGCAGACTTTCTCACCTGCTGTATGGATCCGATCATCAATCAGGCAGCAAAGCTCAGATATATGACAGGCGGACAGGTTTCCATTCCCCTTACCATCAGGTCCCCCCTTGGGAGCGGCATTGGAATGGCTGCCCAGCACTCGCAATCCATGGAAAAATTCCTCTTCGGCGTTCCGGGACTTATCGTTGTTGCGCCGTCCGATCCCTACACAGCCAAGGGTCTGCTGAAATCCGCCATCAGGGTGAACAACCCGGTTATTTTCTTTGAACATAAGCTGCTGTATGCCGAGTCCGGCAGGATACCGGCAAAGGAGTACACCCTACCCATCGGCAAGGCTCTGATCAGGCGGACCGGGTGTGATGTGACCATCGTCACACACCTGCTGGGTGTCGGGATTGCCCTGGAAGCTGCAGCCTTTCTGGAAAACGATGGGATCAGCGTTGAGGTGATCGATCTCTGCACGCTCTACCCCATGGACAATCAGACGATCCTTACGTCCGTGAGAAAAACCGGGAGGATCATCACGATTGAGGAAGGGCCGTGCACAGGAGGCATCGGGGCAGAGGTAATCGCACGGGTGACAACCGCTGCCCTGGGTCTCCTGAAGACCTCTCCTGTGCGTATTGCAGCGTCCGAGTGTCCAATACCCTATGCCAAGACCCTCGAGAACGCTCTGCTCCCGAATCACGACCAGATCGTACAAGCCATCCGCTCCATGATGGGTTGAGGGGGATGATACCATGGAAAACCGTTCTCTTGGGAATCAGGGGCATAAGAAACACACATTCTGTCGAGGGTTAGAGGCAGATCATATCTCGTGAAAGGACTGGTCATGAAAAAGGTACGCATAACCGCAGCAGGATACGATTTTATTGCGCGCGCTGAAGATCGCGTTGCACCAGAAACCTGGAAAGAATTCCACAAACTCATGCCATACCGCGCCAGGCTCATACATGCCCGATGGAGCGGAGAAGCCTGCTGGATCCCCTTGGGAGACTTTACGCTGAATGTAGGGTTTGAGAATCCCACGAGCCACCCTGCCCCGGGTGAAATTCTGTTCCATCCCGGCGGTGTCAGTGAAACCGAGATTCTGCTGCCGTACGGACCGACCTGCTTTTCCAGCAAGGTGGGTCAGCTTGCCGGGAACAACTTTCTCACGATCATTGAGGGGCTGGAGCACCTCATGGATCTGGGACGCACGGTCCTGTGGGAAGGCGCACAGAATATCCTCTTTGAAGAGCTCTGATCGGGCTCGATACTGCGTGAACTCTTTTCCTTCAAGGCTCTCCTGGCTTGCCTTTCCGCGCTCAACGGGACGGTTTTGGGATCGAAAAGATGAACACTTTTGTGAACCCGTGCTCTCTGACTCTGACGATCCATGAATCCTCTGAAAATCTTGATGGCCCCTGATCCATGTATCCATCTTTTCCGTGCGGTCACGGGTGTCAACGAGCCCTTTTGGCCGAAAGAACTATCACGCGAAATACATTGCCACTCCCGGGAAAATCGTTTAATAGGGTGCACAGAGATCCGATGCTTGTAACCAGGGATATCCCAGACATGACTACGAGTGCCTCAGCATGAAGAAACCCGCCATTATCACTGTGGTTGTGATCTTTGTCCTCGTGTTTGCCTGGCAGATACGAGAAAATCTCACCCGTTCACCGGAGCCATCTGTTTCACGTCAGAGTCCTCCTGTCGCTGTTGTCGTCACCCCGGTTGAGAAGATGACCATTCGTGATGTCGGCACCTATTCAGGAACACTCCTCCCCGACTCCGAGTTTATTGTTGCTCCCAAGATTGCCGGAAGGGTCGAGAAAATCTTTGTTGAGATCGGTGACATCCTTGAGCAGGGTCAGCTGGTAGCAATTCTCGATGATGATGAATATGTCCAGCAGGTCATCCAGGCCAGGGCCGAAATGGACATCGCGAAGGCAAGCATAGACGAAGCACGCAGTTCGCTGAACCTCCAGCAGCGCGAACTCGACCGGGCAAAAACCCTGCGCGAAAAGAAGATCCTCTCAGAGGCCGAGCTCGATACAGCCGAGGCACAGTATATGGCAGCCCTTTCCAGATACAATGTCACCATTGCCCAGGCCGCATACAGGGAGGCAGAGCTCAGAAAGGCTGAAGTCCGCCTGGAGTATACCCGCATCAGGGCCTCATGGAATGGAGAAAACAGCACCAGAGTCGTGGGGGAACGGTATGTGGATGAGGGTGCTATGCTCTCAGCCAATGCGCCCATTGCATCCATTCTCAACATCAGCACGCTCAAGGCGATCATCTTTGTCATAGAACGTGATTATCCCAGGATCAATTCCGGACAGAGGGCGATCATATCCACCGATGCCTATCCTGGAAAGACCTTTCCGGGCACCATCGCCCGTGTTGCCCCTGTCCTGCAGGAAGCAGCAAGGCAGGCCAGAGTTGAGATCGCTGTTTCAAATCCCGAGCTCCTCCTCAAGCCCGGCATGTTCGTCCGGGCTCAGATCGAATTCGACCGGCGTGATGATGCAACGGTTGTTCCCATCAATGCCCTTATAAAGAGCAATGGCCAATCAATCATCTTCCTGGCAGACAGGGAAACTATGCGAGTCAGACGTATCCCGGTAGAGATCGGAATCATCGACGGAACTATGGCAGAAGTGCTCAGTCCTCCGCTTGCAGGGACCATTGTAACCATCGGACAACACCTGCTTGAGGATGGAGCGTCCATACTCCTGCCCGAGGGGAAGGTTGACCCGGTATCACCTGAAACCAGACAAGGGAGCACACCTCTCACGGGGACACAGCCCTGATCTCGAGTACTCTGGCATGAATCTGTCCCGTTTTGCTGTACACCGCCCTGTTTTCACCGTCATGGTCATCCTGATCGTGATCGTCCTGGGGACTGTTTCCCTCGTCCGCCTGCCCATTGATCTCATGCCGGACATCACCTACCCCACGCTGACGATTCGCACCTCCTATGGAAACGCGAGTCCCGAAGAAATCGAAAAGCTCATAACCCAACCCATCGAAGAGGCCATGAGCGCCGTGCCCGGGGTTGAAACCATCTACTCCACCTCGTCGGAAGGATTGAGCAACGTCCGCATATCGTTTACCTGGGGAACAGACCTTGATGCAGCATCCAATGACCTCAGGGACCGCCTCGATCGCGTCATCCCCCGTCTCCCCGACAATGCAGACCGTCCCACCCTTTTCAAGTTCGACCTCGCCGATTTTCCCATTTTCATCATGGGGGCCTCAAGCAACCTGAATCCGCTCCAGATGCGCAAGGTCATCGACGATCAGATCAAGTATCGCATCGAGCGCATCCCAGGCGTCGCCTCCCTAGATGTCTGGGGCGGCTATGAGCGAGAGATCCAGGTGAAGCTCGATGCAGGAAAGATCAAGGCCCTCGGTCTGCCCCTGGATTCAATCATGACCAGGATCAAAGAGAGCAATATCACGCTCCCGGCTGGAAGCGTCGAACGGGGACACCGGGAGATCACCATGCGGACCATGGGAGAGTTCACCAGCCTGGATCAGCTCGCCAGTACCGTGGTGGCCGTTCGTGAAGGGGCACAGATCAGGCTCAATGACATTGCACAGATCGATGACACCTGGAAGAAAATCAGCCGCATCATTCTGGTCAATGGCAACCCTGGGGTACGTCTTGGTGTGCGGAAACAATCAGGAACAAACACTGTGGAAGTCGCTCAGGCCGTGCTCAAGGAAATCACGAGGATCAATGACGATATCCCGCAGGTTCATCTCACCACGATTGTCGACACCTCGGACTATATCCGCACCTCTATTACCAACGTCGGGAAAATGGCCCTTTATGGGGGGATTCTCGCCGTTGCCGTGCTGCTGTTTTTCCTGCGCAGCATCGTGAGCACCTTCATCATCGCAACGGCCATCCCGATCTCCTTCATTGCCACGTTTGCACTGATGTACTTCGGCGGACTCACCCTCAATATCATGACCCTGGGCGGCCTGGCGCTGGGTATCGGCATGCTCGTGGACAACGCGATCGTGGTGCTGGAAAACATCTACCGGCACAGAGAGACTGGGGAGGACCCCGAAGAGGCCACACTCAAAGGGTCGGGAGAAGTTGCCGCCGCCATCATTGCCAGCACCCTGACGACGCTCGCGGTTTTTCTCCCTTTGATCTTCATCCGCGGCATGTCGGGCGTGATGTTCAAACAGCTTGCCCTGGTCGTCGGCTTTGCCCTGGTGTGTGCGCTGCTCGTTGCCCTGTCCCTGGTCCCCATGATGTCGGCGCGACTGCTCCATCTGCGACGTGCCGGTCCTGATCAGACACTTGTCAACAGGCTGTATCTGGCGAGCTCGGGCTTGTTTGATCGGCTGGAAGTGGGGTACAAGCGCCTGCTTCACCTCTGTCTCGATCACGCGGTCCTGGTCGTGGCGGGCTCATTTATTACCCTGGCAGCGTGCCTCGCACTGATCCCGATGGTAGGCGTCGAGTTCATGCCTGCCACGGACGAAGGAGAAGTACGCATCAGTGCCGAGATGGAAGTGGGCACGAGGCTCGAGCTCCTTGGAGAGCAGTTCAGAGTGATCGAGGCAATCGTGCGTGACGAGGTCCCTGAAGCCAGGAGCATGGTGTCCTCGATCGGTGGTGCAGGGTTCGGGAGAATCCAGGGCTCTCATTCAGGAACCATGCAGATTCCGCTGAAGCCGAAAAATGAACGGGAGCGTTCCAGCGAGCAGATCGCCAACGATCTCCGCAGGAGCCTGAGCACCATCCCCGGGACCACTATCCGAACCCGTGCGGGCCAGGGCCTCTTCGTGCTCAGAATTTTCACCGGTGGAGGAACGGAGAGAATCCAGATCGAGATCCGCGGCTATGATCTCGAAACATCGGACCTGCTCGCCGTGCAGGTTCAGCGCATCGTTGAAGAGATCGACGGTGTGACCGATGCCCAGGTGAGCAGGCAGACGGGCATCCCCGAAGAGAGCATCGTTGTTGATAGGATAAAGGCATCCGACATGAGGCTCTCGGTCTCACAGATCGCGAACACACTCCAGACTGTCCTGTCCGGGACAACGGCCGGGAGCTACCGAGAAGCAGGTGACGAGTTTGATATCCGCGTGAAGATCAAGGATGCGGAAAAAATGGATCTTCGTGAACTCCTGGACCTGTCCATTACAAACATGGAAGGAACTTCGGTCGTGCTCAGAAATGTTGTCAGCATGGAGTCGAAGACCGGGCCGGTGAGTATCGAGCGGAAGGACCAGGATCGTATTGTTTCCGTGTCAGCCAATATCAGCGGCCGTGACATGGGCTCCATCATCAATGATATCCGCACCGCGATTCAATCCATCGCTGTTCCACAAGATTTCAGTATCGTGTTCGGTGGAGACTACGAGGAACAGCAGAAGGCGTTCAACGAACTGCTGATCAGCCTGATCCTGGCACTGATTCTGGTCTACATGGTCATGGCCTCGCTCTACGAATCCATCCGCTATCCACTCATCGTCATGTTTTCCGTACCCTTTGCCTCCATAGGCGTGATCCTCATGCTCTATCTCACCGGGACAACCTTCAATGTTCAATCCTACATCGGAACCATCATGCTCGGGGGCATTGTGGTCAACAACGCCATCCTGCTGGTCGATCACATCAACCTGCTGCGGCGTAGAGACGGGATCCCTCTGCGGGAGGCTATCGAAGAAGGTGGCAGGAGGCGTCTCCGTCCGATTCTCATGACGGCAATGACCACGATCCTCGCCATGGTACCCCTGGCGATCGGTCTCGGAGAGGGAGGCGAGGTTCAGGCACCGTTGGCTCGAGCGGTCATCGGGGGACTGATCAGTTCGACACTCATCACCCTGCTCCTTGTCCCGACGGTCTACATGGTGTTCGATACACGGCTCATCAGAAAATCAGCCGATGGACAAGCATCCCGGAAGGAGACTGTCTGAATCATGGCAACCCGTTCCCTCTTTTCCCGTTGTACCGCCTGCACGATCATGGCGATCTCACTTTTCCTCGGTTCTCCGCAGGGCTTCTCACAGACAGATCTCCAGAAAGACGGTTCCTGCCCTGTGCTCCCGTCACCTTCCGGTGATCACGTCATTTCGCCCGATGGAAGCCAGACCTCCCCGATTCCGGAGGATGACAAGACAGTGAGGATCACCGTACAGGACGCAATCCACCTGGTCCTGCAAAACAACCGTGCTTTGAGAGTGGAGACGTTCAACCCTGAGATCAGACGAACGGCTGAAGATGGGGCTCGTTCCGCCTTTGATCCTGTACTTTCCGGCGAATATGCACGTTTCCGGGAGAAAAGCTCCTCTGATCCACCCTCTGGTCGGGATCGAACACAGACGCAGGCAAACGCAGAGCTGGGAATCTCTGGATACCTGCCCACGGGTACGGGTATCGATCTCGAGATGTCGACACGACAGTCCTTTTCTGAACTCTATGGTGACGATATCTTTGCTTCACGGCTCGGGCTCACGATCACACAGGCACTCCTCAAGGGAGTGGGGCTGGACTACAACCTGGCGGTTCTCCGTCAGGCTCGGCTCGACACCACAGCATCGGAGTATGAACTGCGCGGGTTTGCCGAGGCCCTGGTTGCAGAGGTGGAGGAGACCTACTGGGATTATGCCCTCAACCAGCGACAGATCGAGATCTTTCTCGAATCGCTCTCTTTAGCCGAGCGACAGAAGATCGAGACCGAAGAGATGATACGGATCGGCTATCTGGCTGAATCGGAGCTTGCTGCTGCGCAGGCTGAGATCGCACTGCGCCGGGAAGGGCTGATCAATGCCAAAAGCTCCCTGGAAAAGACACGCATCAAGCTTCTGAGACTGCTGAATCCGCCCGTATCGGACCTGTGGCAGCTGTCCATCGCGCTCCTCCATCAACCATCCATGCCCCAGGTGAGTCTCGATGAGGTCGAGGCTCATGTTGCGGTCGCCCTGCTTTTGAGATCCGACCTGAACCAGGCACGGCTCAATCTGCAGCGGGGTGATCTCCAGGTGGTGAAAACGCGAAACGGACTGCTTCCCCGGCTGGATTTTTTCATCACCTTAGGGAGAACCGGCTACGCAGAAACCTTCGGCCGCTCTGTGAGGAGCAGCGAAGAAGCCTCGTATGATATCGGCGCAGGGCTCATGGTGGATTTTCCCCTGGTGAACCGGCAGGCCCGCGCACAGTACCAGGCCTCCCTGCTGAGTCGGGGACAGGCCGACGAGGCGCTCGAAAACCTCACACAGTCCGTTGAGGTTGATGTGCGTACTGCCTATATCGAGATCTGCCGCGCCCGGGAACAGATCACGGCAACTGCTGCCACACGATCCCTTCAGGAGGAGAAAACCAGGATAGAGACAGAAAAATTCCACGTGGGTAAATCTACGACGCTCCTGGTGGCACAGGCCCAGCGTGATCTCCTTTCAAGCCAGATTGGCGAAATACAAGCGGTCACGAATGCACTCAAGGCCCTGATCACCCTGTACCGGCTCGAGGGCTCGCTGCTGGAGCGCCGCGGCATCTCGGTTCCCGGCACACAATCATCTCTGATCCACGGAGCGAACCAGGAATAGCGTGAACATTCCGATGAGTCCCAGGGATCTGAAGTGTCCCTGAACCGGGAGAACCCCTCCGGCGGTTCATACACTCATCCGCGGTACATCCCATACAAGCGCAACCTTCTCATAACAACTTCGCCCCTCATCACTGAGACCACCTGCGACAGATACATCCCAACAAGAACAATGACCGGGAACGTGCCTTGTTGACCCTGCAGAGACACGAGACGTGATCTGCAAGGATCTCGGGACACGATTCAGGTCTTGACCCTTTGTGCCTTCAATGAGAGAATTATGTCTCTGCTCTCATCCGGGATGAAATCCCGGGTTGTCATTGAAAACACGGTGAATGAACCGACGAACTGAAAGGAGTGGTACGCAGAAAATGGACGACGATATGCAGCAGTATCTTCAACCGACCCCCACCATGGACTTTGATACGCCTGAGGTCTTGGAGTTTGCCTTCAGGAATGCAGGTGATTCCAGCGAACAGAGGCTCCAGGCAGTGAGTCTCTACTATGCGGTACGGGATGGCATCCGGTACGATCCCTACACCATAGACCTGTCCATCAACGGTCTCAAGGCCAGTACAACGCTACTAACCGGCCGCGGATGGTGCGTCGCAAAGGCGATCCTCCTGGCAGCATGCTGCCGTGCACACGCAATTCCCGCGCGCCTCGGATATGCGGATGTGCGAAACCACCTGACCACTGCCCGGATGCGCGAGCAGATGAAGACCGACATCTTCTACTACCACGGATACACGTCCATCTACATCAATGGGAAATGGCTCAAGGCAACGCCTGCCTTCAACATCGAACTCTGTGAAAAATTCCGGCTCAGACCCCTCGAGTTCGATGGTCAGAGCGATTCGATCTATCACCCCTTCGATCTCGACGGGAAGCAGCACATGGAGTACCTTCGCAATCGCGGTGAATATGCTGATGTCCCGCTTGATGACATGATGGAGACGTTCAGCAGAGAATACATCGTCGAGGCCTCCTGGAACGAGGCGAATTTCGATCAGGAGGTGGACAAGGAGACAGAGCATCTCTGAGGCGAGCATGGACAACAGTTCACGATCACGCAAAACCGGCAGCCCTCCTGTGAGCAAGGAAGAACTCGATCAGATCGTGGCGCGCGCACGACAGGCCAGGCAGGAACGCATGAAAGGCTATCGCGAGCAGTGCCTGCGGATCCATCCCTGGGTGTGTGCACGATGCGGGAGACAGTTTACCCCCAAGAACCTCTACCAGCTCACGGTCCACCACAAGGACCACAACCACGACAACAACCCGCCGGACGGGAGCAACTGGGAACTCCTGTGCGTGTACTGCCACGATCATG
This sequence comes from Deltaproteobacteria bacterium, assembly GCA_011046135.1. Taxonomy (GTDB): domain Bacteria; phylum Desulfobacterota; class Desulfomonilia; order UBA1062; family UBA1062; genus DSBG01. Next base: position 51,516 of record DSBG01000126.1, read on the forward strand.
AACACGGAAGGGATCTCGATGACACGTCTCCTGACAGCGGCATCGACCTGGAAGAGCACGCCCCATCGATCACCCACAGCCCGTTTGCCGGGCTGTCTGACCTGATCAAAAAAAAGAGCTCCGAGTGATACGACCCTCATGCTGGATCGCCGGAGCAACCCGATCTTTACGTTCCCAACTCAGCCTACAGTTGTATCCATGCTGAACGTGCCAGCTGATTTCCGGTAGGGTTTTTGGGAGGTGCATGATACTATCATCTAAGGAGCATCTGGAGGGATCGGTATGAAGGGATGGACTGAAGAGGAATTCAGGAACAGAGAACTCATGGCCCCTTGTGGCCTGTACTGCGGGGTGTGCGGTGTCTACATCGCCACGAGGGACAACAATGCAAAATTCAAGGAAGTGATGGGAAGGCTCTACGGGACAAAACCCGAAGAGACTCGGTGTCTCGGGTGCATGCAGTCGGACCCATCGAAGAACCTCTATGCCTACTGCAGACTGTGTCCCTTACGGGACTGCATCACAGCAAAGGGTTTCTACTCCTGCCACCAGTGCGACGAATGGCCGTGCGATCTGATAGAGAACTTCGGACTCGCAACAGGGGTCAGGGTAATGAAACGCACGATCCCTGTCTGGAGAGCCAAGGTTGCAGAACGAGGTGATGAGGAAGGCAGCGTTGAGTGGGCACGCCTTGAGTGCGAACGCTACCACTGTCCTAACTGCGGAGAGCCGCTCTTCAGGGGAGCGCTGCGCTGCCGGGCTTGCAAACAGAGTGTTGCAGACAAGCTCGACGGATCTCTGTAGTCTAGAACAGGGAGCCGTCAGTCACTCCCGCCTGAAGCCCGGAAGTGGACAGGGAGCACACACCATCACATCACGTGAGGAGGAACTCATGATCACAGTCATTGCTGTAATGAAGGCGAAAAAGGGAACAGAGCAGGAAATGGAGCAGGCCCTCAGAGACGTGGTGAAAGACGTGGCGGGTGAGGAAGGAACCCTGGCCTACGTGCTGAACCGCGCGAAGAAAGATCCTCAGAAGTTTCTCATGTACGAAAAATACCGGGACAAGGAGGCACTGAACCATCACGGCAGCACCCCGCACTTTGCCGCCATGTTCCAGAAGATCGCCCCCCTGCTCGATGGAGACCCATCCATAGAGATCTTTGAAGAGCTCACATCAATCGAAGGGAAGCGCTGAAACATCAAGTTGAGACTGACCATATCGACTGGTTTGGCGGATGATCACCAGGTACTCCGGCACACGAGGCTAGGAGCTAATATCCTGCAGTTTTTCGGAGGTATTCATGAGCACCATTATCATTGAATCCCAGGAACGTATCGTATGCCCCAACTGCACACACATGTTTGCCATTAACGAGGGAATCACCCGTCAGACCATCGAGCGCTATGAAAGAGACTATCTCAAGGCCTTTGAACAGCGGGAGGCGGAGCTTAAAAACGAGATCCACAAGGAGATCGAGGCTCGGATCAGCAGGGCCCATGCACGGGAAGTCTCAGTCCTCACAGAGCAGCTCGATGAACTCAAGGCTGCCAAAGAAGAGCTCGCAAGCAGGATCGATCTCGTCAGACAGGAGGCCCGCGAGAAGGCACAGGCTGATTTTGAGCAGGAGAAGAAAGATCTTGCCCTTGAGCTTGCTCAAAAAGAAGGCAAGCTCCATGAATTCCGCGAGCAGGAACTGAAGCTCAGGCAGGAGAAGAAGAGACTCGAAGAGGCTCACCAGAACCTGGAGCTCGAGATGTCGAGGAAGCTCGATGAGGAAAAGAAACGTCTCGAAGAGCAGATCCGGGCCACAGAGACCGAGAAATTCAGGTTCATCGAAGCCGAATACCGCAAAAAGATAGAGGATGCACACAGGGCGAACGAGGAGCTCAAACGCAAGCTCGAGCAGGGCTCCCAGCAGCTGCAGGGAGAGGTCCTGGAACTCGAGCTTGAACATCTGCTGAAAACGAGCTTTCCCTTCGATGAAATCGAGTCTGTCAGGAAAGGCGCCCGCGGTGCGGATGTCCTCCAGATTGTGCATACCAGGGGCGGCCAGACCTGCGGCAGGATCATCTGGGAGGCGAAGCGCTCGGAACACTGGTCGAACAACTGGATTGCCAAACTCAAGGAAGATCAGCAGGCCAGCAGCGCAGAGCTCGCCGTACTGGTCACGACCAGCATGCCGAAACAGACGAGCGAACCCTTCTGCCTGATGGACGGGGTGTGGGTGGTCGGCATGACGGCTGTCCGGCCTGTGGCAGAGACGCTGCGGGTGGTTCTCCAGGAACAGTACAAGTCAAAGGTGATCAGTCTTGGCAGAGGCGAAAAGATGGAGGCACTCTACGACTACCTGTGCAGCCCCCAGTTCGCCCAGCGCATCAGGGCTGTGGTGGATGCATTCACCGCCATGAAGAAGGATCTTGATTCCGAGCGGAATTCCATGGAGCGAATCTGGAAAAAGCGAGAAAAGCAGCTCGAGCGTGTGACGCTCAACATGATGGGTATGTGCGGCGAGCTGCAGGGCATTGCCCGGGAATCGCTCTCCCAGCTCGACGAAATCGGCAGGCTCCCCGGGCCTCAGGAGGATTCTGATACCGAGAATCTCTAGAACACGCAGTCCCGAGGTTCATGAGAAGAAACGATTGTTCTCGAGCAAGAGGGTATGATGCACAAAACTCTAGGGGGTGACGGCATGAAGATTCATCATCTCAATTGTGGAACCATGAAGATCTCCAAGATCCTATCCGCGGGGAGGATCCCGGACCATGCAGTGTGCCACTGTCTCCTCATCGAGACCAGGCAGGGACTCGTCCTGATCGATTCCGGCATCGGCACGAGGGACATGGTCGACCCTTCACGCCTGGGTCCCACGCACTACCTCCTGCCCGTCAGAGAGGACATGGACGAGACCGCGCTCAACCAGGTCCTGAGCCTGGGATACAAGACAGATGATGTCCGGCACATCATCCTGACACACCTCGACCTGGATCACACGGGAGGGATCCCCGATTTCCCCCATGCCGCCATCCACGTGCTCCTCGATGAATACAGGGCTGCCCACAACCCATCGGGCTTCAAGGAAAAGAACCGCTACCGGAAGGTTCACCTCGCTGCGGCCAAGAGCTGGGAAACCTATGAAGAGCGCCCTGGTGACGAATGGTTCGGGTTCCCGTGCATCAAAGGCCTGACTGGCCTGCCCGAGGAAATCATCCTCGTGCCCCTGCGGGGTCACACAAAAGGTCACTGCGGGGTCGCCGTCGCATCCGGAAACGGGTGGCTGCTCCATGCAGGCGACGCCTATTACTCGGCAAGGGATATGGCCCCTGACCCACACTGCCAGCTGCCGTTCAAACTCTTTGAATACCTCGTCCACATGGATCATTCCCGCGCTGTATTGCTCAAAAAACGCCTGTGGAACCTGGCCTACCGGAGTGGAGCCCCCGTCAGGGTGTTCTGCACCCATGACCCGGGCGAATTCGAGTGGTTCAGGCTCCATGCGCAGGCATGAGCTGAGGACCAGGAACGCACGTATGGAACATGAACAGACAAGGAGGAGCGCCCCGGCACATCCCGATCAGCGTGCGCTTGCCGAGGTATTCACCTCGGTGTCGCTCCTGGGCCCACCCATGAGCGACACCCTCCTGGAACTCGTCTGCCACCTCTTCAGTCCGGAAGAGGCAGCCGTTGCCCGATACCTGCCGTTCTACCTGCCGAAACCCATCGAGACCATCGCACACAGGGCCCGCACGAGACCTGAAGAGATCAGGGAGATCGTGCTCAGGCTTGCCGAACGCCGTGTCATCTATTCCAACAGCAGGGGGTATGCCCTGCTGCCGCTCATCCCGGGCATGTTCGAATACCTCCTCATGGACGGGCGCGACACCCCGTGGCACCGAAGGTATGCGCAGCTCATCGTCGATCTCTTTGGGACCGGGTACTCGAGTCGGTACAACACCTCCCCTTCCCCGCTCATCAGAACCATCCCGATCCAGACAGCCGTCGAAGAAGAGAGCCGCGTGGTGGATGCAGACCTCATGAGTGAGATGATAGCCTGCCACCACAGGCTCGCCGTGCTGAACGTGTGCCAGTGCAGGCAGTCTCTCCTCTTTGTCGGCCACGAGTGCAGCCGCTCGAACCCCCAGGACGGCTGCCTGGTGTTCGGGTCCTTTGCAGAGTCCACGGTGGAGAGCGGGAGCGGCCGATTCGTGAGCAGGGAGGAGATGCGTGACATCGTGCAGGAACGCTGGGAGAAAAACCTGGTGTTCATGTCAGCAAACCTGGTTCCCTCGAGTTCGAACGCGATCTGCACGTGCTGCGACTGCTGCTGCCACTACCTGGAATCCATCAACAGCTTCAAAGGACGCATGTCGCTAGCCCCTCCCCTCTTCCTGATTCAGGTTGATGAGAGCTCATGTACCTCGTGCGGGAAGTGCGTCAAGGTGTGCAACACCCACGCCCACACTATTGAGGACAGGGTACACAGGTACAACCATGAGCACTGCATCGGGTGCGGCCTGTGCGTGACTGCCTGTCCGGCACACGTGATCACCGTTGCAGAAAATCCCGGCTACCGTCCTCCATCAAAGAGCTGGCTGCACCACGGACTGAGGATCCTGCCCGGGAGCGTTCTCTCTGCCATGAAGATCAAGCTGACCTCGTCTTTTGAATCCGTGAAAGCGGGGAGAAAAAAACCATAGGACCACATCCCCCGGAGATACTCCCGTCGTCATCTCGACACACTATCCACCACCCGAAACACTATCCACCGCCCATACGCTGTTGCTGCGGCACTGGCTGACGAGGAGTTCGTGGCAAGTAAAAAACATCCGTCGCGGTGGCATTGAGACTCTCCCGTCTGTGTGCTTCACCGGTCCTCACCCTTCACCTGTCATCGCCCTTCACCTGTCCTCAGCATGGACGAGATCGATCACGGTCACCTCGGGGGGAGAGAGAAAGCGCATTGGCGGGCCCCAGGTGCCGGTGCCGCTGCTCACGTACAGGTGAGATCCCTGCCCCAGGTCGTACCATCCTGCCACACGGGGATGAACCTGCCTGACCAGGAACCGGAAGGGAAAAATCTGGCCGTTGTGCGTATGGCCCGAGAGCTGCAGGTCGAACAGGCCCAGGGATCCCTGGTTCAGGTAGGGCTGATGTTTGAGGAGCAGGACGAACCGTTCCCGTGAAAGGCCCGGTAGCAGGTCTTCCTCAGGTATCCCCGACATGAGTCCCATCCTCTGTGCGGTGGGATCGTCTACACCCGCAAGGGTGAGCATGCCTGAAACATCCACCGCCTCGCCCCTGAGCACGATGAACCCTGCCTGGGCCGTGATCTCGAGGGCATGATCGAGCCCTGCGTAGAATTCGTGGTTGCCCGTGACAGCATACTTTCCGAAGCGAGGCTGGATCTCGTCAAAGAACTCCGGGAGTCCCTGGAGGCTGTCGATCTGCCCGTCCACGAGATCCCCTGTGGAAACCAGGACATCCGGGCCAGCCTCCCGGATGACATCAATGATCCTGTGCAGCCGCCACCCCCTGACCACGAGGCCGAGGTGGACATCCGAGACCTGGACGATCCTCACCCTTTCGATTGAAGCGGGGATCTTGGAGGAGGGAACGGTAATCACTTCAGGCCTGATGGCAATGGCTTCGAAGAACCCGTAGACAGCTATGCAAAGAGCTACGATCAGGGCAATGAAAAATGCCGCCCTCGACGAGAGCAGGAACATCCCCGGGTCCCGCTGGAGGAGAACGCCGGCACCACAGACCAGGATACGGAAGAGGTCGACCAGGATCGATGCACAGAAGAAGAGGAACAGAACACCCATCCAGGTGTAGCCGATGCACGAGAGGGCTCGTGCTGAAAGGTCATAACCCTGCCACTCCAGCATCCGGACCAGGATGGGCGTAACGGTCATGGTTGCCAGGAACAGCCCCAGAACTATTCCTGGAACGAGACCGAAGCCCAAAGCGGTGCGTATCTTGAAAAAAACGTAGATGTGCACCGCACCGTATACACTGAACACCGAGAGCAGGAACAGGGGCATCTCCAACTCCTTCAGAGCTGTTTTTCGCGCACACCACCTCTCTGACGTGGCGCAAACGTATCCACCGTACCCTAAATCCATCCCAGGAAGCAATGGAACAGAGCATGTACATAAGACGCCCTTTTACAGAAATACATTGTGCCGCTGGAGATCTTTCGCTATCATCAATGGCCATACCCTGTTCTGCCGTGGTGAGGAGATGATTCCATGAGCACAGACAAGATCCACGATCTCTCTACCTGGATAGAATCCATCATCCAAGACTTCCTCAACAATCCCTTCGAGAACCTGCTCTGGCCCGGTGGTCCGGAAAAGGCCTGGGCCGATGCCCTGGTGGGGTATTCCCGGGGAGACGACCCCGTCTTCGCATCCTTCAAGGAACATGTGGGGCCGTTTCACTGGACACCCGGTGAAGCATTCCGACTGGCGTATCCGGAAACTCCGGTCGAAGACAGGGACCTTACCATCATCAGCTGGGTGCTGCCCAAGACGGAACCGACAAAGACAGACAACAGAAGGGAAACAACCTATCCCTCCCAGCGATGGGCTCGGACCAGGATCTTCGGTGAAGAGATCAACGATAGGCTGAAGCAGCGTGTCGTCGACGATCTCCTCTCCGAAGGCCTTGCTGCGCTTGCCCCTTCCCTGCTCCCTGCCTGGTCCTGGCAGACATCAGAACAGTACGGGTTCGCCTCCACGTGGTCAGAGCGGCATGTGGCATATGCATCGGGCCTGGGGACCTTCGGCCTGTGCGACGGACTGATCACGGCAAACGGCAAGGCCATGCGGGCAGGATCGGTGATCGCCAGAATCGATGTCCCGGCAACACCGAGGCCATACACCAATCACAGGCAGTACTGCCTGTTTTACACGAGCAGGGCGTGCAGGGCGTGCATCTCCCGCTGCCCGGTGGATGCCATCAGCGAGAACGGCCATGACAAGATGAAGTGCTTCAATCATCTGGCAATCACCATTGCCCCGTACGTGAAGGAGCGGTTCGGATTTGAGGGATATGGGTGCGGCCTGTGCCAGACCGGGGTTCCCTGTGAATCAGGGATTCCTGTCGTTTCAGCTCATAAGTACACTCAACCTTCGTTTCTTCCTGAAGAACCCTCCCGGGGAAAACCATGACGCAAGGAGAACTGGTATGATCGGCACGACTTCGATACTCTTGTTCCTGCTCATCGGTATTGCGGCAGGAATCAGCTCCGGCCTGTTCGGCATCGGCGGCGGCGTCATTATTGTCCCTGCCCTGATATTCATTGCAGGGTTCTCTCAGCACAGCGCCGTGGGAACGAGCCTCGCCATTCTCCTGCCCCCGGTGGGCCTCGCCGCGGTCATCGAGTTTTACCGTCACGGTCATGTCGACATCAAGGTGGGTCTGCTGGTTGCCCTGGGTCTGTTCCTCGGTGCCTGGCTCGGGGCCTTTGTTGCGAACAACCTCCCGCAGGCTCACCTGCGCCTGTATTTCGGCCTGTTCGTGATTTTCATGGGCGGCTATATCGTCTACACGTCGATGAGGAAACTCGGGACACTCTGAGCCCGATCACCCCCGAACTCAAGAGGCAAAAAATCCCCTTCAGTGGAGCCCCGTGGTTGTCCGGAACCTTGCCATCTCAAGGACACACGGGGTACGGGTCATGTTCCGATCTGGCTCAAGAACCTGCCATAGGCACTCATGTGGGCTGCGATAGTCACCGCATCCTCAGGTGAAGACAGGATGCACACCCTGCCGTGGTCGGTGTCTGCCAGGGAAA
>DSBG01000010.1 GCA_011046135.1 Deltaproteobacteria bacterium
ATCTTCGAGCGTGTGTTTCAGGAAGGGATAGGATGGCTCCTATCAGAGAGAAAGTTCAGGGTCTGCCTTGGAGGCTTGTGACAAGAGCTTCTTGGGTCAAAAAAACATCGAGGAGGATACGAGTATGGCTAGTGTGATTCTGGATGAACGTGACCAGCGATTTGTCCTGTACGAAATGCTCAACGTGGACAAGCTCTGTGCGTATGAGAAGTATGCAGAGTATTCCAAGGATATGTTCGACATGATCATGACCGAAGCGCAGAAGTTCGCTGAAGACGAGATCCTGCCGACCCTTGCAGAGTCGGACAAGACGGGCTGCCGACTGGAGGATGGTCAGGTCTACGTCCCTGAATGCTTCCATCGTCCCTACAAGCTCTTCTGCGAGAGCGGGTGGAACGCCATGTCCTTCCCAGTTGAGGTTGGCGGACAAGGCCTTCCTCAATCAGTGAAATTTGCTGCCCATGACTGGTTCTCGCACAACTTTTCTTTTGTGTCCTACCCCGGACTAGCCGAAGGGGCAGCTCATCTTGTCCTCACTCACGGCACCGAAGACCAGAAAAAGAGGTACCTGCCGGGTATGATTTCAGGGGAATTCGGCGGCACCATGTGTCTGACCGAGGCCAATGCAGGAACCGATGTGGGAAACCTCAACACCAAGGCCTTTCGGCAGCCTGATGGCACCTACCGGATAAAGGGTACCAAGATGTTCATCACCGTGGGTGACAGTGACCTGGTGACGAACGTTATCCACCCCGTTCTTGCACGCATCGAGGGGGATCCCCCGGGAACAGGTGGTATATCGATTTTCCTGGTGCCCAAATATCTGGTGAATGACGACGGCAGCCTGGGAAAACGCAATGATTTTGAAATCGCCAAGATTGAAGAAAAGATGGGAATCCATGGCAGTGCGACGTGCCTGATCAATTTCGGAGACAACGGTGAGTGCTATGCGGAACTCCTCGGTGAAGAGCGGCAGGGCATGAAGATCATGTTCCAGATGATGAACGAGGCCCGGATCAGTGTGGGGATGCAGGGGCTCTGCAGCGCCTCGATCGCCTATCTCCATGCGGTCAACTATGCCAAAGAACGGCTCCAGGGATCATCACTCATGGACATGAAAAACCCGGAAGCCCCCCGAGTCCCGATCATTCAGCATCCAGATGTGAGGCGTATGCTGCTGTGGATGAAATCCGCGGTGGATTCCATGCGGGCGCTCATGTACTACGCGGCCTTTGCGGTCGATATGGAAACCGTGGCGCGGGATGATGCCGAGAAGGACAAATGGAAGGGACTCCTGGAACTGCTGACGCCCATCTGCAAGGCCTACTGTTCTGATGTTGCCTTCAAGGTCACGGAGATAGCGATCCAGGTATACGGCGGCTATGGCTTCTGTTCTGAGTATCCGTTAGAGCAGTTTCTGCGGGATGAGAAGATCGCCTCGATCTACGAGGGGGCAAACGGCATCCAGGCCCTTGATCTCATCGGGCGTAAGCTGCCTATGAAGAAGGGAACCTATTTCATGACGCTCCTGGGCGAGATGAATGCAACGGTTTCGCAGTACAAGGATAAACCTGAGCTGTCAGCTCTGGCTGAAGGGGTGCAGGGGGCAGTCAATGCCCTGGGGGATGCGGGTCTGTTCTTTGCGATGTGCGGCAAAGAGGGTAAATTCTTTGTGCCGATCTCCCATGCATACCCGTTCCTGATGATGATGGGCAAGGTTGTTTCAGGATGGCTCCTGCTCTGGCAGGCAGGGGTGGCAAACGACAAGCTCGCTGATCTGTGCACTGCCAAGGGAATCGACCGAACGGACGTGCAGGCTATGGCTCAGTTGTATCGAGACAACAAGGATGCTGCGTTCTATGCAGGAAAAATATCAAGCCTGAAGTATTTCGTGCACAATGTCCTGCCGGAAGTTGATGCTGCGGTGAAATCCATAAAGAGCGAGGATCTTTCGGTGCTTGAAATCGCCGAGGAGAGCTTTGCGTCCTGATCAGACGGGGAGGGGGATCTCCCTCCCCCCTTCTTTATCTTCATTGTCTTGTTTTTTCACCGTGCGGAATTACCTTTACCAGTAGTATCGAACTACGGAACGGAAAGGACCGCACCCTGCTGTTGCTGGAAGGTGCACTGTCAGGCCAGAGCAGCGTCTCGATCTCTTTCATGCGGTGTTCACTGAAAAAACGATTGACAAAGTACCGGCGTTATTGTAAGAGAACGATGTTATCATTAGTTATATGAATTCCAATGAGTATACAAAATGAACTTGTTGGGGGGAACATGATTTCAGGGTTGTGCCAGACATTCTCCTGTCAGGTCGCTCCTCGCAGCCCACATCACGTGGGTCACATCCATCGCGACCTTGAAATCTCCGGTAACCTGGTTGGGTGATTGGGATGATTTCCAATCCACGGAGCGTTCATTCCTGCGGTGATGCATCCAAGAATTCTGGGCGGGTACGCATGAAGGAGAGGGTTCGATGACCCGGTTGAAGCGTGCACCATGGGTCCAGCCGATCGTCATCGTTTCGATAGTTCCGTGGGAAAAAGAACCTGGAAGGCAGTTCATGGAGTGCCTTCCATGAGGAGGGGAGTATGAGTACGTATCAGGAAACGTCGATGGCGGCAGTGTTCCAGAACAGGGTCCAGGAGCTGGGGGGCAAGGCCTGTGTCATGTATCGAAACCAGAACAACGAGTATGAGGAGATCTCCTGGAACAAGATGAACGACATGGTCCGGAAGATGTCCCTGTACCTGATATCCCGGGGGATCGGGCATGGTGACAAGGTCGCCCTGTTCTCCCCCAACCGGTACGAGTGGTGGGTTGCTGACCTGGCGATTCTCTCCATCGGCGCGGTCAATGTCCCGATCTACGCCACGAACACCCCCGAAGAGGTGCGCTACATCATCGAAGACTCCGACTCACGCCTCTGCTTCGCAGGGACCGAGGAGCACATGAACAAGGTGCTCAAGGTCATGGGCAAGCTTCCAATCCTCGAAGGAGTGATCCTGTTCGATGAACCAGGCCAGGTTCCACCCGGGGTCGTCACCTTTCAGTCGATCCTCAAGGATGAGAGCATTGCCGTTGCCCCCGAGGAGTTCGATAAACGCATAAACGCCATTAAACCTGAGGACCTGGCTACCTTGATCTACACCTCGGGAACCACCGGCAATCCAAAGGGTGTGATGCTCTCTCACAAGAACATCCTGACCAACGTCCAGCAGTTTGTGGATGGCGTGCCCAAGATCCTGGAAGAGCACCAGATCGTGACCTCGTTCCTCCCGCTCTCCCATGCCTTTGAGCGCGCCGTGACCTACTACTGTGACGTGTACGCCGGCAACACGGTGGCGTTTGTCAGGAGCCTTGAAACCGTGCTGGAGGACTTCACTGCAGTGAGGCCCACCATGATCGCCACGGTTCCGCGTTTGCTGGAAAAGATCCATGCAGGGATCCTGCAGAAGGTTTCGCTTGCATCCCCGGTGAAGAAGGCGCTCTTCAACTGGGCCGTGAATACGGGAAAGAAGAACGTTCCCTACATCTGTAACGGGAAGCCGCGCACCGGGCTCTTCGCACTGCGGTACAATCTGGCAGACCGTCTCATTTTCTCGAAGCTCAAGGCCGCCCTCGGGTTTGACCGGTTGTTTCTCATCGGGTGCGGCGGTGCCCCGCTCGCTGTACATGATGCCGAATTTTTCCTGGGCATGGGCATCAATGTGCTGGAGGGGTTCGGCCTGAGCGAGACCTCTCCGGTGACCCATTTCAATATTCCTGGGCACATCCGGCTCGGTACGGTGGGAAGACCCTTGAGGGACACCATCGCAAAGATAGGGGACGATGGTGAACTCCTCATCAAGGGACCTCAGGTCATGATGGGGTACTACAAGAACGAAGCAGCCACCAAGGAAGTTCTCACTGAAGACGGGTTCCTGAAAACCGGCGATATCGCGGAGATAGACAAAGAAGGGAACTTGAAGATCACCGGCAGGATCAAGGATCTCATCATCACCTCCGGCGGAAAGAATGTATCACCGCAGAACCTGGAAAACAGCCTGAAGGCCTCGGATTTCATCGAGCAGGTTGCCATCATCGGAGACAACCGGAGCTATCTCACTTCGTTGATCGTGCCCGCGTTTGAAATCCTGGAGCCCTGGGCCAAGGAAAACGGGATAGCCTTTTCCTCCCGGGATGAACTCCTGCGCCACGAAAAGGTGAAGAGTCTCTTCGATGAAGAAATCGAGAAGTACATGGCTGGATTCGCGCGTGTGGAGCAGATCAAGAAATACACCCTGATGTCCCAACCGTGGACCCAGGACACCGGGGAGCTCACACCGACGCTCAAGGTCAAGCGGAGGATCATTATTAATAAATTTGCTGATGTAATAGATAAGATGTACGCGGAATAGATTCGAAGCGGAAAAGCGGTGTGCCAATCGAGGTGTTATTTCCCCATGTGGGGCACCATGGTCACCATGGTGAAAAATAGGAATGCAAGGAGGGAGTATATGAAACGAGGTATGGTACTGGTCCTTTTGGTTCTCTTCTGTCTGGTTTTTCCGGCAGGGGGATTTGCATCCGAGAGCAAGGTTCCCGGGGTGACGGACGACGAGGTGGTCATCGGAATGTCCTGTCCCATGTCCGGTCCTGCAGCCCTGTGGGCAGCCATGTACCTGGGTAACTCGGCCTGGGCACAGCACATCAATGAACAGGGAGGAATTCATGGCAGGAAGATCAAGATTCTCGTCAAGGATGATGGATACAACCCGAGCCGGGCTCTGGCGAACTTCAAGGAGATGAAGGACAGCGTTCTTGCCTTCGGCTGCATCATTGGTTCGGCAACGGCCAATGCCAGCAAGGACTTCCTGCTGGAGAGCAAGGTTCCCGTTGTCCACATCCATGCAAACCCGCGGATCTGGATGGGATTGCCCAGGGAAAGCATCAACCATCTCTTTATAGCCTACCCTGACTACATCGATGAGGCCGATGCCATTACGAAATTTGCCGTGACCGAGATGGGTATCACGAAGATCGCTCTCTTCGGTCAGAACGATGACTGGGGAAAATCGGCAAAGATCGGTATCGAACGGGCATTATCAACGCTGAAGGGCAAGGCATCCCTTGTCGGATTTATCCCCTATGAGTTGACCGATCGCGCACTCGCTACTCATGCGCTCAAACTCAAGGATACCGGTGCCGAGGCAGTGGTCATCTATGGAGCTCCCACACAGGCATCTCTGATTGTTCGTGAGATGGCAAAGATCGGCTACCAGCCAAAGATCTTCACCGCCAACCCCTTGGGGGACCCCCTCATGTATAAGATCACCGGGGAGTTGTGGGAGGGAGCATATCCTGCTGCTTCCGGCAATGTCAGCATGCCGGGGGTTGAAAAGAGAGCCGACGAGGTCCTCGAGATTCTCCTCAAGTATGAACCAAAGCTCGCGGGGACGCCGTTTTTGGGGATTACCGGTTCGACCACGATGATGCTCATTGCAGAGGCACTGCAGCGGGCCGGGAGAGATCTCACCCGTGAGTCGTTTATCAAAGCCATGGCAAGCATCGAGGGGTTCAGGCCGGAAGGCATGGGTGCCCCCATTACCTTCGGGAAGAACCGCTACGGTCTCAATGCGATCCGTATCTGCCATGCGAAAGACGGCAATCACGTGCCCATCACCGATTTCATGATATTCGACCCATTGTACTAAGTTGTCAGAATACTATGGCTTCTCTGCTATCAGTTCGTGATCTCGGTATCCGTTTCGGTGGAATCACCGCCCTTGGCGGAGTCAATCTCGATGTGCAGGACCATGAGATCCTCGCCATCATCGGGCCAAACGGATCGGGTAAAACAACATTGTTTAACTGCATCTCAGGGGTGTACACACCAGATCAGGGACAGGTTGATTTTGAAGGGGAGAGCCTGATCGGGCTCTCCCCCGATTCAATCGCTCAGCGGGGGGTTGCGAGAACCTTTCAGAACATCAGACTCTTCAACCACATGTCGGTCCTCGACAATCTCATGTTGGGCAGGCACATTCAGTTCAAGAAAAACCCGGTCAATGCCTTTCTGAGGTTGCGCACGGAGGAGTTGATCCACCGTGAAAAAGTCGAGGAGATCATAGAGTTTCTCGATCTCCAGGCCTACCGAAAAGCCCTGGTCAACGACTGTCCCTACGGAGTTCAGAAACGAGTTGAGCTTGGCCGTGCCCTGGTGATGGAACCCCGGTTGTTGCTGCTCGATGAACCTGTTGCCGGACTCACCATGGAGGAAAAAGGCAAAGTTGCCTACCTGGTGACCGAGATCAGAGGTCGGTTCAAGCTCTCCGTGCTGCTGATTGAACACGACCTGAGAACCGTGTCTCGTCTGGCGGATCGGATGGTCGCATTTAATTTCGGGAAGAAAATTGCGGAAGGATTGCCCGAAGAAGTGCAGCGCAATGCAGAAGTTGTAAGAGCATATGTGGGTGAAGAGTGATGAGCTTGCTGAAGATTCAGAGCATCGAGACACTGTACTTCGATCGCATCTACGCCCTCCAGGGGCTCTCTCTTGAAATACGCGAAAACGAAATCTTTGCTATTCTCGGCCCGAACGGAGCAGGAAAGACCACCCTGCTGAAAACCATTGCCGGTCTGCTCAAGGATCAGCCCAAAAAAGGGGTCATTGAATTCCAGGGCAGACGTATCAGCGGGATGACCCCTGAACGGGTCGCGTCACTGGGAATTGTCTATGTGCCCGAAGATAGGGGTCTCTTCAGGGAACTCACCGTGGGGGAGAACCTGGATATCGGATGCTGGGGACGCCAGGCCAGGGAGGTAGTCAAGGAATTGGACTTTATCTATAATCTCTTTCCGATTTTGAAGGAACGCAGAGCCCAGCAGGCCGAGACCCTCTCAGGTGGTGAACAGCAGATGCTCGCTATTGCCAGGGCACTGCTGCGCAGGCCAAAGCTTCTCATGCTCGATGAACCCTCTCTCGGGCTGTCTCCAAAGGCAGCCCGCCAAGTTCATGACACATTGAAAGAAGTCAGAACCCGAGACATGACTATCCTGCTGGTGGAACAGAACGCAAAGCTTGCACTCAATATCGCGGACTATGGATACATCATGGAATCCGGGCGTATCGTTCTGGAAGGCACGGCAAAGGATCTGCGTGAAAACGAAGATGTTCAGGAACTATACCTGGGGGTGGACAAGCAGGGAGCTTCCGAGAAGGGCCACTTCTACACGAAACGGAGGAGATGGTGATGCAGATCGAACCTGTGGTTCTTCCCCATGCTTTTTATCAGAGGGCCGAGCAGTTCGGTGGCAGGGTTGCCCTGAGACACAAGAAGAATGGTATCTGGAACAAGGTGACCTGGAAAGAGTATGGAGAGCAGGTATGGACTGTTGCAGCCGGGCTCATCTCCCTGGGTCTGAACAAGGGTCAGACGGTATGCATCCTCGGGGACAACAGACCGGAATGGCTGATCTGTCATCTTGCCACCATGACTGCCGGAGGATGCACCTGTGGCATCTATCCCACGTCATCTTCAGATGAAATCAACTATGTGCTGACACATTCAGAAACTCGAATCCTGTTCGTGGAGAACGAGGAGCAGCTCGACAAAATTCTGGAAATCATCCCTGAACTTGATCTCGACAAGATCATTGTCTGGGATACGAAGGGTTTGTGGGGATTCTCACACCCCAACGTGTTGGTTTTCGAGGACTTTCTTGCTCGGGCTCGGGCCAGTCAGGAAGGGCGAACCGATGAGGTGCGTGAGCGGTATGATTCCCTGTCTGTCGAAGATACCGCCATGATCATCTATACCTCGGGAACCACGGGCAGACCGAAGGGTGCGATGTTGAGTCACGCCAACATATCCAGTGTAGTGCTCTCCTTTCTGCAGATTATCCCGGTTTCGGAGAAGGACGAGGTGGTCTCCTATCTTCCCTTGGCGCATGTCTATGAGAACCTGGTCTCGGTTTTTACCCCCATGTTCACCGGGGCAGGGGTCAATTTTGTCGAGAGCATGGATACGCTAGCCTTCAATCTGCGCGAGGTCTCTCCCACGATCTTCGGCAGTGTGCCCCGGATCTGGGAAAAGTTTGCATCCACAATCAAGAACAAGATGGACGACTCCACCTTCCTGAAACGCCTCTTTTTTCAGGTGAGTTTCCGTATTGGGACGTGGTATGTGCGGGCGAAGTCAGACCAGACGGTATCATTTCCCCTGCGGATCATGTATCTGATTGCCTACTGGGGCGTGCTCTATCACCTGAAGCGACAGCTGGGTTTTGAACGAATCCGCTGGGCGCTGTGTTCGGCTGCGCCGGCCTCAAAAGAGCTCTTCGAGTTTTTCAACCTTCTCGGGATTCCCCTGAGGGACGGCTACGGACAGACCGAGTCAACCGGGATTATCGCACTGCAACGGCTCAACAAGGAGCCTCGTTACGGCTACGTGGGAGAGGCCCTTCCCGGGCTCGAGATGCAGATTGACTCTTCTGGTGAGATTATCGCCCGTGGTCCCGGGATATTCAAGGGCTATTTCAAAAATCCTGAACTCACCGCTGAGACATTGCGAGACGGCTGGCTCCACACGGGTGATCTTGGGCAGATTGACGACGGTCACCTCAAGATCGTGGGCCGGATCAAGGACATCATCGTGACCTCGGGTGGCAAGAACATCACCCCTGAATTCATCGAGAACAAATTGAAGTTCAGTCCCTACATACAGGATGCCATTGTTATTGGGGATGGTCGAAACTACGTTGTCGCACTGATCCTCATCGACGAGGAGAATGTGATGAAGTACGCCCAGGACAACCGGATTCCTTTTACGACGTTCACCGACCTGACGCAGAACGAAGAGATCAACAAGCTCATTCACAGCGAGGTGAATGCAGTCAATGCGAATCTTGCCAGGGTGGAAGCCGTGAAGAAGTTCCGGCTCATTCCACGTCGGTTCTATTCAGAAGACGGGGATGTAACCCCGACCTTGAAGATCAAGCGATCAAATATTGCCAAGATGTACAAGGATCTCATCGACTCCATGTACAGCTAGGAAAGAGGCTAAGGACCCGTGCACCCAAGAACGGCAATCAGAGAATACACCAGCAGAGAGAGTGATCATGAACCTTGTTGAAAGCTACAAAGACGATCTGAAGCTCATAGAGAAGCCATGGACCAGGGTATGGGTAACAGCACTGGTTGCGGGATTGATTCTCATGCCCTGGTTTTCCAGCGAACATCTTGTCTTCGTCTTCACCCTCATTTTTATCTATGCCATCGGTATCCAGGGCCAGAATATTCTTATCGGCTATACCGGGCAGATCTCGCTGGGACAGGCAGGGTTCCTTGCTATCGGTGCCTTCAGTTTTGCACACTTTATGAATGTCGGCTCTCCGATGCTTTTATCATTGATCGGTGCGGGAATCATGGCCGGACTGGCCGGTGTCCTGGTGGGGTTTCCCTCCCTGCGGCTGAAAGGGCCCTACCTCGCGATCGTGACACTGGGCTTCGGTATTGCTGTCTATCAGCTCCTCACGAGCTTTGAGTTCCTTTCCGGAGGGCGGATGGGCATGGTTGTGCCGAGACTGCCCGAACTGTTTGGGATGTCCAAAGCCATGACAATGTACTACTTTACCTTTTCTCTGTGCGTGGTGTTCACCCTTCTGACCTATAATCTCATCTCTTCCTATATCGGGCGGACCTTCATTGCCATCCGCGATAACGAGATAGCTGCCGAGGTTATGGGGGTGAACCTGACGCGCTACAAGCTGCTCTCCTTTGCCATCAGTTCGTTCTATACCGGTGTTCACGGTGCCCTGTACGGCATGCTCCTGGGTTTTCTCGATCCCCAGATGTTCAGCTTTCAGGAAACCCTTACCATGTTCGTGGCAGTGGTGATCGGTGGGCTGGCATCCTGTGAAGGCGCACTTTTCGGTGCTGCCTTCGTAATCCTGGTTCCCCAGGTGTTCAGCGATTTCAAGGCGATGATCCCGGTGATCTTCGGAGTTACCGTTGTCCTGATCATGATCTTTGAACCCATGGGTCTGGCCGGCCGGTGGTTCAAATTCAGGCTCTACTGGAAAAACTGGCCATTTCGCTGAGAGAGAAAGGATCTGATATGGCGAACTTCCTACAGTATCTGATTTCCGGAATCTCCATGGGCAGTCTCTATGTCCTGGTGGCCATGGGGATCGTGCTCATCTATCGCTCCACGCGGATCCTCAATTTTGCGCACGGAGACATGGCAACCATGGGGACATTCTGCATGTTTACCCTGCTGCTCTTCAAGGTTCCCTTTTCCCTTGCCTTTGTCCTCAGCATCCTGGCAGGGGGTCTTCTGGCCATTGCGTTCTATTTCGTGGTGATTGTTCCCGCCCAGAGGAGGGATGCAACCATTCTCGGGCAGATCACGCTCACCGTGGGGCTGAGCATGATTATACAGGGGGGAATACTGCTCCTGTGGGGGACAGATTCCAAGGTGCTCGATTTTCCCCTTTCGGATATCAAGATCTGGAAAATCGGACCGCTGTATGTCAACGAGCTGAGCCTCGGCACACTGGCCATCGGTCTGATCGGAAGTTACATACTCTACCTCCTGATTCAGAAGACAAGAATCGGGCTCGCGATGCGGGCAACGTCAGAGAATCTTCCAGCAGCACAAACCCTGGGAATCCCCACCAGGATGGTGCTGGGTGTATCGTGGGGACTGGCCGCAGTCCTGGGGGTTCTGGCAGGTTTGTTTCTTGCTCCTTCTCTGCTCCTGGATCCTTTTTTCATGCTCGAACCCTTTCTCAAGGGATTTGCGGGAGCCATTCTCGGTGGCCTGAACAGTCTTCCAGGCGCCATCATCGGCGGTCTGATCATCGGAGTGGTCGAGAGTTTCACCGGCGGATACATAGCCCTGGAGTTCAAGAATACCATCGCCTTTGTGATCATCATCCTGGTGCTCCTGGTGAAACCAGAAGGCTTACTGGGAAAAGTTTTCAAGGAGCGTGTCTAGCCTCCACGAAGAGTGCCCGCTGTTTCGCGATGTTCACGAATAAGCCTTTGTGGCTGCTGTGTAACAGACTGATGAAAACGAAGAACGCTTGTCATAACGCATCGTATACGGCATTCATGCGCATCCTGATGGCCCGGAACGAAAACTGTTACCCAAACATCGTGAACCAAGTGCTCGTCAGTACCGGTTATCACGAGAGTTCATAGGCTGAGAAATGTTTTGCACAAAAAACAGTTAGCGGTTGACAATAGATGTTAGTTAATATAAGTTAATCACGTTAACTAAATAAAATAAATGAAAACAACAATTACGACAAAAACTTCAAGGAGGGCATTGCATGGATACCTCATACCTTTCATTGGAAGGCAAGGTTGCTCTGGTGACCGGAGGAAGCAGAGGGATTGGAAAGGCCATCGCGCTTCAACTGGCAGATGCTGGAGCTGACGTCGTTGTCGCAAGCAGAAAGCAGGCGGATCTCGATGCCGTTGCCGACGAGATCAGGGCTCTGGGCAGAAAGTCTCTGGCCATCTCCTACCACAATCGCGAGGTGGACAGTATCCGGGCCCTTGTCGACGCGGTGAAGAACGAGTTCGGGCATATCGACATTCTGGTGAACAACGCGGCCACGAATCCGGGAATGGGCCTGCTGGTCGACATGGACGAGAAGATGTACGACCAGATCATGATCACGAACCTCAAGGGGTACACCATATTGAGCGAACTCGTCGGTAAAATCATGCAGGAGCAGAAATCAGGTGCCATCATCAATATCTCTTCTGTCGGGGGTGTCTCCCCTGACCCCATGCTCGGTCTCTACTGCATCAGCAAGGCAGGCATCAACATGCTGACCAGGGCCATGGCCAAGGAAATGGGTCAGTACAATGTCAGGGTGAACGCTATTGCGCCGGGCGTGGTCAAGACGAAGTTCTCCCAGGCGCTCTGGAGCAATGAGGAACTCATGAAGCAGGAAATGCGACACACTCCCCTGGGCAGAATCGCGATGCCCGAAGAAATCTCACGCATCGCCTTGTTCCTTGCCTCGGAGGCTTCTTCCTACATGACCGGGCAGATCCTGGTGGCAGACGGCGGCGGGTCGATCTAACGAGAGACCTTCAGTCAGGGAATGAGAACTGAGAATACCAGATAACGCAAATACAGAGGGAGGATACTCAATGGCAAAAAAATACGATGTGCTGGTAATCGGATCCGGAGTTGCCGGGTTAGGTGCTGCGGGCATCCTGGCGAAAGACTTTAACAAGAAGGTGCTGGTTCTGGAGAAACTGCCTTTTATCGGCGGCCGACTGGCATCGTTTGTCGGAAAGGGCGACAAGGTCTATATTGACGGTGTGGAACTGGACGCCAACGGCTTCAAACGCGCCCTCGCCATGATCGGGGCGTGGATACCGAAGTGTACGCCTGACTTGGAGACCTGTTTCAAGGAGGGCCTCTTCGACGGAACGACACTCGATACGGGCCACGGCCTGTTCTGGGGCAACAAAGGCAAGATCCGCTGCCTGATGGACTACCTCGAAAAGCCCGTGGAAATGCCCTGCAACGTCGGGTTCGCTTTTGTGGATTACAAGAAGGGCAACAAGTCATATCAGGTCGGCAAGGGCGAGCCCTATCAGTGGATGAGCCCGGAGGGTTTCAAATCGACCATGAGGGCCCTGCGCGACATGGGCACCATGACCATGGATGATATCGGTCAGACGAGGCACATGTCCTTCGAAGAATGGCTCCAGGCAAGAAATGTGAACAAGGAAGCCTACGATTACATCAAGGTTCTCGCGGCTTCGCAGACGGGCCAGGCGGACCTCAGGCTCACCCCGGCTCCCGATGTTCTGGTTCACATGGCCACTGCCGGGCCGATCAGGATGAACCTGGTGGAAGGCTCCTGCGCCTCTGTCCCCAATCCCGGAACCATCTCCTTTGCCCTCCTCATGGAACAGGTCGTCAATGAGAACGGGGGCAAGGTTCTGAGGAATTCCCCCGTAATCGATGTCATCATCGAAAACGGTGTGGCCAAAGGGGTCACCTACCTCACAACAGGGGGGTTCAAGACCGTCTATGCGGACAAGATCATCTGCAACATCCCGACCAAGCAGATGCTGAATCTGATTCATCCCCGGTACTTCCCGCAGGAGATCGTCGATCGCGTCCAGAAGGAGTTCTGGGGCGCGGGCATGATCACGGGCCTGGGCAACATGAAATCAGACGTGTGGGCGGAAAAAGGCATCGAGGAACGGAGCTTCATCTACATGCCCGACGTCATCGGCATGGAAGAAGGCTACAGCGGGTGCATCGACATGGTCCTGTGGAACCTGGCATCCGTGAACGCCGGCTACAATTCCAACCCTTCGCTGACCTCTGAGACGGGCAGCGCCCCAGAGGGCAAGCACGGCTGGATCTTCTCCACCGCCATGACCCACGAGGAGATGCGGAATCCCCACAAGGTATCCCGCGTAGTCGAGTGGAACGAGAACTGGTGGAAAAGAACCTTCGGTGCGGACAAGTGGAAGTCGGAGATGGAGTTCCTGCTCTGGATGTGCACTGACCACGCCTTTGCCTGGATCCAGCCCATTGGCACCGACCGCATCGATGTAAAATCCCCCTGGGTCGAAGGCCTGTATTTCACCGGCGACCAGTACGGCGAGCGCCTGTTGGGGTGCGGTGTGGATGCGGCGGCCCTGAGCGCAACATTGACCGTGGACAGCATGATGGGCTCCAACACCGAAGAGAAGGTTTTCCCGTACTACCACCGCGCAATGCCAGCAATGGTGAAGGCCTGGTAGACCTGTATTCGGGCAACAACGTACAACAACGCTGGTGCCATGGTGGGCTCACGATATGAGTTCACCATGGCACCGCGGAAACCACTTAAGAAAGAGGTACTATTATGGGTTTAATGACTCCTGAGGAATATAAGAACAGCCTCAACGATGGAAGGGTCGTCTACTACAAGGGTCGAAAGGTCGAAGATGTCGGAACTGATCCCGACTTTACCTGCTGTGTGGAGACCGTGGCCGTGGACTACGAGATGGCCGAAAACCCCCAGTACAAGGACCTGGCCGTGGTCTACGACGAGGAGCTTGGCGAAGATATCAGCCGCTATTACTACATCCCTCGCACCGGTGAAGATCTTCTCAAGCAGCTCGATCTCATCATCAAGGCCACGGAGATCGGAGAAGGCTACATTCCCTTGGCTCACGACATCGGAGCCGATGCCATGAACGCGATTTCCATCACGGCCCGCAGCATGGGTGATGCAGGGAAGATCTACCTGGAGCGTATCGAGAACTATCGCACCTACCTGAAAAAGACCGACAAGTGTGTTGTCGCTGCTGTGACGGATGTGAAGGGGGATCGGCATCTCCGGCCATCTGACCCGAACCAGGCCCACCCGGATTTCAACCTGCGGATCGTGGAAAAACGTGACGATGGAATCGTTCTGCGTGGCGCCAAGGTGCACATAACCGGTGCTGCCTACTGCCACGAATTTTTCGCCATACCCTGCCGCGCCCTGGGCGGTCCTGAGGAGAGCGACTATGCCGTGGCCGTGGCTGTGCCTGCCAACGCCAAGGGCATCCGCCAGATCGTACGTCCCTTTCACGGCAACATCAGTGACCTGGAATTCCCCCTGGAGCGGAAAACCCGCCGCATGCACACCGACTCGCTCATCATCTTCGATGATGTGTTCGTGCCCTGGGACCGGGTATTTCTCTGCGGCGAGTGGAAATATGCAGCCACCACGGTCTACAATTTCGCTCTCATGCATCGGCGGACGGGCTGCGCCTACCGCATCCCCATGAGCGAGCAGATGCTGGGCCTGGCCGTGGCCATCGCCGACTACAACGGGGTGGCCAATGCCCCGCACGTTCGCGAGAAGATCACCGAGATCGTGATCTACCTCGAGACACTCACTGCCCTTGCACGTTCTGCCTGCCTGGATTACGTGGAACATGCCGGCATCCCGGTTCCCAATCCGATAACGACGAACATTGCGAAGTACCACTTCGCGCACAACTACCACAAGGTGATCGAGATCATTCAGGATCTCGCAGGCGGCCTGCTGGTGACTGCGCCCACCTACAAGGATTGGATGAATCCAGAGACCCACGATGACATTGACAAATATCTGAAGGCCAAGCCAGAGGTGTCCACCGAGAACCGGCTGCGCATGTTCGATATCATCAGGCGCCTTACCTCGGGCGATACCGAGACCATCTGCCTGCACGGAGAAGGGTCGCCCTTTGCAGAGCGCATGACGATTTTCATGGAGGCCAGAAAGATCATGGCCAAGTGTAAAAAACTGGTGGAGGAACAGGCGGGTATCACCCATTAAAGAGATCGATCGAGTGCCGTGGCCGATGCTGAATGCATGGCCACGGTGATCATGAGAGTTGCTCGGGCGCAACTCGAGGAGGTTTTCGATGATAGGAATTACATCATACGGTGCATACATACCCCGTTTGAGATTGAGCCGTAAGGTCATTGCCCAGAATATGGCCTGGTATGCCCCTGAAATCCTAGCTGCTTCGAAGGGGGAACGGTCTGTTGCGAACTGGGACGAGGATGCCCTGAGCATGGCCGTGGCTGCAAGCTACGACTGTCTCGCAGGGAGGGACAAGAAAGCCGTCGATGCGGTCTACCTCGCATCGACGACCCTGCCCTTTGTCGACAGACTCAACGCGGACGTTCTTGCTACCGCCGTCAACACCAGGGAGGAACGTGTCACGTGCGCCGATTTCACGGGGTCGCTGAAATCCGGAACCACGGCGCTCATGGCTGCCGTGGACGCCCTCAAGGGGGGCAAGTCCTCCGTGCTCGTCGCTGCATCTGAGATGCGCCGGACAAAGGCGGCAACAACAGTCGAGATGTATTACGGTGACGGTGCTGCAGCGCTCCACCTGGGAACCGATGGGGTTATTGCCGAACTCACCGGTACGTATTCCCTGAACTGTGATTTTGTCGATCACTACCGGGGCACAGGTAAGGATATCGATTACCGGTGGGAAGAGCGCTGGGTTCGAGATGAAGGGTATGGTAAGATCATACCAAAGGCCATTGCAGAATTTGTGGCTGCAGCAGGAGTGAAGATCAGTGAGTACAGCAAGGTCATCTATCCCTGCTACTTCGGCGCGACCCACGCGGGGATCGCCAAACGGCTCGGGCTCGCTCCCGAGCAGGTGCAGGACCCCATGCACGCCGTCTGCGGCGATACCGGGTCCGCACATGCCCTCCTGATGCTCATTGCAGCTCTGGAAGAAGCCAAGCCAGGGGACAAGCTTCTCCTGGCGAGTTTCGGGCAGGGAAGCGATGTCCTCTCCTTCCAGGTGACCGAGCAGATTTCCTCTCTGAAGAAACCGCTGGGTGTGAGGGGATCACTGGCAAACCGCGTCGAGATGACGAACTATCAGAAGTTCATAAAATTCAAAGACCTGATCATCTCCGACATGGGCATCCGCGGAGAACCCAACCCCAACACCTCGTTGACCACACTGTGGCGGAACCGTAAGAAGTTCCTCGGGCTGGTTGGCACCCGGTGCACCAAGTGTGGAACACCCCAGTATTCCTTCACGCCTGTGTGCGTCAACCCGGAATGCAAGGCAGCCCATCAGATGGAAGAGTACGAATTTGCTGACAAGTTGGGCAGGGTTCTCATGTATACCGGTGACATGCTCGCTCCATCGGTTGATCCTCCAGCTGTGTACGGTATCGTGAGTTTCGATGACGGAGGAAGGCTGCTTGCCGATTTTACCGATTGTGACCTGAATGCCATCACGGTTGGTCTACCAGTTCAGATGTCCTTCAGGAGGCGCAGAAAGGATGAAGTTCGCGGCTTCTCCGTCTATTTCTGGAAGGCTGTTCCGCAGGTTCAAGGATAAAGGGGGGAGACATGGCAACTGGTATCAGAGATAAAGTCGCGATCATTGGAATGGGCTGCACCAAGTTCGGCGAGCGTTGGGACTGTGGTTCAGAAGAACTCATGGTGGAAGCTTTTGAGGAATGTCTGGGTGATGCGGGAATTGGTCTCAACGACATCGAGGCTGCATGGCTGGGAACATGCCTCGACGAAGTGAACGTGGGAAAAAGTGCCCTGCCACCTTCGATAGCCCTGAGGTTACCGAATATATCTGTCACCCGTGTGGAAAACTACTGCGCAAGCGGCACCGAAGCGTTCCGAGGTGCAGTGTATGGGGTTGCGTCGGGTGCCTATGATATCGCCCTGGCCATCGGGGTGGAGAAACTCAAAGACATTGGATACGGGGGGCTTCCGGAGTTCAGCACAGGGATGGGAATCACGAATGGGTTCTGGTTCCCGAACATGACTGCACCCGGCTGTTTTGCCATGCTTGCCAGCGGGTATTCCGCTGCATACGGAATCGACATGAAGGATCTCAAACAGGCCATGGCACATGTCTCAGTGAAAAGCCATGCAAACGGGGCGCTTAATCCCAAGGCCCATCTGCAGAAACCTGTGACCCTCGAACAGGTATTGGGTGCGCCGACCATCGCCTATCCCCTTGGTCTGTTCGACTGCTGCGGGGTGAGCGACGGGTCGGCCTGCGCCATCGTGGCTACACCGGAGATTGCACGGAGCCTCGGCAAGAAAGATTTCGTCACGGTAAAGGCCCTGCAGCTCTCGTTGAGCAACGGGGAAGAGATGACCTTCAACGAGTGGAATGGTTCAAACTTTATCACGACTTCGAAAGCCAGTTCCGCAGCGTATGCCGAGGCGGGGATCAAGAATCCCCGGGAAGAGATCAGCATGATGGAGGTGCACGACTGCTTCTCCATCACCGAGCTGGTGACCATGGAAGACCTGCACATCTCGGAGCGGGGCAAGGCTCCGGCCGATATCCTCGATGGCTTCTACGACCTCGACGGCAAGGTCCCCTGCCAGGTGGACGGAGGTCTGAAGTGCTTTGGTCACCCAATCGGCGCTTCGGGTATCCGGATGCTCTACGAGATGTATCTTCAGTTGCACGGGAAGGCCGGGAAGCGTCAGGTGAAAGATCCCAGGTATGGTCTGACCCACAACCTTGGAGGGTTCCCCTTCATGAACATCTGCTCGATTGCCATTGTCGGCAGGCATGATGTGTAGGTGGAGTATCATATGTTCATGATATTCATAGATATCGTGAATGAAAAGGGGTTCGAGAAAAGGAGGAGAAGATGAGTGAGCTCAGGGGAAAGATTGCAGTGGTGGGTATCGGTGAAGTACCCACGGGCAGGTATCCTGACACTGGTACCATTTTTCATGCCATCGAGTCTGCCAAGCAGGCCATCCGGGACGCCGGTATCAACAAGGAGGAGATCGACTATGTCATGCCCACAGCTGCTCTGTACAGTCCTGCATTCAACACGGAACTGGTGACCTGCAGGGTTGCAGAGGAACTCGGGCTGAAGAATGTGAGCAAGAACTGCCAGGTGTTTGCCGGCGGGTCCAGCAGCACCTGTGGTCTCGAGCTTGCGGGATCTCTGATCAACAGCAAGGCGGCGTCTACGGTGCTCTTTGTCCATGCAGACCGGCTGGGAACCGGGGTTGACCTTCAGGCGGGCATTGACCTTTTTGCCACATCCGGCATCTCTGCGGAGTGGGAGGTTCCCTTCGGGCAGCATTACTCGGCAATCGCCGCCATGGCCACCACCCGCTATAAGTACGAAACCGGAACGACCGACGAGCAGCTCGCTTCGGTGTGTGTCTCGAACCGGAAGTGGGCGGAGCTCAACCCCAATGCGTTTTTCCGAAAACCGCTCACCATCGATGAGGTCCTCTCTTCCAAGATGCTCTCCACCCCGCTGCACGCAAAGATGTCCAACATGCTCTTTGACGGCGGTGCGGCGTTTATCGTGACCTCTGCCGAGCGGGCCCGGGACATCACCGACAAACCAGTCTATCTCCTGGGAGAGGGTGGAACGGTCACCCACTTTGTGTATTCCCAGGAAAGGGATGTGAGCCGCTTCGGATGGGCGAAGGCAGGAAGGAAGGCGTTTGCCGAAGCCGGCCTTACTCCGAAAGACATTGACATTGCCGAGATCTACGATTCGTATCCCATTTTTCAGATTATCGGATTCGAGGAACTGGGGTTCTGCGAGAGGGGTCAGGCAGGCGAGATATTCCTGCGGGGAGATACCTGGCCGGGAGGGAAGATTCCCACAACGACAAATGGGGGCATGCTCTCCCAGGGTCATACCGGTGCAGGAGGTGCTGTGGCACTGCTGGTTGAATCGTTCCGGCAGTTGATGGGGAAGGCGGGAGAAAGGCAGGTTCCGGGTGCCCGATTCGCCGTTGAAACAGCCACGGGGGGAACCTACATGGACGCCCAGGTGACTATCCTGGGAACTGAAATTCCTTCATAAGGAGGATGACGATGGACGCGCCAGTAAAACCAAAACCTGTTCCTGTTGTGAATCCATGGGCGAGGCCGTTCTGGGAGGGGACCAAGCAGGGAAAACTTCTCTACCAGAAATGCAAGGACTGCGGAACGAACGTATTTTATCCACGGATTGCCTGTATTAGCTGTTTCTCTGACAATCTCGAGTGGGTCGAGTCCTCTGGGAAGGGAACCGTATATACCTACACCGTGGTCAAGAGTAACTCTCCCACAGCATTTCTGCCGGATCTCCCCTATGTGATTGCCATCGTGAAGCTCGAAGAGGATGGGGTGCAGATGCTCTCGAATATCGTGGGGTGTGACCCTGACGAGGTCCGGTGTGATATGCCGGTGGAGGTTACCTTCGAGAAGCTCAACGACGAGTTCGTTCTCCCGAAATTCAAACCTTTTAGAAGCTGAAGGTGTCCACTGTGTTCGCGACGTGCGTGCCATGGGCAGCTACGGGAAAGAACGCCCGGCTGAGCGGGCAGTATTATCGGTCCCGGCCTTGATCCCTGGAACTCCCGGGCAGGGGCGGACTGGAATGAATGGAGGAGCGTATGTCACAGAAATACTGGGAAGATTTTGATCTCGGGTTTTCATTCAAGACGCCTTCGATAACCGTGACCGAGACCCATGTCGTTAATTGGGCTGGCCTGACCATGGATTTCTACCCCCTGCATATGGATGCAGAGTTTGCTGCGAAGACGCCCTTCAAGGAGCGGATCGCCCATGGCCCTCTCATCTTTGGCATGGCCGTCGGCATGGCGGGGCTGGCGAAGGTTGAAGGCGGTTCCATCATCGCCTGGATGGGTGTGGACAACATGAGGATGCACGCCCCGGTAAAGATCGGGGATACGATTACGGTCCATATCGAGACCATCGAGAAGCGGGAAACAAAAAAAGAAAGCCAGGGAATTCAGATCTGGAAGTACAGTGTCCGCAATCAACGCTCCGAGGTGGTGATGTCCTTCAACATGAATTTTCTGATGCACAGGAAACCATCCGGACAGTAGCAGGGCATGGGCCTGAACGGCTCGAACACGAAAAGGAGACGATCGCCGTGGATTTACGATTCGAAGAAAGACAGGAAAAGCTCAGGGAAACGATGCGGAAGTTCGTGGAACAAGAGATCCCCCGCGAATATGCAAGGGAACTCGATGAGAAGGATGAGTTTCCCCATCACCTGATCCGGAAACTGGTGGACTACGACCTGGCACGCATCAATATCCCCCGTGAATATGGCGGCCATGGCGGTGACATCCTCGACCTGATGATCATCTTCGAAGAGATCGCCAAACGATTCCCCACGCTGTGCTGGTCGTTCGGGAACATCCTGCTCTATGGAAACGAAATCATCGGGGTCAATGGGAACACTGAGCAGAAAGAGAAGTATCTTCCGAGGCTTGCAAAAGGCGAAATCAAGTTCAGCTTCGGGCTCACCGAGCCGGATGCAGGCTCGGATGCTGCAAGTATCCGGACCAGAGCTGTCTTTGAAGACGGGCACTATGTCATCAACGGCAACAAGATGTTCATTACCGGTGCGGGGGTCACGGAGTACACGATCACCTTTGCCAGGACTGCTGAATCCAAGTACAACGGGATCACGTCATTTATCGTTGACACGTCTTTGGAAGGATACAGTGCCAAACAACTCGAGAAGATCGGTCATCGCGGGTCGAACACCTGCGAGGTGACCTACGAGAACGTCAGGGTGACGCCTGGTGATATCCTGGGTGGCCAAGAAGGCCTGAACAAGGGCTGGTGGCAGGAGATGAAACTCCTGAACCAGGAGCGGCTCGTGCTTTCCTCCTGCGCCCTGGGCATTGCCCAGGCAGCCTTCGATGATGCCCTGGTGTATGCCCGGGCCAAGCTGGGACGCACGCAGGACAAGGGAGTGGCCCAGATGATTCAGCACCAGCTGGCAGATATGGCAAGCAGTGTGGAAGCGATCCGCTACCTCATCTATGCCGCGGCGTGGAAGGAGACCAAGGGCATGCAGCCGGTCATGGAAACCTCCATATCCAAGTATTTTTCCGCCGAGACGGCCAAGAAGGTGGTTACCCAGGGACTCGACATCCTCGGAGCTGATGCCGCCCTCATGGAGCATGACATGCAGCGTTACCTGCGCGACATCATGATCTACTCCATCGGCGGCGGGACTTCCGAGATTCAGAAGAACATCGTCGCCAAGACGCTGAACCTCTAGGAAGGTCGCGTGATGGAGGGGGATCCATTCCATGGATGAGAGACACGGAGACACGCACGGTACCCTGACCGATTACAGCGGTGCCTTCTGTCCGGGGTTGACCTGGACTGAATTCAGCCCTGAAAAGCTTCACGAGACCCTTGCCCTGTACCGGCGGATGTTTCTCGCCATTGACGGATTCTGGTTTCTCGGGGTCAGGGATCGGTTTGGAGAGGATACTGCCCTCGACGTCGACCTGTGGGCGTGGCAGAAGTACTTCCGGTATGAGATCAAGCAGTTGCGGGAACTCTTCTCCATCGAGGGCAACGATGTCGAAGCGCTGTTCAAGCTCATGCAGCTGAGTGCCTGGGCGGGAAACATGGATGTGGAGTGGGATCTGAAGAACCGGAGTCACGGAATCGCGCGCGTGGTGAAATGCCACACCCTGAGTGTGCTTCTCAGGGAGAGAACGGGGCGAGAGACCCGGTTCTGCCGGGATATTGAGCAGAAGATGTTTGATATACAGACGGCGTGTCTGAACCCGGAGATGAAGGCGCAACCGCTCCGCCTGCCACCGGAGACCCTTGGCACAGGGATATGCTGTGAGTGGGAATTGACGTGCTGAGGACTCAAGGAGGCCTTTCTGGGGGATGAACAGAGCGATGCCCCTGGGGTGTGGATCGGTACTATCTGGAGAGATGAGATGCAGCATTCACTAAACGATGGGAGGATATACCATGGGATCGATATTCGTATGTGAGAATCAGGACGGAATAGCCGTCGTGAAGTTCGATGTGCCATCAGAGGCGGTCAATACCTGGACCGAGGCAGCGGTCGATGATTTCGAGAAGGTCCTGGTGGACCTCGAAGCACAGAAGTCCCAGTACCGCGGTGTGGTCTTCATATCGGGCAAGGCCAATAATTTCCATGCAGGAGCAAATCTCAACGTGCTCGGCGGGTCCGTGGACCTGGATGCGTTTCACGCCCGCTGCACATTCTTCAACGAACTCTTCCTGCGGCTCGAAAACCTGGGTATTCCCAGCGTGGCCGCAATCAACGGACAGTGCCTGGGGGGCGGCTATGAATTCGCCCTGGCAATGACGGCGAGGATTGCCACCGACAGTAGGAGGACTCTCATCGGTCTGCCGGAATGCAATGTCGGCGTGATCCCCGGTGGAGGGGGAACCCAGCGCCTTCCGCGCCTCATCGGCTACGCGGCCATTGAGCTGATCCTGAAGGGTCAGATGGTCCCCGCTGCAAAGGCCCTGGAGCTGAACATGATCGACAGGGTGATTTCCGAATCCGATGACCTCCTGGCGCAGGCAAAGATCTTCGTCGATGAGATCGCGTCGGGCAAGGTGATCCTGAAGCGGGAATCTCCCGATCTCTCGGCCCTCGACGACGTTGCCGTCATGGCCAGGCAGGGTGTGCTCAAGGTCACCAGGGGCAGGGAACTTCCCGCGCCCATGCTCGCTATTAAGGCGATGCAGGAAGGGCTGAAGGTCTCCCTGGAACAAGGCCTGAAGATCGAGACCGACTGCTTCATCGAGATCATGAAGTCACCGGAGTCCAAGGGCATGATCAACACTTTTTTCCTCAAGACCCTTTCTGACAAACCCCAGGCCATGATCCCGATGGGTGTTACCCCCAGGGAGATCAAGAAATATGCAGTGCTCGGGTTTGGGACCATGGGGCGCGGGATCGTGATCGACATCCTGCGACGCACCGGGAAACCCGTGGTGGTCAAAGACATCCCCGAGGCCCTCGAGCCTGGAAAGGCCTTTGTCCGAAAGGTGCTCGAAGGCATGGCGGAGAAGAATCGGCTGCGGGTGAGTGTAGACTCTCTCATGGAGCTCATCACCCCGGTGTCGGAGTGGACCGATGACTTCAAGGATGTCGATCTGGTGATCGAGGCCGTGTTTGAAGACCCGGCAGTGAAGGACCAGGTGTATGGCGAACTCTGCGCGGTGGTCCCGGATGATTGCATCCTGGCGAGCAACACCTCGAGTCTCCCGGTCAACAGGCTCGCAAAAGGCGTGAAAAACCCCCAGCGCTTCGCTGGCGCACATTTCTTCTCTCCGGTATGGAAGATGGAGCTCATGGAAATCATCAGGGGCGTCGACACGAGCGACGAGACCATCCATGCCCTCCTGAATGCAGCGGGCGAGCTCAAGAAGCGCCCGGTGGTGTGCAACGACAATCCGGGATTCATCGTTAATGCCATGCTGTTCCCCTACTTCCTGAGGACCTTCACCCTGCTTGAAGAGGGAGTGGGCATCGAGAAGATTGACTCGGCCATGATGAAGTTCGGTCTGCCGGTCGGTCCGGTGAGGCTCACCGACGAAGTCGGGATCGATGTCTCGTACCTCGTGGTGACCAAGTCCCTGGGGCTTGAGCCGCCGAAAGCCCTGGAAAACGTGTACAAGGCCGGAAGGTACGGCAGAAACAAGAATGGCAAGGGCTTCTATGACAAGGAGGGGAAGGTGGACCCCGAGGTGCTGCCGCTGATCAATCCCCAGGGGAATACAAAGGACATGAACGTGGAGGAGATCCAGGCAGCTCTCTTCACCCCCATGGTGATGACCGGTCATGACCTCCTCGACAAGAAGGTCGTGGATGATCCACGGGCCATCGATATCGGCGCGATCTGGGGGGTCGGCTTTCCCCCTGACAAAGGGGGGCCCATGAAGTGGGCTGATATCACGGGTCTGAGCGAGAAGCTCTTCGGCAGGACTTTCTACTGAGATTCTGCTGCGTGTGTTGAACCTGTGATCGGGATGAACCAGGTCACTACACAGAACAGTCGGTTCTCTCCACGGGAGAAGAACGCCGCACAGGGAGGATACTGAGATGATTGGACACAATGTTGGGGATCTGTATGACCGCTGTGTTACCTTTTATCCGGACAACATTGCCATCAAGCATGGTGACATTGCCTATACCTATGGAGAGATGCAGCAGAAAACCTACAGCCTGGCCGGGGCTCTGGCGGACATGGGGTTTCAGAAACACGACCGTATTGCCTTCCTGATGTCCAACTGTCCCGAATACATCTTCTGCGAGTATGCCCTGGCCAAGCTCGGGGTGGTGCGGGTGCCTCTGGCGGTGCTCCTGACATCCAACGATCACATCTACATGATGAACAAGGCTGAATGCAAGGCATTGATCTACCACGAGAAGATGGCGTCCCGGGTAGAACAGATGATTCCTCATCTCACGAGCGTGAAGACGTTCATCTGTGTGAGCGATGCACCCTCCTCAGTGATGGCTGGCCATCATCATCTCCAGACGTTGATGGCCGGCCATCCTGGTGTTTTACCGAAGGTCGACGTCAAACCGGAAGATCTCTGCGCTATCTACTTCACCGGGGGTACGACTGGGCTTCCCAAAGGGGTCATGCTCTCTCACCGGTCGTGGGTGGGAACCTTCCTCACGGAGCTTCTGGAGTTTCGCCTCGAGTACAATGAGGTGTTTGCCTTTGCAACGCCCTTGACGCACGCGGGCGGGTGTCTCATGATTCCGGTCATGATCAGGGGAGGAACGTGCCTGATCATGGATCACTTCGACCCGAAGCTGTTCCTGGAGCTGACGCAGAAGGAGAGGATCACCTCGGCGTTTCTGGTCCCGACCATGCTCTATGTGCTCATGGATTACCCGGACCTCGACAGGTACGACACGAGCAGCTGGAGGGACATCATCTACGGTGCTGCAGCCATAGCCCCGGACCGGCTGAAGCAGGCCATCACCAGGTTCGGCCCTGTTTTCACGCAGCTCTACGGGCAGACCGAGGCGCCCATGGCCATGAGTGTGCTGCCCAAGGAAGCCCATGTCATCAAGGATCCCGTGAGGGAGAAGGAGATATTCAGTTCCTGCGGTAGGCCCTGCTTCCCGGCGCAGATCAAGCTCATCGATGCGGAGGGGAGAGAGGTTCCCCAGGGAGAGACGGGAGAGATCGTCGTACGCCACATCAACATGATGGACGGATACCTCAAGGATCCTGAAACCACGGCCGAGACCATCAGGGACGGCTGGCTCCACACCGGAGACATGGCCAAGATGGATCATGAAGGCTACATTTACATCGTGGACCGGTGCAAGGACATGGTCATAAGCGGCGGATTCAACATTTATCCCCGTGAGATCGAAGACGTGCTGCACGAGCACCCTGCGGTCAAGAACGTGGCAGTCATCGGGGTTCCCCACGACAAGTGGGGGGAAGAAGTGAAGGCCATTGTCGTGCTGTACGAGGGGAAGACGGTGGACGAGAAAGAGCTGATCCAGTTTGTCAAGGACCGAAAAGGGAGTCTGGTCGCTCCCAAGAGCGTGGAATTCTGGAGCGAGATCCCGCTGACCAACCTGGGTAAGGTCGACAAGAAAAAGATACGGGCACCGTACTGGGAGAGCAAGGACCGAAAGGTGTAATCGGAGGGTTCCCTCCTATTCCCAGCAGGGCCCTTTGGGCAGACATTCCAGAACCACAGAGGATAGAGGAGCCGGATATGGATTTTGCATTCAGTGAAGAACAGGGATTCATAAGAGATACCATACAGAAATTCATCGCCAGGGAATGCGATCGAGAAGTCGTCAAGAAACTCGATGAGGACGGACAGTATCCCGAAAAACTTTTTCAGACCATTGCCCAGATGGGCTTTTGCGGTCTGACGGTACCACAGGAGTACGGCGGAGGAGGTCTGGATTCCTTAGGCGCTGCCATGGTTACCGAGGAACTGGCGGCGATTTCGCCGGTACTGGCCGGGGCATTCTGCGCAACGACCTTCTCCGGAGGGTTGGTCATCAGCAGCCTGGGAAGCACAGACCAGAAAGAAGCGCTGCTGCCGGAGATTGTGCAGGGGGGGCTTTGCGTTACCTTCGGCGTCGAAGAACCTGATTCCAGGTACGGGAGTGTTCTCGTGCAGACAGCGGCCGCAAAGAGTGGTGAAGGGTTTCTCCTCGAAGGATCCAAGAGCTTTGTCCGGTGCGCGGATCGGGCCGATTATATCATTGTCCTTGCCGATACCGATGGCGACGCAGATTCCGGGGACACATTGACCCTGTTCCTCGTGGACATGAAGAGTCCCGGGGTGAAGGTCGAGCCAATGGACAAGGTAGGATTTCACAGTTCCTCTCTGTGCAGGGTGGTTTTTGAGAAGGTCCTCGTACCAGCGCGCAGTATTCTGGGAGGAGAAGAGATGTTCAAGAAGGGGTGGTCGCAGCTTGAGAATGTCATGGCGGTACGCCACCTCGAGGTCGCAGCCCTTGCCGTCGGTCTGTCCCAGGGGGCGTACGACTATGCCGCCGGGTACGCGAAAGAAAGAGAACAGTTCGGCCAGCCAATTTCACGGTTCGGGGCAGTCAGAACCTTGCTGAGTGAGATGGCCATCGGCATACAGACTGGGCGCGATCTCCTCTATCGTGCCTGCTGGAGAGCGGACAGTTTGAAGGGTTTTCTGAAGGAGGCGCTGATGGCACGGATCGTAGCCTCCCGGGTTGCTCAGCGTTCTGCCATGGACTGCATGCAGGTGCTTGGAGGGTATGGGTATGCAAACGAGTACGATGCCCAGCGGTATCTCAGGGATTCCATGGTGCTCTTCGAAGGCAAGATCTCCAGTGATGACCTCATGGGTTCTCTTTCAGCGCTGCTTGGATTGGACGGAGCCTCCAGGTGAAGCGTGTGATGGTTCCCGAAGAGCAAGGCGGTACCTGTTCGGGGGAACGAGAATAAATGATTGTAAATGGTGTGAGAATACACTACAAAGCTGAAAATACTGATAACTGAGAAGGGAAGAGACAAAAATGGATGCACGTTTTAGGGGCAAGATGATGGAAGAGCCGACAGATTTTTCCTCCCTCAAGGAAATGGAACGAGAGAACAGGAAGACCCTCATTATCAATGCCGCCGAGCGGGTATTCGCCAGGAAACCCTTTGACCAGGTGACCATGCGGGACATCGCAGAAGAAGCCGGGATAACGCCCACGGCCATATACCGATATTTTTCCGACAAACAGGATCTCTACGCCGAAGCGTACATCAAGAGCAACAACCGACTCCTGGAAAAACTCTTGACCGTTGTCGAGAACTCCGAAGATCTGAACCTGGAGACGATCGCGATGACCACGATCGATCATTTCGTGAACGAGGAACAGAACCTGAAGATGCGCGCACACTTCATGATCGACGATTCCCTCAGTGACGAACTTCTGCAGAAACTGACAGAGAATACAAAATTTTTCGTCGACAAGATTGAAGCCCACATCAAGAAATTCAGCAACCACCCGGACACTCGGGTCATTGCACTGACATTTTTTGCTGCGTTGAACGGTGTTATGCTGACATTCCGGAAGAGACCCGGGAAGACCAAGGAAGACAGCATGAAGGTTATCCGCAAGGAAACCCAGATCATCTCGGATATCTTCGGAAATAAACTCAAGACAGAGTGAGCCCCCGGTTCATCAGGAGCGCCAGGAACCCGGGGCTTGATCACCAAGCCGTCATTCCTAAACATATCGTGGGGGATCGTGACAGACTGGTCTCCGTAATCCCTCCCCGTGAACCGAGCACGTCCCTCCACTGAACCTGGGTGAAGAACAGAGGTGCGGTCTCTTTTATCGTCCCGAGGGCTTTCCTACGGGGCATAGCCGCGGGTGTCCTCCAGGCATTCGTCACAGAACATGACGATGCTTCCGCTGATGAGCATCTGCTGGGCGAAGATCCTCAGGTCTGGCGCTCCCTCGTTCTGCCAGTACATGACGCAGTTCTGATTCGTACAGTGGAGCGGATATTCAGCATCCTCGTGCTCTGTTACCATAGGCACCCCGTTGTTCACGAGTCCCATGACATGGCCGAACTCGTGCACCAGGGTGGCCTGTTCCACGAAAGAGGTCAGGTAGGGTGATGAGCCCGCTGCGCGGATGACATCCTTGAACACCGCAATGACCGGGGTCCCCACGAGGGAGACCCCGAGGACGTTGTCGTTGGGTGTCCCCTGATCTTCGAAGTAACCCTTCAGGAAGAGCACAAGGAACTCTGCCATGGAGGTTGAATGCGGCTGATTCCAGAGGTCGTTGGCCAGCGCGTAGATGTCTTTGGCGGTCCAGGAACTCCTGAACTGGTCGGGAATCTGTTCCATTGCCTCCAGATCCCGGGGCACGATCACGTCCGGCTCGAGGATTCGTCCCGCAAAGAGGGCCTGGATGTTCGTCTCCAGGATGGACCAGTACGGTATGTCCGAAAAGGTCGATCCTGTGTACGGAGCTGCTTCTGGTTCATGGGCAACCTGGATGGAGATCGTGTGTACCGTGCTGTACAGCGCCGGCAAATCCAGCCGCAGGTATTCCGAGTCTGCTGAGAGCCCTTCGTCTGAGCCTGAACAGCCTGAAATCTGGGACACGAGGAAAAAGAGCAGGACAGCGCAGAGTATCCTTCGCAGCAGGGAAAGGCAGGGGTTCATGAAGACAAGATGCTCTGCTCGTCGGAATTGATGTCGTTCCTCGCCTGCCATGATGTTCACCTACCAGGAATTCTCTGTGCGGATCAAGAGTTCTGCCTCGTCAAGTGAAGAGAAGCCCTGTTCACGTATCAGGAACGAGTAGATCTCCTCGGCCATGCTCCGCCCTGCACGCAGCATCTCCATTACCTGGGCGTGGAGGAGGCGAATGGTCTCATCGGAATAGGTCTCGAGTTCAGCCCTGAGGTACGTTTCAAAGGAAGTTCTGAAGTCCGTGTCCTCGGAACGCGAGAGAGACCGGGCACCGTTCATGATACCGGGATAGTTCTCGAACATGGCTTTCTGCCAGGCATACTTGATCGCAACAATTTCGTCGATCAGGTGGTGTTCCCTTGGGGGGATCAGGTTATCCATCCGTGCATACTTTCTCGTCATGAGATTCTCCCCGCTTTTCATTGCATCGTTCAGGTCTTCGAGATAGCTTGTCAGGACATCCTCATTCCATGCATGGAACTGACTCCTGCGATGGAGCCTGAACTGCTCAGGATGCTGCTGGCAGGGAGCAGGCTCGGCAGTGGGTACCGAGAGAAACATCTTCTCCTCGATGGCAAGGATGCGTGCGATCAGGGTTTCCTTGTCAGTCACGGTTCCCTCCTTTTGTTCTTTCCAGTCGTGCATACCGGGAGCCCTTCCTTGTGTCGGCCTCTTCTCTCCTTTCTCATGATCATGGGTTCACTGGGCAAGCCCTGTCGGGTATCCTTGGACCGGTGTGATCCCGGAACTTTCCCGTCGAACCGCTGAGCCAGCTCAAAGCATGGTTTCCCGCCAGGTCATGTATAGGTGAGGATGGGCCAGCCCTTCTTATGGGCCACGTTTCTGAGCCGATCGTTCGGCTCCACTGCATGGGGGTTCCCCACGAGTTCCAGCATGGGCAAATCGGAGTTGTGATTTCCATAGGCAAAGGAGGCAGTGAGATCGAGATCGAGCTCTTCAGCAAGCTCCAGTGCGTAGATGCGCTTGTATTCGTCTGTGCAGACGGGTCCCTGAGTTCTGCCGGTAAGCATGCCGTCGGGCCTGATCTCGAGATCGGTGCAGAAGAGGTAATCGAACCCAAGATCTTCCACCACAGGAGTCAGGA
This sequence comes from Deltaproteobacteria bacterium, assembly GCA_011046135.1. Classification (GTDB taxonomy): domain Bacteria; phylum Desulfobacterota; class Desulfomonilia; order UBA1062; family UBA1062; genus DSBG01. The sequence goes on from DSBG01000010.1 coordinate 30,132, forward strand.
GATACCGGAGCCCCGCAGAGATGAGCACCATGATATGGCCACGCTCCTTGTGCCATCGCAGCCTCGCCACGATGTTCGGTGCAAGGTGCGGTTTGATCACGTCACGGTAGTACTCCTGCGCCCCGGCTTCAAAGAGTGCGAAGGGCCTGTTTCTGTAAAAACTTACGAGGATCTGGGCCATCCTCTGCTCGGAGATGAGGTGGCGTTTGTAGAACACGTTGGTGAGCATGATCTTCAGGACATAGGGAAAGGACACCATCCCCAGATCCCAGAGATACCTGATGCCGATTTTCGGACTCTCCACGTCGATCAGGGTGAGATCGAAGTCGAAAAAGGCCGCAACAGGCCTCTTTTCCATGGCAAACCTCCCTAAGAACCGACCCCTATCCTAACGGAAAACTCCTGTACAATCAATGTGGATGAGAAGAGCAGGACTCGTATCGTTCCGGAGAGGTCCCTAGGATACCATACCCCGCACGGTCACGCTCGGGAAGATCATGGCGAGGACAACTAAGCGGGGCGCTCCGTCGATGTCCACCTGCGTGAACGGCGTGCGAAGGCCTGTCCGGAGAGCTCACTACTCGGAGAACTCAGGAAAACAGAAGATGGATCAGGTTCTTCTGGATCGGCCTGGTACCACGTTGTACTTTTTCTCGAGGAGGTGGCGTTCAAAGGGGACCCTCCGACCCGGGCAGTCTTCCCGGGGACACAGCATGCAGTTCGTGAATCCATCCTCTGAGACGAACTGAATCCCGGTGGTGGATTTCAACGGCATCAGGAGCATGCTGTGCGTGAGGGTTACCCCGATCCTGCCGGGGGCCTCACCCAGCACGTTGAACAGCGGAATCTGTTCGGAGAGAGGCCAGTCTTCAAGGGACCCTGGATGCATGGCAGAGAGCTTTTCACTTCCGGTGATTTCCCTGAGGTGTGCATCCAGAGCCGCCACCGCACAACCCAGGGCCATGAGCTGGATACTGTCCGCCCAGAAGCAATGGAGGGTAGTATGAATGGTGGTGGCCCATTTCTGCAGCTCTGCACCGCAGGTGGCGATGAAGGGAAACACCAGGTGTGGCTCTCTGAGATTGATCGTGAGCACCCTGCTCGAAAAGCGCGTTCCCTCGATGGTCACGGAATCCTCGTCGGAAGTCTCCAGGTATGCCGGTCTGAAGGCAGCTTTCGGTCGGGCGATGTGGCGAGCCTCGCTGAGCAGCTTTCTGAATTCGCCGGCCTGTCTCGACTCCGGCCGTATCCTCATGAGTTCGAGAAATCCAGGTTCATCGATGGTCAAGGGAATGGTATCGATGATGACGGCGTCCATCAGTGTTTCCTTATGAAGGCGCGCGTGAGAAAGACAAAGCCCTGATGAAGGTGTCCTGAAACTCAGGGTGGTTCGCGAGCACGAGCTCTCGGGTCCGGTCCCGGAGCCTGGTTGCTGTTTCAAGAAACCGTGGGTCGCAGCAGACCTTCTGGGCTGCCAGCAGACTGGTGTTCCCCAGAAATTCCCAGGAAGCGTTTTTGAACTCGGGGATGAATCCGAGCCTCCTGAAATGCTCCACGTTCAGGTTTTCTCCAAAAGAACCGGCTATGAAGACATGCTCGATATCATCCGCCGAACACCGTGCTTCCTTGAGCAGAAGTTCAGAGGCGGCGAGGCTCGCACCCTTTGCGAGCTGGACGGTTCGTACATCCACCTGTGTCAGGGCTATCCCGTTACCGATGCGGATCTCCCTGATGCCGTCGGTTTCTCCGAAGGACAGGGGGGAGGGGAGATTCACATCTGCCGGTGATGCAAACACACCGGATTCCTCGATGTATCCTTTTTCGAGCAGGATCGAAATGAGATCTATGACACCGGTGCCAGAAATTCCTGAGGGGGGGATTTCTCCCATGATCTCGAAGAAAAGGCCTCCTGCTCCCTGGGTGACGTGAACAATGGCACCGTCTTCTGCAGTCATCCCCCAGGAGAGGTTCATTCCCTCAAGTGCAGGCCCCATGGCACAGGAGGTGGCATGAACCAGGCCTGATTGATCCAGGAGAAACAGCTCGCCGTTCGTGCCGAGATCGATGAAAAAGGCATTCTTCCTGATGCCGTTTTTGTGACACAAGGCGAGACCACCGATCAAGTCCCCCCCGAGAAAGGCACTCAGTACAGGGAGGATCAGGAGCGGGGTTTCAGGAAGGAGTGTTTCTCCGAGATCACGGACCGTGAGGGAGGAAAATTCTCTGGCCGAGACTGGATAGGGGTAGGTTCCAAGGGGTGACACATCCTTGCCCAGCAGGAGATAGAGCATGGTGGTATTGCCGGAGAACGCGATGCAGGTGATCCTTTCTGGAGAGATTCCCAGTGCATCGAGAGAGTCGGCTATGGATGAGAAGATGGACGTGCGTATCAGGGCCTGCATGGTTTTCAGGACATCCCCGCTGGATGCAGCGGATATCCGTGAGATCACATCATGCCCGAATCTCCTCTGCGGGTTGAGGAAGGAATCCAGATGATACGAAGAACCTGAACCGGTCTCGACCATGGAGATGCGCACGTTCGTGGTTCCGATGTCAACGGCCAGACCATAGGGCCTGTCGTTTCCATGGTGTGGGACGCGACGCTGTTTTTTCCGGAGTCTTTCTTCCACCCTTATTTCCACATCCCCTGTCAGGGGAACCTGGCATGATAGGCGGACCCCGGGTGTTCCCCGGAGAATGCGTTCCTCGCTTGGGGTTCGAGGGGGTTGATTCCCGGTAACAGAGACACGGCAGTGTCCGCAGGTTCCCTTGCCTCCGCAGGGTGTTTTCAGAGGGATGCCCATATCGAGGAGTGCATCGCAGATCAGGGTTCCTTCAGGAAACACCTGGCTCTTCCCCGAAGGCTTCACGGTTACGGTGTACCCCTTCATGGAATATCAATCCCTGATCACAGTTGCAGGTGCAGTGCTGGTAACTGCACCGACAGATGCGATTCTGCGTGGGCCCGAGGTCATGCGTTCCAGGGTGGGCGTGCCTGAGAGGTGAACCCCCTTATTGAGAAGCACCTTCATAATGATCTGAGTGGAAGCATGGTCCATGTCAGGTTGCAGCAATGAATCCCTTGAAGATCCTCAATGCATCGATCGCCGTCTCGCCGTATGCATCGGCTCCCATTTCAAGACGCAGATCATCCGATGTGCACGCCCCACCGATGACGATCTTCAACTGGTTTCTGATGCCGGCTTTCGCCGATGCCTCGACCACGTCCCTGATACTGCCCACCATGGTGCTGAGCAGGGCGGAGAGACCGATCAGCCTCGCCCCGGTTGTCCTGGCCGTATCGATGATCTTTGATGCAGAGACATCCACACCCAGATCGATTACCTCAAACCCGTTTGCGGAAAGGATCAGGCCCACGATGTTCTTGCCGATCTCGTGGATGTCGCCCTGCACGGTTGCGAGGATTACCCTTTCCCTGGCAGCGGTCATATCTGGATTCATTTTTTCCTGGAGAACCGGCATGGCCTCGCGCACGACCTCTCCCGCCATGACGAGATCAGCGAGGAAGTACTGGCCCGATTCGAATTTGTCACCCACAATGGAAAGCCCCGTGCTGATACCGCTTTCGATGATCTCTTCAGGTGAGATCCCCTCATCGAGACAGTGCTGGACAACCGAGCAGATTGCATCGATATCGAGTTCGTCGATGGTACGGATTACCTGCTGGATCGATTCTTTCATCACCGTTCCCCCTTATGTGTGAATGGATGGAGTCCTGCCCATGAACCAGGTGCCTCAGTGAATTGAGATCGGGTAGTGACCGTATGCGTGCACGGCATCGACCATGACTCTGAGCTTGTGCGCAGGGATCGTGCTGAGGCTGTGGACCGGGGAGATGATGAATCGCCCCCCGGGTCCGAGCCGGGCGATGCACTCTTTCACCTTTTCAACGACCTCTTCGTCCCTGGACCGTTCCGTGAGGAGGTAGTCAACCCCGACCCCCCCGATAATGGTGACCTTGTCGCCGTGAATTTTTTTCTCATGGTAGATATCCACGTTGGAGGTATTTTCGTAGGCATGTAAGCCGTCGACTCCCCAGGAGATGAAGGTGTCGAAGAGGAGTGTGTTGTCGCCGCAGGAGTGGAGTACAAATTTTGCCCCCCGATCGTGTACTGCCTTGATAATCCGTCGATACGACGGGCCGAAGAGTTCATCTATGTGCCTGGGATTCATAATGGGCCCGCTCTTGAAGGCGAAATCATCGGTCTGGAGAATTACGGGGACCCCCACATCGAGCATGGCCATGGCGGTTTTCATGCAGAGGTCCTCATTCGTGGCGATGAATCGATCCACGAGGTCTCTGTGGCGCCTGATCCAGACCGGCAGACGTTCGATGCCCACGGCCCAGTAGAGAGATTCCTGGATGCCATACGCGGATGACTGCCCGAACAGACACGTCTTTCCCCCGTACCGTGACACCATCTTCTTGAAAAACGTATGGGTGCTGTGGGCAATCGCATCTATGTCGGGCCAGTACGGCCAGCGTTCGAAATCCTCCCTGCTCTTGATGCCCGCAGTCCGGTACATGTAGGTCATGTTGCCAAAGCCGTCGGGCTGGAGGTTGAAGATCGAACCCGTGAACCGTGCCATGGTCTTCGAGTCGACAACCGTGAAGGTCTCGTCGAGGATCGCCCAGACCCCATCAAAGCCGAGTTCGACCTGTGCCTTGATGCGTTTTTCCATGGTGCGGGCAACCTCGGGTTGGAACACGGTTCTCGACAGCGTCTGTCCCCACCTGTCCAGGAAAAAACGGGAAACCGGGTTGTTCATCAGTGTTTCCTGGGAGATGAGGGGACTCCCGAGCACCTCGTTGAAGGTCCTGTCTTCCACCATGGCACAGAAGGCCGGAACCCTGTCCACCGGTTTGCCTTCGAATGTATTCATGATACGCTCGATGGGATGCATCAGACACCTCCTTTTCCCCTCTGCTGACCTCACTTCAGGTGAAACGCCCACTATCGATACTGCCGGAAGCACCGATTCGTGGCGAAATGAAGGGTGTCTCCGAACGAGAACTACACCGCGACCCTCGTGCCGATCCAATGATCACGTGATCCGCCTGAAGTGGTTCCTTCACTCACCCGGAGAAGAGCGGGCGATATCAACAGAAAGCTTATAAAAAATGTAGCAGAAATTCTCTTCAAGAAACAGGGAATTCTCAGTACTTGATGAGGACACCGTGATTTCTTGATGTGGGCCACGTCCCTGTTCCCCACAGAGACCCTCGAAACATAAGGGGTGTGAACACTATCCCTTCTCGATGGTAAACCGCCAGGCACAAAAGAACGAATCCGGGTGCGGGTCAGGCGGGCATGCGATGCACGCCGTGGCAATCCGGGGGTCGATTGCCCGGGCAAAGGTCGAATATTCAACCACGCCTGCAGATTTGCAGGGATAGTCGTCGAGGCCCTTCTCCTTCCTCTTGGACTGTACCCTGCAGTTCTCCATCCTGAAGATCAGTGTTTTTCCCCCATCGTCTATCTCGAAGGACTGCCTGTTCACCACGGCATACATCCGCATGGACAAGGCCTGCCTGAGGCCCATGATTCCCGGGTTTTCCGGGAGTGAACACAGACGCCTGATCCTGAAGGCCTCGTACGGGGAGAAGCTCGTCCAGCAGGTGTCATTGGTCCGCTTCGCCGTGAACATCTCTTCCCCCTGCTCGATCTCCTGGAACCACAGACCGTCGTTCCCGATCCAGTTCACGCCGAGGGCCTCGGCCAAGGTGGAGAGCTGCTGCCTGGGCATGTTCTTCAGACTCAGGGGGATCCCGGCTGCATCTACCTCGAACCCCAGGACCTTCGATAGTCGCTTCATGGTTATTGCCAGGGCTTTCTCCCCGACCTGGTCCTCCAGCTCGCAGGCCCGGTTGAGTCCGAGCTGGTGGGAAGTTTCGTTGAACCAGAATCCATAGTGGAGGAGCATCCTCCTGAGGGCCTGGATGATCCACTGTACGAGCTGCTCTTGGGAAAGGCCTTCCATGGTGGTGTGTGCGTCCACGAACATCCTCCTGGTGGTTTTTTCTTCTTGGAAAGATGGTGAAGGATTTTTCTCTCCGATGCAAGGAGAAAGGCACAACCGCTCACACAGGCAGCTACAGGTGTATTTTCCGAACCAGGCGCATCCTGGTCTTAGGATGGCCCCTCGGTCCCTGTTCCGGTCAGGATGTTCTGTGAGATCGTGGAAAGGGGCAGCGGTTCGAATCCGCGTCTCTTGAAATCAAGCGCTTTGATCATTATTGTTTGTTCTAGTACGTTCAGTGTTTGCATGATGGTGAGGAGGAGACACATACGTGAGAAGATCGGTCATTGTCCTCAACTCTGTTGTGCTCGTGCTCCTTTTCTCGTGCGCCTCATCCACTCCGGAGAGAGTTGACCCGGATCTCGGGATACCTCCTCCAGACAGATGGACATCCCCGTATCCACTTTCGTACGGACAGATCGATCACTGGTGGGAAGAATTCGGAGATCCGGCACTCAACGACCTCATAGAGAAAACCCTTGAGAGAAATTTCGATGTAAAAGCTGCACTGGCAAGGTTCGATGCTGCCCAGGCCCAGGCGCGAATCGAAGGTGCCGACGGCAAGCCTCTGCTCGACGGTAGTTTGTCCGCATCGAGCCGGAGGCAGAATGTTGCGGTAAGTTCCTTTCCCCAAGGATCTGATGTAGTCATCAGATCAACCGCGAACTCCTTCGGAGCGTCCCTGAACCTCAGCTGAGAGATTGACCTGTGAGGAAGGCTGCGTTCAGGGCATGCTGCCGCTCTCGCCCAGATCGAGGCATCCCGTTCGGATCTGGACGGAATCAGGCTTTCCCTTGCCGCACAGACGGCAAAGGCATGGTTTGCCTGTATTGAGGCGAAGCTGCAGCTCCACCTCGCACAGTCAAGTGTTGACAATTATACGCAGACTCTGGAAAAGATACGTGCACGCTACGAGCGGGGCCTGAGATCCTCCCTGGACCTGCGCCTGGCAGAACCGAATGTTTCCTCTGCACGATCAGTTCTCTATTTCAGGCAGGATCAGCTCCAGCGTCTTCTCAGACAGCTGGAGATTCTCTCAGGCAGCTACCCTTCGGGACTCATCGGAATCGGAGGCGGGTTTCCCCAAACGCTCACCCCTGTGCCCGTGGGTATTCCGGCGGAAATTATCAGCCGCAGACCGGACCTTGTCTCTTCAGAGCGGCGTCTCGCTTCTACGAAAGCGCGGGTGGCTCAGTCAGAAGCGGCGTTGTACCCGCGCATTGCACTGACGGCATCGGGCGGAAGAGCGAGCGATGAACTTGCAGATCTCCTTGTCGGTGAGTACACGCTCTGGAGTATTGCCGGAAATCTCCTCCAGCCCCTTTTTCAGGCAGGCAGGCTCAGAGCCGGTGTCGACCTTGCGCGGGCGCGCGAGGATGAGGCTGCCGTACTGTTTGCCAGGAATGTCCTTGTTGCATATGCCGAGGTGGAGAGCACGCTCACGGCAGAGACCCTCCTGTCATTCAGGGAACAGGCCCTGGTGGTGACCGTTGAACAGGCAATAGCTGCACGGGATCTTGCATAGGAACGCTACCTCTCCGGCCTCGTCGATTACATCTCTCTCCTCGAGGCGCAGCGGGGTGCATATGAATCACAGAGCCAGCTCCTGAGTGTGAGGCGCCAGAGACTCGATGCGAGGATCGATCTCTACCTGGCCCTCGGTGGAGGATTTATGAATTGGGACAATGACGATTGAAAGAACGAGGAGGAATGACGTGTCTCATGATTCAAGTGTGAGGATTCTGCTGCCCGTTCTCATTCTGCTGGTCGGTCTCGCCGGGGCAATCATCATAGTTGTAACACGCCCGAAAGTCGAACAGCGGCCAGTGAGCTTCTTGCCTCCGTTGGTGCGTGTCCAGACGGTTCAGCTCCAGGATATTCGGCTGAGCGTATCTTCCCAGGGAACGGTGGTGCCCCGTACCGAGACGGTCCTTGTTTCGCAGGTTGTCGGAACGGTCCAGTTCGTTTTTTTTCCCAAGATCGATGCGGACAACGTCGTTGCCGAGCTTACTTTGCCTCTGGGCACTCCCGTGGAGGTCACGCGGCAGGCCGTCATGCGTCTTGAAGAAACTGCCCGGGCTCTGGAGACGGAGTTTGGAGAAGACCGGCGCGTCCTGCGCCACATCCTCGCTTCCGTGGGAGAACAGCCCGGCAGGAATGAATCGCGCGGGCCGGTGGCGGGCCAGGCACTGTTTGTGGGATCGCACCTTGGAGAGGTGAATATCGAACTCGTCCCATCCGAGAACAGGACAGCGAGCAGTACCGAGATTGCCAATCGGTGGAGAGAGTTGACCGGTACCATCCCCGATGCCGTGGAACTGGTCTTCACGAGTTCGCTGTTCTCCGCCGGAGCTCCGATAAACGTCCAGCTTGCAAGTGCGGACTATGAAGCGCTGAAGCGCGCAGCCGAACAGCTCAAGGAAAAGATAGCCCAATATCCCGGTGTGTTTGACGTCTCCGACTCCTTTCGTTAAGGGCAAACAGGAGCTCAAGATCTCCATCACTGCCGAAGCCGAATTACTGGGGCTCACCCTGTCAGACCTCGGAAAACAGGTCAGACAGGCATTCTTTGGCGAAGAGGCACAACGCATTCAACGGGGACGGGACGAGATCAAGGTCATGGTACGCTATCCTTCGCAAGAGCGACGATTGCTTCACAATCTCGAGATTAAGCGCATCCGACTCCACGACGGAATAGAAATTCCGTTTTCAGTTGCCGCAGATGTGCTCTATGACAGGGGATACTCGTTCATAGAGCGGACGGACAGGCAACGGACCGTCGATATTACGGCCGAGATCGACGAAGCAAAGGCAAATGCAAACGAGATCATTTCTGACATGACGCTCAATGTTCTGCCCCGTCTTCTGGAAGCCTATCCCGAGGTTTCGTATGCCCTCGAGGGTGAGCAGCGCGATCAGCAGGAGGCACTGGGAAGCCTGAAGCAAGGGTATGTCCTTGCCCTCCTGATGATCTATGCGCTGCTTGCGATACCCTTCAGATCATACGTTCAGCCCCTGATCGTCATGGCGGCCATCCCCTTCGGGGTCGTAGGAGCCATCTGGGGGCACGTGATCATGGGGCTGGATCTCACGCTCCTCTCTCTGTTCGAGCTCGTCGCCCTTGCAGGGGTCGTGGTAAACGACAGCCTGGTCATGGTGGATTTCATCAACCGTGCACGCGCACAGGGCGTGCACCTTTTTGCCGCCATACGTGAGGCAGGCCTCGCACGGTTCAGGCCGATCATCCTCACTTCGCTGACCACCTTTGCCGGTCTGGCCCCCCTTCTCTTTGAACGCAGTCCCCAGGCCCGATTCCTCATCCCCATGGCGGTATCGCTCGCCTTCGGGGTGCTCTTCGCCACGTTCATCACCCTCGTTCTCGTGCCGGTATGCTACATGATTCTTGAGGATATCAGGCAGGTTTTCAGCAAGGATGGTGAATAGGGAACAGGACGTCGATCGGCCGCGTGCGTGTGGGATTATTCGTCAGAGGGTTCTCAGTGCTGTGCCCATGGCGCGGATGAACGCCTCGTCAGTACCGCAGCACCCGCCGACGAACGTGGCGCCGGACCGGACGAGTTCAGGGATGTACGCGGCGTATTCCTCGGGCGTGGTGCGGTACACGATCTGTCCGTCAACACGCTCCGGCAGACCGGCATTCGCCTTCATCCAGATCGGCAGATCCGTGGCTGCCCGCATCCGTCTGCAGATGGGGATGAAGCCCTCGATGCCCTGTCCGCAGTTGGCGCCGATGCCGTCCACACCGACTCCGGAGAGCACCTCCACGGCGTCTTCCGGTGTGTTGCCCATCATGGTCCGATCCTTGCCTTTGCCCGAGTCGAACACGAGGCAGGCGATGACGGGGAGCCCGGTTGGAACTGCAGCCTCGGCAGCGATGCGGGCTTCGGCCAGATCCATCATGGTCTCCACCACGATGGCATCGGGCCCCGCCTGGGAAAGGGCACGAGCCTGTTCTTCGAAGGCAGCCTTCAGGTCGGCCTCGGTGACATCCCGGGTGACCAGAAGCTTGCCGCTGGGGCCCATGGATGCGAACACGTACGCTCGCGACCCGGCAGCTTTTTTCGAGATGTCCACACCGCGCATGTTGATCTCAGAGACCTGTTCAGCCAGGCCGAACTTGCCGAGCACGTACCGGTTGGCACCGAAGGTGTTGGTGAGAATAATCCGGCTGCCCGCATCCACGTATGCCCGGGCCACCTCCTCGATCCTGTCCGGGTGGGTGAGGTTCCAGGAATCCGTTGACTCGCCTGGCTTCAGCCTTTTCTTCATGATCTGGGTGCCCCAGGACCCGTCGGTGAGGATCGGTGCTTCTTGTATCAGGTCAGCGAGAAATGCATTCATGGTCTCCCCATTTCCTCGTGGTACGGGAGGGATCTTGATCGGAACAGGGCTCCCTCTCTTGCCGTGGACTGCTTCTCCGCCGATATGATACAATTCCTCGAGCTGTTTGGAAAGGTTTATTATCCAGCAATTTCAAGAAGGAGGGGTGCCATGGCAAAGGATCCCGGGATCGGGTGCACGGTGATGGCCGAAATCGTCTCGGTCAAGGGGATATGCAGTGCCGGTCATCAGCCGGGTGAAATCTTCGAGATCAGCTGTCACGACCCGGCAGGGCTCTGCGGATTTTTCTACCACGACATCTTCCCTGCGCTCCAGTGCTTCCAGTTCGGGGGGAGTCTGCCCTGGTGGGAGGGTGACACCATTGAGCTTTCCTGTCCGGACAGTGATAACCTCGTGACCATGAAACTGCACAGGAGTGTCAGGTCGTAGGTCGTAGAAGCTATTCGCTCAGCCAGAGCTTGGTGGAGGCCGATTCCTCCATGATCTTGTCTTGTGCACCGAGGTAGGTCTTGTACCCGCCGCTCAAGTTTTTCGACCTGAACCCATTCTGGACGAGGATCCGGTGCGCAATGTATCCACGCAGCCCTGCTGCACAGAAGGGAACATAGGTCTTGGCCCGATCGAACCTGGGCAGGTGAGTGCGCAGTTCGTGCAGCGGAATATGGAGAGAACCCGGGATCGTGCCGGAGAGTTCGAGTTCGTCGGGGTTCCTGAGGTCGATCAGCACATGGTGATTCATGTCGAGGGACACGAGGTCGTGCCAGTTGAGAGTCTCGAGGTCCCCCCTGATCATGTTCGCTGCCACGAAGCCCGCGATGTTCACCGGGTCCTTTGCCGAGGAGTAGGGCGGGGCATAGGCGAGTTCCAGTTCTTCGAGGTGAAACACGCTCATCTGCGCATGGATGGAGGTTGCGATGACGTCGATCCGTTTGTCCACACCGCTGCCGCCGACGATCTGTGCGCCGAGAATCCTGCCGGTCCCGGGCGAGAATAGCAGCTTGATGGACATGATCTCGGAACCCGGATAGTAGGATGCATGGGAGCCGGAGTGCGTGTAGCTCACCAGGTAGGGGATACTCTTCTGTCTCAGGCTCTTCTCGTTCATGCCGGTTCCCGCCACCGTGAGATCGAACACCTTTACCACCGAGGTGCCAAGGGTGCCCCGGAACACGGACCTTCTCCCGAGGGCGTTGTCGGCTGCGATGCGGCCCTGCTTGTTCGCAGGACCTGCCAGCGCGGTATTGACCGGGAAGCCGAAGACGAAGTCCCTGACGCAGACCGCATCACCGATGGCAAAGATGTCAGGGTCCGAGGTGGCCATGGCAGGGGTGATCCTGATGTGTCCGTGCTCGCAGAGTTCCAGCCCGGCCTCCTGCGCAAGCCTGTTCTCGGGCCTGATGCCCACCGAGATCACGACCAGATCACACTCGAGGGTGCTGTTCCTGCTCGTGGTGACGACAATGCGGCCCTGGTTGTGTGCAAAGGACATCACACCCTCCTTCAGCTTCAGGGTCACCCCCTGTTCCCTCAGGTGGGCGTGGACGAGTCCTGCCATTTCATAGTCCAGGGGGGGGCATTACCTGGTCGAGCATCTCCACGATCGTGGTGTTCACCCCGCGCTCAACGAGGTTTTCGGCCATTTCGATGCCGATGAATCCCCCACCCACCACCACGGCATCCCTCGGCCGGACCGTATCGACAAAGGTTTTGATGTTCTCCGAGTCAGGGATGCTCCGGAGGTTGAAGATGCCCGGTTCATCGATGCCCGGGATCTTGGGTTTCACGGGCTCCGCTCCCGGGGAGAGGATGATCCTGTCGTAGGGCTCTCTATAGGCTTGTCCGGTCGTAAGATCCCTGACCGTTACCTGCCTGAGCTCCCTATCGATGGACGTCACTTCATGGAAGATCCTGATATCGATGTTGTAGCGCGTGGAAAAGGTTTCAGGTGTTGTCACGAGCAGGCTGTCCCGCTGCTCGATGACATCTCCGATAAAGTAGGGGAGACCGCAGTTGGCGAACGAGATATATTCTCCCCGCTCGAAGAGTATGATCTCCGCATGCTCGTCGATCCTGCGCGCCCTGGCCGCTGCCGTCGCTCCTCCGGCAACGCCACCGATGATCAGGAGTCTCCTTCCCATGGCTTCCTCCTCGGCCTCCCTTGAGAACTGGGAGGAAAGATTTACGGATGATTACACTATCAGATCAGCTCTCCTCTTGTCAGCGGCTATCTGATTACTTGTCCATCGATTCTCGGGGTGGAACGGACCTGTCGTTCGTATTGGAATCTGAGCGTGTACACCGCGATGCCGAATGCCACGGCGGTGTTCAGCGAGGTCTTGATACCGCCCATGGGAATGCCGATGATCTTTTCGCACATCGAAAGGATCCCCGGGTCCACCCCGCAGATTTCGTTGCCAACGACCAGGCAGATGGCGTTCCCGTCCAGGTCCCTGCACGCATGGGAGATGGGCACGGAGGCAGGCCCTCCCTCGAGGGCCCACAGGGATATCCCGGAAGACTTCATTTGCTGAGCCGTGGTGAATGCGTTCCTGTGGAATGACCACGGGACGCTCTCGTGGGCACCCAGGGCTGTCTTCTTGAGCCTCGGGTTGTCGGGAGTCGCGGTGATGCCGCACAGGGAGAGGTGCTCAACGCCTGCCCCGTCGGCGGTTCTGAAAATGGAGCCCACGTTGAAGACGCTCCTGATGTTGTCCAGGAGCACGAGGACTCTCGGGGGGGCATCGTCTGGGCTGAATTTCGGGGACTTGTGCTCCTCGTACGGGCCGGAGACCCTCTGGACGGGTGCCCCGCACATCGGGCATCGATGTCCTCGTCCATGTTCTTCCCTGATGGGAAAGCGCAGGCCGCACGTGTGATTGCTGCAGAGCATGATGCAATGTCTCAGGGTGGTCTTCATGACCTCCACACTACCACAGGAATACCCGGGTACATACCGTGGAAAATGGGGATTCTCCTCCGCCCGATCTAGCCGGGCCTTCTCCAGGGTATGAGGTCAGACCATGCCCGCATGCTGATCCGAGCAATGAGGTTGATTCCCCTGCGGGGAAGGATTCTTCCGATGCACAGGTGCAGGAGCTTGTTCTGCCATCCGGGGACGAAAAAGAGCCTGCCGTTCTTGAAGGCCGTGTACCCGAGTTCCGTTACCTCCTCGATGGTCTTGAGGGAGATGGAAAAGGGGATGAAGTCCTCGGGAAACCCTGCTTCAGAGATGAGTCCCGTCCTGGTGAAGGGCGGGTTCATGGTGGCAACTCGCACCCGTGACTTCCAGGGCAGCTCGCTCGCGATTCCTTCGGTCAGGCTCTGGGTAAAGGCCTTGGATGCCGCATAGAGTGCGATGGAAGGGAGCGGCTGGAAGGCGGAGACCGAAGAGACATTCAGAACAGCCCCCTCATTCCGCTGGATCATGGAGGGCAGGAACAGGCGCATGAGTTTCGCGTACCCCATGCAGTTCAAGAGGACCATTTTCTCGAGGCGTTCGTGGTCCATGGTGTCAAATCTTCCATAGGAGCAGATCCCGGCATTGTTCACCAGGGTGTGGAGAACTCCCGCTTGTGCGGTCACCTCGCGGTGGAGCGTTTCGGGTCCGTCTGGTCTCGTGAGATCGGTGCAGAAGGTCCAGGTGGTGATGTTGTGGCGCCTGGTGAGTTCATCGGCCCAAACGACGACCTTTTCCTCGCACGAGGGCAGGTCGGTGAGGAAGAGATTGGCCCCGTCCCGGGCAAAGCAGGCGCTGAGACCTCTGCCGATGCCCATGGATGAACCGGTGATCAGAACCGTTTTGCCTGTGAAATTCAGGTTCATGACGAGGTTCCTTCGGGGTGTTTCCCGCGTCTGTTCGGAAACAGGTTCGCCAGTAGCGGTTTCTTCTTGTCGGCGACATGGCGGACAAAATCGGCAAAGGCTTCCCGGGTCGTGTAGCCGAACCGGTAGCCCAGATCGTTCTTGACCTTGTCGTTGCTCGCATACCAGGGATAGACCACCATGTTCAGCCCGCAGCTCGGAAACTCAGTCAGGAACTTCAGGCGGAGGAACCATGCGAGGTTGTTCAAGGGGTACATGAGGGAGAAGGGCAGCTTCAGCGGCCAGTTTCCCAGAGCCCTGATCATCTCGTCGAAGGTCATGAGCCCGTCTGCGACAAGGTTGTAATCGCCCGTCTTGCGGTTCTTGAGCAGGAGGTAGATGATCTCGACGAGGTCGTCCTCGTGGATATACTGGAACGGCGCTGTCTTGGCAGGGATGAGGACGATCTTTTTCGTCAGGTGCCGGGACAGGGGGTTGTCGATCCCGGGTCCCACCACGAAGCAGGGTCTCACCACGATGAGGTTGATGCCGGGGTGGTCCTCCCGGAATTCCCTGCAGAGATTCTCCAGTTCACGCTTGTTCTTCGAATAGGTGAAGTCGATGTTGCCCCGGAGGGGACTGTCCTCCTTCAGGGGAACCTCGTTGTCGGGGTGAAACCCGTAGGCAGTGGTGGATGAACACTGAACGAGCTGCGGGATGCCTGCCTCGGCACATGCCCTGAGAAAATTGAGCGTACCGTTGATATTTATGTCCTCCATCAGACATTTGTTGTGCAGGGGCGGCAGGATGTACGCGGCGTGAATGCCCCAGTCGATCCCTTTTCCCTGGACCAGGGGCAGAAGATCTTCCCGCACATCGTGCCTGATAAAGGTGAGTTTCTCCATGGTGATGGATGGTTCCTTGATATCGATCCCAATGATCTCTTCCACGTCCTCCTTTCCGGCAAGGAACGAGACGAGCTTTGATCCGAAATATCCGGACACGCCGGTGATGAGTACCCGTTTCACCGGGACACCCTCCTTTCAGTACAGCAAGAGGCCCGTTCCCAGGCGGGCCAGGGCCTCTTTTCAATCAATATAAATCAGACCTTCTCCAGGATGTGGATCGTCATGGAGGCCTCTTCGACACCGATGTTGCCCCCCCCGTTCTCCGTCAACCCGATCCTGGCACCTTCCACCTGGCGTTTTCCCGCTTCCCCACGGAGCTGGGTGACGATCTCGTGAATCTGGGCGAGACCTGATGCGCCGATGGGATGCCCGCGGCATTCGAGTCCCCCGCTCGTGTTGATGGGCAGCGACCCTCCGAGCTTCGTGGCGCCCGATTTCGCGAAGATGCCGCCCTCTCCCAGGGGACAGAATCCCATGACCTCGCTCTGGTGGAGTTCACCCCATGCCGTGGCATCGTGCAGCTCGGCCAGATCGATGTCCTCAGGGCCAAGCCCGGCCATGTCATAGGCCTGTTTCGAGAGACGCTCGCCGATATCGGGGCCGTCGAGATCCCGGTGCATGCCCGAACCAAGGACCGAGGCCCTGATGCGGACCGGCCTCTTGTCCGTGAGCTTCTTGAGATACGATTCAGAACACAGGATGGCTGCAACGGCCCCATCTCCCACCGGGGCACACATGGCCCGGGTCAGCGGATAGGCAACGGGTCTGTCGGCAAGAACCTCTTCGACGCTCATGTCATTCTGGTACTGGGAGAGGGGATTGAGCGACCCATGCCAGTGATTTTTGGAACAGATCACGGCCAGTTGGTGCTGGGTGGACCCGAATTTGGACATGTGCCACCGTGCACCCATGGCGTAGGCATCCATGAAGATGCTCCTGCCCTCCCCAGGGGGTGACTGGTCTTCGGGTATTGCGACGTTGAAGGTTTTGTTCAATTCCTCGAACATCTTGATGTGTTCTGCAAAGTTCTCCACATCCATGCAGGAGGCATATGCCCCGAGGGACAGGGCCTTGTTGGGGTGGGTGATCTTTTCAGAGCCTAGGGCGAGCACCACGTCGAACATGCCTGCCCTGATAGCTGTGTATCCGAGGTAGAGTGCAGTGGACGCACCTGCACAGGCATTCTCGCAGTTCACGATGGGGATCCGGTCGATCCCCATGTCCCAGAGCATGACCTCTCCGCGGATGGAGTGCTGATTCGAGAACATGCCCCAGAAGGTGTTGGATACATAGGCTGCCTGAATATCCTCTTTTGTGAGTCCGGCATCTTTCAACACCAGGTCGACGGCTTCGTGAGCCATACCCCGGACTGTCTTGTCCGGATATTTGTTGAACCTGATCATGCCGGATCCAATGACGAATACATCACTCATGTCGTATTTCCTCCATTTCTGATGATTCATTTATCGCAGCATACAAAAAAGCCGGCTCTACCCTCCTCTCCTCAATTCAGCATGGCCGAGGAGGAAAATGATCATGTCTCGTGTTCGCATCATTCCTCTCGCAGGATGAGCCCGGCTGCCGCAAGGGCGAGGATGTCGTTGGACCCATCCTCGATCATGCCGGCCCGGGCATCCCTGAAGATCTTCTCGATGGGATATTCCCGAGACAGGCCGTTGCCGCCGAAAATCTGCAGGGCGTCGCTCGCCACTTCGAAGGCTGATTGTGTGCAGAATACCTTGGAAGCGATGGAATACTGGGTTGCAGGAGGCTGTGTGCACATGTTGTACTGAATTGCTGCGCGTGAGTATGCCCTGGAAAGCTCCACCTTGGAGAACATGTCGAAGAGTTTTTTCTGCACGGTCAGGTGATCACAGAGCCGTTTGCCCCCCTGAACGCGCTCCCTGGAGTATGCCAGTGCCAGGTCATAGGCGGACTGGGCAACACCTGTGAAGAAGGCCCCCATACAGGCATTTGCGGTAGCCAGGGTGATGTCCGTGAACATCTCGTAGCTCTCCTGGTCGATGATCATATGGTCAACGGGCAGCTCTGCATTGTCGAAGTAGATCTCTCCCTGGGGCAGTTCCCGCTGGCCCATCTTGTCCAATGGCTTGCCTCGGGTGACCCCCGGCTGGTTCAGGTCGATCAGCCCGATGCCGCCTCCGGCCATTCCCTGGGACGGGTCGATGTTCACGAAGAGTGAAGCCTGCGTGGCAACGGGTCCGTTGGACACCCATGCGGATTTCTGACCGTTGATGATGTACCTGTCGCCCTTTTTTACTGCCTTGATCTGCTGTGAGATCTTGGGATTGTTGAAGATGTCGGTGAAGGGCATGAGGATATCCGACCCATGGTCAGGTTCGGTGATGGCCCAGCAGGACATGATGCTCGCATCCGTGCAGTTCACGAACGGGATGATGAACTTCTCGATGATGGGGTCTTCCGCGATGAGTGAGGCATAAAAGGCCGAGAAGCATGAAACCCCGATGGAGACCGCGAACCCCACGCTGCCGTAAGAGAGCTCCTCCAACACGATGTGGACACCCAGAGGATCGAGTCCGAGCCCCCCATACTCGTCCGGGATCAGGATTGTGTGGTAGCCGTTCTCATACATCTTTCTCATGCAGTCCCAGTAAATGGAATCCTTTGCAATCACCTGCTCGGGCGTCATGGCGTCGAGCTCGATGGCCGCGGGTCTCAAAACCTCCACGGCAAACTTGTGGGCGTTTTCCTTCAGTGCACTGTGTTCATCTGACAGTTCAAGGTTCAACTCTGTATATGACATGAAAACCTCCTTTTTGGGTCCATTCCTTACTGTTCATGAACGCAAGGGCGCACCTGATCGTGCTCCGGTTCAGGATTACCTTGTGCTCACTTGTAGTCGTTGTAGTCGTAAAAGGTTCCTACCTTGTTGAGAAAATCCTCCTTCAGCTTCCGGTCCAGGGCCTTTTCCGAGATGGTCTTGGGGATCTCCTGGACGATCTGGAGATGGGAGGGAATGAAGTTGGCCTCAAGGCTCTTCCTGCAGGTGTCGAAGATCTCCTTCGGATCGATGGCCGCTCCTTCGAAGGGGGCCATGGCTGCCACCAGGTCGCTCTCGCCGGGGGCACCGGATGCTGCAGGGATGCCGTACACGCAGACCTCGCTCACGTCGGGGTGTTCTCCGATGACCCGTTCCACGAGATCGGGCTGGATGAAGTCTCCTGCCCTGCGGAGTTCGGTCCCCTTCCTGAAGTCGAAGTAGTACCACCCCTCTGCATCCTTGTGGACGATGTCGCCGCTCCTGAGCCACCCGCCCATGGTCTTTTCCTTCGATGCCTCGGGCAGGCCGAGGTAGTCAACCTTGGTGTCTCCACGGATCATCCTGCTGATGAGTTCACCCTTTTCGCCCACCGGGACTTCCTTGTCGTTCTCATCCACTACCTTGAATTCCATGACCCCGGGCACGGGTTTCCCGAAAGACCCGATGGGGCCCTTGCCGATGGGCTTGTATGCGAAGCCGCCCTCAACGGCGCCGTACCACTCGAGGATCTTGACATTGAACCGCTTCTCGAACGTCTCCCAGATGGCAGGCGGCGTTCCGGCGCTGATGACCACTTCCACCGGGTTGTCCGCATCGTTTGGCTTTTCGGGTTCATTGAAGATGCCGCCCATCATGCCGCCGAGCAGAGAGTATGAAGTACACCCATACTTCCTGCAGATGTCCCAGATCCTGCTCTTGGTGAATCGCGGGCTGAAGACCGCCGTGATCCCCGAGTACAGCGCCGGGAAGAGGGTGACGGCCTGTGCGTTGCCATGGGTCAGGGAAAGCCCGTTGTAGAGCACATCATGTGGTTTGTATTTCCAGACGATCTGGTTGAGGATATTGTACACCCCGGTGCGGTTGTTCCGGATCTTCACGCCCTTGGGGTCACCGGTGGTTCCCGAGGTGTAGATGATCTGCATGGGATGACGTACGTCGAAGATCTTCTGGTCGACCCTGTCCCAGGAATCCTGTTCCAGTGTTTCGTTGAGCACGTGAAACCTGCTGTCCACAGGCACGTCGTTTCCTTTCTGGTACGCCACGGAGATCAGCTTGACGCCTGTCAGATCATCGACGACCTCGCTGAGCTGCTCCAGGCAGTCGTCGGAGATGATGGCGGCCTTTGCCCCGGAGTTCTTGAAGAAGAATTTCAGGCGGTCTCCCCGGGATCTGGGGTCGATGGGTATCATGATCGCTCCGATGGTGGTGCCAGCCAGCAGCGAGTACACGAACTCGGGGTAGTTGCGCATGAAGACAGCGAAGGTGTCCCCCGTTGATATTCCGTTGTCCAGGAGCATCCGAGCGATTTTGTTTGCGTTGTCATCGAGTTTCTGATAGGTGAGAATCTCCTCGCCGTGTTCTCCCTGTTCAAAGATATAGATCTGTCTGTCCGGGAAACTGTCTGCTTTGAGTTCCACCAGGTGAGACGCGATCACCTGGTTCAGGTGCGTTTTTGATGCCATGAATACCTCCTTGCTGTTCCTCACCAGTCTTCGTCTTCCACCGCGCCGATGAATCCGCGGGAGAATGTGGGGAATTCCTTCTTGAAGATCTCGTCCCAGAAGTCCTGAGTCCAGAACTTGTGGCGGTCGAAGTACGGATCGGCCTTCGCAACGCTCACGGAAACACTCACCACCAGATCCACGTCCGTGATGATGTCGAGGGCTTTGGCCGCAAACCCGAAGGTGCTGAACACCCGGCAGTGAAGACCAAGGCGCCATGCCATTGCGGCAGCGGCATCGGCTGCGATGTTCAGGTTGATGTTTCTGAACTGGCAGCTCGGGCCGTTCGAGGTGAGAGACTCAACCATTTCGGCCTTGTTGAGTTCCGCGCATGTCCTGTAGCCGCAGGCGCCGCAGTTGTAATTGAACAAGGATTTTCTCTTTTCGCCGAGGAGGAGCAGTTTTGTGGGTTCCTTTATCAGATCCACGGCAAACCGTCCGTCCCGTGCTGCCAGAGGGGCCATGTCACCCAACGAGAAGCAGTATTCCGCGATCTGTTCGATCTCCTCATTTCCCACGGAGATGATCTTCACGGTATTGTGCTTTCCGAAACGGAAACTGGTGTGAGCAGCCAGGGCCATGAACTCGACGGCCCTGTCGAGGGCATTGGTGAGCAGTTCATTCAATTCTATAGTCGCCATGTTCTCGTCCTCCTCAACTGTAGATTGACCTGAACTGCGGCCAGAGTCTGCTGATGATCCGGTCGTTCATGGTCCGTTCGTTGATCTCGTCGTACTTTTCCGGAATGTCTCTGAAGGGGCTCTTTTCAGTCACGGATATCCCTACGCCAAGGGCGAACCCGGTGGCCCTCGGGAGTATGCCCATCCTCATGGCTGCGGCACCCACGGACCAGTACACCCCGTAGTCGATGCCGAGGTTGCGGGCCAGCGCCACGATGCCGTCGATGGCATAGGCGATGTTGTTCGCCCGGAAGGAACACAACGGCCCGGTGAATGCCACCCCGGGTTCTTGGGGCAGCTTCGGTTCTTCCCTGAGATACTCACAGGTGAGCTTGCCGCACATGTTGCAGTTAATGTCCGATGGATCCGTCAGACTTCTCAGCGACGTCACCACCAGCACTGCGTCTGCATCGCGCAGCATTGCCGCATCCTTCTTGAAGAACTCCCATGCCGTGTTCTCCTCGGCCATCAGTTCGATCTGCTGGCAGAGGTCCTCGATGTCGGTGTCTTCATCGAGGATGTGCACGGAGCACTCACCCACACCTCCCACGCGAGGAGAAGTGACGCAGGAGGCCAGCAGCAGCCGCGCCGCGATCCTGGCGGAATTCTTCCGCTCTTCCTCGAATTGCTTCAGGCTTCTCTCGATACTCATAGGCTTCCTCCTTGAAACAGTTAGGCAATGTTGTGTTTCTTCGCGATTTCGGGGTATGCCTCGTAGGCAGGCTTGAGCAGGGGCAGGAGCTTGAGCACCTTGGGCATGGGTCCTTTTGCCTTGATGTGCCCCTTTGCCAGGGCGATGGGGAGCGTGAGTTCCTTGAGCCAGAACTTGTGGCACGAGTCACCGCTGAGCGTCATCAGGATTGTGGGTTTCAGATCCGCCTCTCCGCAGATGACTTTTCCGTCACTGGTGAGCCAGATGTAGCCTGCGGGGTCAAAGATGTCGAACTTGATGGTAATGTTGGAATCAAGATACTTCTGGTAGACCGCTTCATTCTTCATGAGGGTGTTGAACAGTTCCCCTAACACCTCGTACATTTTTTCCGTGCTTGCAAATATTGCCATACGATCCTCCTTTTTTACGTAAGTATGGGTATAACTCATGACCCGAACTCAATGGTTTTGAATCTTCCACAACAAGGACCTCACGTTCATGTTCTGCCCGTAAAAACGTTCAGAACCCGGTCAACGCCTGATTCACTTGTGGTAACCACCCCCTTTCACTTGTGATGTCTCGCCGTACGAGGCGAGGAGACCCCGCACTGAACGCTCGAGGGAATCCAGCGCCCATGCTGTTGAATGGGTATCCGGTGCAAGATACCAGCGGGTGGCGATTCCCTGGTAGATCGCGGATATGGTCATGACCGCGGCATCGGGATCGACACCCTGGAATCTGTCTTGTTTCTGCCCGAGGAGGAGAGCCTTCTTCAAAAGGGCAAGCCAGTTTTCAATCCAGTCCTCGAAAATTTTCCGGTAGTCATGCTCGTGGACTGCGATGGCCATGAAGTCGAACAGGATCGGATAGCCTATGTGCAGATCAGGGTCCGATTCATTGTAGAGCCAGCTGAATGACAGGAGTTTTTCCATCGGGTCATCGTACAGGTTCATGGTGTCTTCACCGCGCTGGAAGATCTGTTTGAAAAATTCCTGGAACGCGGCCATGAACAGATCGTTTTTGGATTTGTAGTAGTGGTTAAGTCCCCCCTTGGAGAGACCGGCGGTTCTGCAGATATCATCCATGGTGACATTTGCGCAGCCATGTTCGGCAATGGTTCTCAGAGCTGCATCGAGGATCTGAGCCTTTCTGATTGCTTCCAGCTCCGGTATGGGAGGCATGCACCCGCTCCTTTTCAGCATAACCAGGGAGAATGGGGGCGTCTGTGCTCAAGGCAAACCTCTCCTCCGCGACATTCTTTCTGCAACGAATCACAAAGAAACTAAAACCCCATTCAAAAACCGACCAGGCGGTTTAATTACCGACCAATCAGTCGGAACTTTATTCACTACAGATGATTCCAATGTATGTCAATATGTTTTTTTCCTGTAAAAAAATTTGATGCTCTCTGGAACAAACAGATCAGAAACGAGGGGTTCACCTGGTAAAGAATCATCGAAGAGCATGCCACGTGAAGCATGGGAGCGCGTTTTTGAACAGCGCACTGCTGCCGGGGTTACTGTGGACCTTGGATTGAGAATCAGAGAGACGGGAGATTTCCGAGATGAGGTATTCTCAGGGCGAAGGTTTTACTGGACAGAGAGCCACAAGGCCTTATTATCAAGGAAGGAATACACTACAGTAAAAAGGAGCAGATGCCCATGGAGCCCATTGTTGTCATAGGAGCCGTTGCAGCGGGGATGAGTGCGGCAAGTACGATCAAGCGCTTTCTGCCGGAACAGGAGGTCATGGTATTCGGGAAAGAGGCCTACATCTCGTACGGGGCCTGAGGGGTTCCCTACTACGTATCTGGTCAGATACGCGAGCAGGAGGAACTCATTGCACTGCACCCCGATGATGCCATCCACAAGCGCGGGATCAACTTGAAAACACGCCATGAGGCGATATCCATCGATCGTGATCACAAGACCGTTACCATCCGGAATCTCACGGACGAGGTAACCTTTGAGCAGGCGTATGAGAAGCTCGTCATCGCCACGGGCGCCCGGGCCATCATACCGGACATGCCGGGCATCCGGCTCAAAGGGGTCTTCCCCATGAAGGAGTTCCAGGACGGGATCGACATCAAGGCCTTTATAGAAGAGAAAAAGCCGAAAAGGGCCGTGATCATAGGCGGCGGCTATATCGGGGTGGAAGTCGCTGAATCCTTTGCCCACCTCGGGATGAAGGTCACGATTGTGGAGGCCCTCGATCGCATCATGGCCATCATGGACGAAGACATGAGCGAGCTTGTCGCCACCGAGCTGAAGAAGAACGGCGTCGACATCGTCACGTCAACGAAGGTCGTGGGTATGGAAGGCGATGAACGGGTGAAAGCGGTCCTGCTCGAGGACGAGACCACCATCGCCGCAGACTGTGTTCTCGTAAGCATCGGCGTCTCGCCAAGCAGTGAAATCGCGCAGAATGCCGGGCTCGACCTTGGCCCGCGCAAGGCAATCCTGGTGGACCGGTACCTCAGGACCTCGGACCCGGATATCTACGCGGCAGGAGACTGCAGCACGGTGTTTCACCGCCTGATGTGCGAACCCGTGTTCATTCCCCTCGGACTAACGGCCAACCGGCAGGGCAGAATGTGCGGAGAGAACATCGTTGCCGAACTCGCCGGCACAAAGCTCAAGCCTTTTCCCGGCATCATCGGTACCGCGGTCACTAGGGCGTTTGATCTCGAGATCGCAAAGACCGGCCTCGGGCAGACAGACATCGACCGGTACAATCTGAAGCACATCAGTTCGGTCAAGATCAAGGCACGCAACCTGCCAGGGTATTTCCCCGGTTCTTCAGAGATCTGGGTCAAGATCTACTTTGAAGAGGAGACCAGGGTGATCGTAGGTGGCCAGATCATCGGAAAGGCTGGTTCTGCCCTGAGGATCAATGCGCTGGTCGTTGCCGTTACACAGGGCATGCGCCTGGACGAGATTTACGCCCTGGACACCGCCTACGCCCCTCCCTTCTCGCCGGTGTGGGATCCGATGCTCATTGCGGCCAAGGCGGGCATGAAGTAGGCTTGCCGTGATCCTTCTCGGGGATAGCCCGGCGAGAGGTCGTGGCGTTTCCTTCGGGTGCATTGACATGCCCGTGGTGAAAGGCTATTGAGGATAGTTCTGCTATGAGAAACGGTGCTGTGGCGAATCCGGCACGTTGAACTCGTGATGTTATGCTGTGACAGTGTTTCAATGGTGAGCGAAAAGGAGGACGTATCATGCAGCCTCAAACAGCCATCAATTCAAGGAAGAGGAAGTCCTCGGCGAATCTGCTCCTGTCCGTGCTTCTGAACATCATGGCCGCGAGTTACAACCATCGGAAATCCCTCAGAAAGTACCTTTCCAGCGACCAGGGGTGGATCAATTTCACGGTGGGGATACGCACGGAGACCGGCACGGTTGAAAATTCCATTTCATTTCTCAACGGCACGGTTTCCGTTACGCGCCGCATACCGGCCGATGCCGACGTTGTGGTGGTCTTTGCCTCTGATGCCGCGCTGAAGAAGATCCTCACCGCTCCGACCACCGAGCAGGTCTACATGCTGCTCAAGAGCGAGATGAGAACCGAGGGCAAGCAGACATACCTGCTCGTGTTCTTCTTCCTTCTTTCAGTTCTTCTCCAGGCACAGCAGAGAAAAGGCCTGGAAAAGGAACACGTGCAATCGAGGAAGAGTGCCCTGGCAGAATGTCCCCACCATCGTCCAGAGCTGAGCAGAGCGCTTGAGGCTCGCAGGACTCGCAGCATGAAGGCCGAGTCCATTGATCCGGGTGTGCAGTTTCTGGAGGATCCCTACCTTTCGCAGTACACGCTTGAGAATTTTCCACGGCTGAAAGGATTTCTCGATCTCCATTTCACCACGAAGGCTCAGGTCTGTATCGAAATGCCCAGGCTCCTCACCCAATGGCATAAACAGAACGGATTCGATACCAAGGCAGACGGAACCCCGTGGATTCCGGAACTCAGGCGGGGCCACGCCTTCGCATATATTATGGAAAACCGCAAGCCCATCGTCCGGAAAGGAGATCTCATTGCAGGGACCACGACCTCGAAAGAAGTCGGTGCCCTGCCGTATGTCGATGCCGCAGGCACCTATCTGTGGCCGGAACTCTTCACGGTACCGCATCGACTCCTCTTTCCCTATGACATCTCGAACGATGAACTCTGGGCCCTCCACCATGAAATTTTCCCGTACTGGATCGACAAGAACTTCAGGGAACGGGTTCGCAGCAAGCACAACGATTCGCTCGCACAGCAGATAGACGAACGGTTTGCGGTATATTTCACCTTTAAATCTTCGGCGTTTTCACACACGATCCCCGACTTCCCAAAGATTCTGAGCCTGGGCACGCACGGCATCATCGAAGAGACGAACAGGGCCATGAAAGAAGATCCTGATCCGGATAAGAATGCCGTGAGAGAGGCCATGATCATCAGTCTCAGGGGACTCACCGCCTATTCAAAGAATCTGGCCAGGCAGGCGGCTGCGGAAGCGGCCGCAGAGGCAGACCCACAGCGCAGGGTGGAGCTCGAGAGGCTTGCGGAGATCTGCTCGCAGGTTGTTGAATATCCTGCACGTACCCTCGATGAGGCGATAAACGCTATCTGGATCACCATGGTGGGGGCGCACATCGAGAACACCAATGCAGGGCTCTCCCTCGGGAGGCTGGATCAGTGGCTTCAGCCCTATTTCGCCTCTGACATGGCGAAGCTTGCCACGAAAGAAGAGCGTGAGGAATACATTAAGCGCGCCATCGAGCTCGTGGGCTGCTTCTTCTTCAGGTGTACCGATCATCTCCCCTGCATGCCCTATATCGCGACCATCTACTTCGGGGGAAGTTCGTCGGACCAGGCGATTACCCTGGGAGGTCTGACACCGGAAGGAGAAGATGCGGTCAACGACATGACCTACATCTTCCTGAAGGTGACGGAG